>JBFJNL010000021.1:0-22808 GCA_041618195.1 Thermoplasmatota archaeon | reverse complement strand
GCATCCGCGTCATCGACCACTTCAGTTACTCGTTCTTCTTGTTCATCACGCCGCAGTTCCTGTTCGCGGGGACGTTCTTCCCCATCACGCAATTGCCCGATTGGGCGCAGTGGTTCGCGTTGAGTCTGCCGCTGACCCACGCTGTCGGCTTGACGCGGGCGATGGCGCTGGGGGAGATGACGGCGCTGGTGCCGTTCCACATCCTCTACCTTGGTATCGGGTCCATGGCGATCTGTGCTTACGCGGTCAAGAAAGCGACCGCGCGCATCGTGCAGTGAATCAGCTGGCGATCTCCAGCATCATGCGGGCCGACGCCTCGCGGCCCTTCTCGAAGCTGGACACCCTGAACGATTCGCCGATGCCGTGCATGCGTTCGTCCCGGTGCCCGAACCCGGCCATGACCGGCAGGGCGCCGAGGCGCTGTTGCATGAAGGCGACGGCCGGGATGCTGCCGCCTTCAGGGATCGAGACGGCGGGGTTGCCGAAGGCGGCTTCGTAGGCCCGGCCCACCGCTTTGACCAACGGGTGGTCGGGCGGGCTGCGTACGGCGCGGCCTTCCCCGAACGTGCGGAACGCCAGTCGGGTGCCGGGCTTGGCGACCGCGGTCAGGTGGGCTTCGACCTTCTCGACGATGTCGTGCGGGTCTTGGCCGGCGACGAGGCGGCAGCTGATCTTGGCGTGGGCGCTGCGGGGGATGATGGTCTTGCCGCCTTCCCCGGTGTAGCCGCCCCAGATGCCATTGAGTTCGAAGGTCGGGCGGAGGCCGGTCCGCTCGGCGGGCAACCAACCCGCTTCGCCCCACAGGGCGTCGACGCCGGCGGCGGCCATGATCTCGGCCGGGCTCTCGGCGTCGCGTTCCAGCGTCGCGCGTTCTTCGGCCGACGGTTCGACCACGTTGTCATAGAAGCCGGGGACCAGGATCTTGCCCGTCACGGCGTCCTTGCAGGATGCGAGCATGTGCGCAAGGGCCTCGATGGGGTTCCACAGGGCGCCGCCGAACGAGCCGCTGTGCAGGTCGTCACTGGGGCCTTCTACGTCCACCTCGAGGCTGCACAGGCCGCGCAGGCTGTAGGTGATGGCTGGGAAGCCTTCGGAGCGCATGGGGGAGTCGCTCACGACGAGCACGTCGGCCTTGAGGCGGTCCGCCATCTGCTCGATGAGCATGGGGAAGTGGGTGGAGCCGGTCTCTTCTTCGCCTTCGAAGACGAACTTGACGTTGAGGGGCATCTTGCCGTGGGCCTTGAGCCAGGCTTCGGCGGCGAGCACGTGGCAGAACATCTGGCCCTTGTCGTCGGTGGTGCCGCGGCCCCAGATGCGGCCTTCGGCGATCTCGGCAGCGAACGGAGGCCGGACCCAGCCGTCCTCGAGGTCGGCGGGCTGCACATCGTAGTGGCCGTACACCAGCAGGGTCGGCGCGCCTGGTGCGTGGAGCCAATCCCCCAGCACGGCCGGGTGGCCCTCGGTCTCGATGACGTCGACGTTCTCGATGCCTGCCGTCTTCATGCGCTCGGCCAGCCAGACGGCGGCGGCGCGCACATCGTCGGCGTGCTCGGGTTGGGCGCCGACGCTGGGGATGCGGACGAACTCCTGTAGGTCGCCGAGGTGGTCGTCGAGGTTCGATGCGAGGTGGGCGAGGACGGGCGCCAGGTCGGACACGCGTTGCGCACACACAACACGTCCATGAATGCGATGGGGTGGATTCACGAGCCTCCCCGAAGCACTCAACAGCGCAACCGGCCTTCTCGCGGTCGTGGCGGAGACCGTCGGACGCATCACCGGGCGCAGCGTAGGAGAACTACGGTTCCGCGTCGGCCCCGACGAACCCGTCGCCCTGGGCGAGATCCTCATCGCCGAAGCCGACGGCCATCCGCCGTTCTATGTTCGCGTGACGGACCTGGAATACGGCGCCGAGGACGGGGACATGGGCTGGGCAGACCGCACGGCCGGCGCCCTGATGCACCATGCCGAGGACACTGTCCTGTACGACCGCGAAGAGCGTCTCTTCAAGACCGCCACCGCGGCGCCGCTTGGCTTCCTGCAGCCGGACGGCCGCTTCCGCAAGCCCAAGACGCTGCCGCCGCATTTTTCGGGCGTCCGCCGGCCTCTGCCGGGCGACTTCCATTTCATCCAGCCACGCAAGGATGACCTGGAGCTCGGTTTCCTGCGCAGCGGCGACGAGGCCCTCGACGATCGCCTCGGCCTTGACCCGCGGGCGCTGAGCCAGCACGTCGGCATCTTCGCCACCACGGGCATGGGCAAATCCAACCTGCTCAAGGTCATCGCCGGCAGTTGCCTGGAATCAGGCCAGGTCGGTCTTCTGATCCTCGACCCGCACGGCGAATACGCCGACGGCGGCAGCGGCGTGCACCGGGACGGCACCCGTCACAAGGGCCTGCTGCACCACCCGCGCAGCGACCGCCTGATCGTCTACGCCAGCCGCCCCCTGTTAGGCTTCGAAGGTCAGGTCCACACCCTCGCCATCGCGGCCAATGAAGTGGAGGTCGGCGACTTCCGCAGCGTCTACCAGGTCAGCGACGCGCAGCAGGAAGCGCTGTGGGCGGCGCGTCAGAAATGGCACGACCGCTGGCTCATCGAAGTGGCGCACGCAGACCCCGAAGACCTGTTCCGGCTGTTCGGGGAGAAGTTCCACCGCGGCACGTGGAACGTCCTGCAACGCCGCTGTGAGAACATCCTGCGGCAACCCAGCGTCCACGGCGATGGCACGGCGCAGTCGACGACCCAGCAGATCCTCGATCACTTGGCCGCCGGCCGGGTGGTCCTCGTCGACACCAGTGGCCTCGACCCGCAAGAAGAACTGCTGGTCAGCGCCACGCTGGCACGCAAACTCCTGCGACGCAACCAGGCCGCCTACCGCGACCCCGAACTGTTCCGCAGCCTGCCTCCGGCCTGTGTCATCCTGGAGGAGGCGCAGCGCGTCCTCAATGCCCGTGCCGGCGACACCAACGTATTCTCACAGATCGCCCGCGAGGGCCGCAAGTTCAAGGTCGGCCTAGGTGCCGTGACGCAGCAGCCTCGGCTCATCAGCGACGAACTGCTCAGCCAATTCAACACCCTCTTCATCCTCGGCCTCGCCGACCCCACGGACCGTGACCGCGTCAAGGGCGGCGCGCGTCAGGACCTGAGCCAACTGGTCAAAGAGATCCAGATGCTCGAGCCGGGCGAGGCGCTCGTCACGACCCCCGGTGCGCCCTTCGCCCTACCCCTCATGGCGCACTTGTACGAAGAGCGCATCAAAGAGGTCCAGCCGGCCCGCACCGTGAAGTCCGTGGCTGTCGACGACGGTTTCTACTGAGTGGAACGGCGTTCCCACCATTTCGCTGTCTCCAGCACCGGCACGACCGATAGTGCGGCGGGCAGGACGACGGCCCAATCGGCAAGCGGCAATGCGTGGGTGCCGAACAGCAGCCGCAACGCCGGGACATACAGCAGCGCCAACAGCAGCGCCACCTCCCAAACCACGGCGATGTTGAGCCACTTGTTGCTCCAAGGCGACTCGGTGATGGGTCGGCGCTCCGAACGGAACACGTAGGCCTTGATGAACTGGATCAAGACCAGGCTGACGAAGGTCATGGTCATCGCTTCTTCGAGGATGCGGCCGGAGGAGCGCGCGTACCAGAACACGGCCGTGTTGGCCAGCGCCGACCACAGGCCACCGAGGACCATGAGCACTAGGATGTGGCGGTCCAGGATGGGGCCCGAGCGTGGCGGCAGTCGCATGGTGTCGGGGTCGCGGGGGTCCACCGCCAAGGCAAGGGCGGGCAACCCATCCGACGCGAGGTTGACGTACAGGATCATCACCGCGGTCAAGGGCAAGGGCCAGCCGAGCAGCATGATGGTCGTGATCAACGCCAGTTCACCGAAGTTGGTCGACAACAGATAGACGAGGTACTTGCGGATGTTCGCGAAGATGCCGCGACCTTCTTCGACCGCTGCGATGATGGTGGCGAAGTCATCATCGGCGAGGGTCATGTCTCCGGCTTCCTTGGCGACGTCCGTGCCTGTGATGCCCATGGCGACACCGATGTCCGCTTGGCGTAACGCCGGCGCATCGTTGACGCCGTCGCCGGTCATCGCGACCACGGCACCCTCCGCTTGCAGGACCGACACGATGCGCAGTTTGTCGGCCGGGCTGACGCGGGCGTAGACGACGGTGTCTCTGATGATGTCGGCGATGTCGTCACCGGCCGATGCCATCTCGGCACCCGTGGTGGTCCGTCCCTCCGGGAACCCCAGCTCGCGTGCAATGGCGCGGGCCGTGCCCGGGTGGTCGCCGGTGATGAGCACCGGCCGGATGCCCGCTTCGATGCAGGTCGCGATGGCCCGCGCCGCCGCCTGTCTCGGCGGGTCGCGTATGCCCACGAGGCCCAGCAGCACCAACTTGGTCTCCACGCCTGGGTCCCCTCGGCCCGTGGCCAACGCCAACACGCGCATGCCCTGGTCCGCCAATCGATCGACGGACGCTTCCATCTCGGCACGCGCCGCGTCGTCCAGCGGCGCAGGGCCTTCGGCATGCCAGGCCTGGTCGCACATGGCGAGGATGGCGGACTGCGATCCCTTGGCGAAGACAGTGCCGTCGGCATGCCAGGTCACCATGCGCTGGGTCTCCGATGTGAAGGGCTCTTCGTGGACCCGGCGTAGCTGAGGGGCCACATCGGCTTGGCGCACGCCATGATCGGCCGCCAGGCGGGCCAAGGCGACCTCTGTAGGGTCGCCGGCGTCCGGATCGGCATCGTTGCACAGCGCGGCGGCCTGCATCAATGCGTCCCAGCCCGGTGGGTGGGCGTGCGTCGTGGTTTCGCCGACGTCATACACTACTCCGGCCACGGTGACCGTCGTGGCGGTCATGTCGCCCGTCGTCAGGGTCCCGGTCTTGTCCGTGCAGATGATGTTGGTCGCACCCAGGGTCTCGACGGCGGGGAGCCGCCGGATGAGGGCATGGCGCCGGGCCATGCGTTGCGCTCCGATGGCGAGACTGATGGTGACGACGGCCGGCAGCGCTTCAGGGACGGCGGCCACGGCGAGGGCGATCCCGAACAGCAACATCTCTTGCCAAGGCTGTCCACGCAACACGCCGAGGACGATGATCAAGGAGACGATGGCGCCGCCGCCGACCAGCAGCCAGCGCCCCAGCCGTGCCAGCTGCTTCTCCAGCGGCGTCGGTTGGCGCTTGACGCCGGCCAGCAAGCGGCCTATGTGCCCGACCTCGGTGTCGGCACCGGTCGCTGTGACGATGGCCACGGCCCGGCCCCGGGCGATGATGGTCGAGCCATAGACCATGGTGGTGCGGTCGCCCAGCGCCGCGTCGGCCGGCACCGCCCCGTCGGCGACCTTGGGAATGGGCACGGACTCCCCGGTGAGCGAGGCCTCTCCTGACTCCAGGTCGGCGGCCTCGATCAGGCGGGCGTCGGCCGCGACGATGTCGCCTTGCGCAAGACGCAGCACGTCCCCCATGACGACTTCCCGGGCCGGCACCGTGACGATCTGGCCGTCCCGCACCACATTGGCGCGGGGCGCCGTCAGCCGTTGCAGGGCCTCCATGGCGCGCTCGGCGCGGTACTCCTGCACGAACCCCAGGATCACGGTGAACGCCGTGATGACGGTGATCGCCACCGCTTCCAGGGTCTCGCCCAGGGCGATGGAGAGGGCGATGGCGCCGATCAAGATCCACAACAGGACGCTGCGGAACTGGCGCGCCAAGATGCGCCACGGGCCGGGCGGGCGCTCGAAAGGCAGTTCATTGGGCCCCGAGGCCGCCAGCCGCGCTGCGGCCACGTCGGCGCCAAGGCCGTTTGCTGCATCGCTCTGCGTCGCCTTGACCACGTCTTGCCAGGGAAGCGCGAATGGGGGGAGCACGCCAGCATCCATGCGGGGCGACACTGAGCAAGGGTGCGTTCGGCCTAAAGTCCGTGCCAGCGGCCAAGCGGTATCGGTTTCACCTGCCTCACCCGGCATCCCCAAACGCGGCGCGTGCCTCGCACCCCTTAGTGGTCCGGGTCCTGCACACCTCAGACACCCATCTCGGGCACCAGCAGTACCCGCGGGGCGACCCTGAAACGGGTCTCAACCAACGTGAACAGGACCTGTACGACACGTGGAATGCCGTCATCGACGCCGCCATCGCCGACCCCCCCGACCTGTTCCTGCACAGCGGTGACCTGTTCGATGGGGTCCGGCCGAGCAACCGCGCCCTGGCCATCGCCATGGAGGGCTTCTTGCGCCTCGGTCAGGCCGGCATCCACACGGTGTTGATCGCCGGCAACCATGAGCACCCCAAGACCCGCCAGACGGGCAGCGCGTTCAGGTTGTTCGAGCACCTCCCCAACGTCCACGCGGTCTACAAAGGTCGCCTGGAGACCTTCCAGCTGGCCGGGGCAACGGTCCACGCCGTGCCGCAGTGTGCCGACGCCGACACCTTCCGCACTCAGGTGCAGGCCATCGAGCGCGGCCCCGGCCCGAACATCCTGATGCTCCACGGTGCCGTCCACACCATCGACGCGTTCCACCACGCCGAGTTCAACGAACAGAGCATCGACCCGGCCTGGTTCGACGACCGCTTCGACTACGTCGCCATCGGCCACTACCACTCCACCACCGAAGTGACGCCCCACGCCTGGTACTGTGGTGCTCCCGACCGCGTCAGCATCCGCGAGGCCGGCGAAGCCAAGGTCATCCTCGACGTCCAGGTCGAGCACGGCGACCGGCCGGTCGTCACCCCCCGCGCCTTGCCCGTCCGGACGTACATCGACCTGCCCGCCCTCGATGCCGAGCAGCTCGATGCGGCACAGATCCTGGAGGCCGCCCAGGCGACGTTGCGGCGTGTACCGGCAGGGGCCATCGCACGGCTGCGCATCCTGAACGTCGATGACAGCCTACGCGGGGGACTGGATCAGAAGGCCATCAAGCGGGCCGGGGACCACGCCCTCTATCTCGACCTTCCCATCGCCTGGGCCAACCTCGATCATGCCGTGCGCGGCGGTATCGAACTCGGTCGCCTGGAGGATGAATTCGCAGGCTATGCCCTGCAACAACCCCTCGAAGGCATCGACCGCGACAGGCTGATGCAGGTCGCCACCACCCTGCTCCGGGAGGCACAGTGAGGATCCTCCGGCTTCGCCTGCAGAACTACCGCCGCCATCGTGACGTCGAGATGGAGTTCCCGGACGGTGTCATCGCCATCGTCGGTCGCAACGGCAGCGGCAAGACCAGCCTGCTGGAGGCCGTGGCGTTCGCGCTCTACGGCACGCAGGCGACCCGGACAGCCAAGGCGCTGTTGCGCAGCGACCAGGCCCCCCCGGGTGACCCGCTGCGCGTCGAGCTCGATGCGGAACTGGCCGGCCAAGCCATCACCATCATCAGGGAGTTGCGGGGCAGCCAACAGACCGGTGTGGCCACGCTCATCGTGGACGGCCACACCATCGTCGCACCCCAGGCAGGCTCCTTCGAAGCGGTCACCACCGAGATCAGCCAACGGCTTGGTCTTGACCGTGACACGTTCTTCACCACCGTGTTCGCCCAGCAGAAGGACCTCGCTCGGCTGGCGGACAAATCCAAGACCGAGCGCAAGCGCATGGTGCTCGGGATGCTCGGCATCGACGCACTGGACGCTGCCATCCAAGAGGCCCGCACTTTGCGCCGGACGACCGAAGCCAGCGTCCAGACCCTGCAGGCGCAGGCGGCCCGGTATGCTCAGGTCGATGACGAATGCAAGGTCGCCGTGGCTGCCGTCAAGGCCGCCGAGAAAGCGGCCGAAGCCGCGACCCAGGCGTGGCAGGTCGGGACGCAACAACTCGGACAGGCCACCGCCTTCCATGCGGCGGCCGCCAAGCAAGCCGAAGCGCACATGCGCCTGGAAGGGGACCGTCGCCATGCCGAGCAGGAACTTGCTCATCTGCAACAGCGCCACGCTGACCTGGTCGGGCGCCTCGAGGTGGCTCAACAGGCCGCCCAGGACGCCAGCATCCATGGGCCCGCCGCAGCACGTCTGCCCGAACTGAAGCATGCGTATGAGCAAGCCGTCCGGGCAGGGCAAGACGATGCCCGCCGGCGCCAACTGCGGGGCCGTCTGCAGGCGCTGGAGCAGGAACTCGCGAAACTCGAGATCCCCCGAGCACCCAACGGTGCCCTTGCCAAGGTCGAAGCCAAGGTCACCAGCGCCACGCAGGCTCACGCCGCCGGCCGGGAGGTCCTGGCCGTCGCCACCGCCCAGGCCCGCAGTGTCAAGGACCGCCTGCGGCGGATCGCTTCCATCGGCGATGCAGCGTGCCCGGTATGCGATCGTCCGATGGATGGCGTGGACCTGCAACAACATCTCGAACAAGAGCTGGCGCAGCGAGAGCAGGCCGCCCAGGCCGCAGACGAGGCCGCACGTCGGCTCGAACTCGATGTCCAAGCCGCTCGGGCGGCACAACAAGAGGTCCTGGTCGCGCATAAGCGCCACGAAGAGGCCGCCGCCAAGCGGCAAGAACTGGAGCGCGCCATGACGCCGGTCCGCGCGGACCTGGCCGCCGTGCCCGAAGCACCCGTGGTCGACCCTGCTACCCTGCGTCCCGCCCTGGCCGAGGCTGAGACGGCGCACGCCGCATTGCTACGGGCACAGACGCTTGGGCGCGGCTTGCCGGCGTTGCAGGATGAAGTCGGGCGCCTGCAAGCCGGTCTGGCCACGGCCTCGCAGCAACTCGCCCGCGCAGAGGCGGCCGTCCGGGCCATCGCCCATGACCCCGTCGCCCTGCAAGCGGCCACCCAGGATCTCACCATGGCCACGGCCGCCGAACGAGAAGCCGAACGGCGAGCCACCCAGGCAGCCCAGGCGTTGGCCCTTGCTCAGGCCCATGAGACCCAGTCCGAGCAACGCCGGTCCGAGGCCCAACAGGTACACCGCGACCTGGCCGAAGCGACCGGCCAACAACGCCTCTACGAGGCCCTGGCGGGCGGTCGAGGCGCCGGGTTGTTCGAGCGCTTCCGCAACCACCTCGTCGCCCGCATCGGTCCGGCGGTCGCCGCCGAAGCCAGTCACCTTCTGGCACGGTTCACCAACGGCCGTTACACCGAGGTGATCCTCGATGACGAATACGACATTTACGTCACCGACGAAGGCGTGCGGTACCAGCTCGACCGGTTCAGCGGCGGCGAATCCGACCTCGTCCACCTGGCGTTGCGTCTTGCGGTCAGCCGGCTGTTGCTTGAACGAAGCGGCGCCGAGATCCGGTTCCTCGCCCTCGACGAGGTCTTCGGGAGCCTTGACGACGAACGGCGGCGCCTCGTGCTGGGAGCCCTCCAGGAACTCGGCACGTTGTACAGTCAGGTCTTCTTAGTGACCCATCACGAAGAGATGCGTGAGATGTTGGACCACACCCTGTCGGTGGAGGAAGGTCCCAACGGGGCGCTTGTCCGCATGCACAACGTCTAACCCCATCATCCGGCCTGCCAGCGACGTGGACCCCCAGACCGTCTTGCGCCGCGCCGAGTCCGCGGGAGCATCCTACGTGGACCTGCGCATAGAGCAGACGGATGAACAGCGCATCCAGATCCAGGACGGTGAGCTGCGCAACCTCGTCGGCGGGACCGAATCGGGCTTCGCCCTACGCGTCCTGGTCGATGGTAACTGGGGCTTCTCGAGCAGCAACGACCTGAGCCCGGCTTCCTGGCGCTCGGCCCTTGACGCTGCCCTGCTGCTGGCCAAGGGCACCGCCGGCTTCCGCGAGCCGCTCAAGCTCGCCGATGCGGACCCGGTCAAGGCCCGCGTGCACTGGAAACCTGACATCCACCCGCGCAACGTGGACATCGAAGAGAAACAAGGTCTGTTGGCCGACATGGACAAAGCGGTCCGCGCCTTCGATGAGATCCACAACGTCTCGACCTCGTACTCCGATTCCATCATCAACAAGGAGTTCTGGAACTCCGAGGGCACGCAGATCGAATGGAGCATGGCGCGCAGCGTCGCCCAGGTGCATTTCACCGCCCGCCGCGGCGGCGACCTCGCCGGCCGCAGCACCCGCGTCGGTGGCACCCGCGGCTGGGAGATGTTCAAGATCGAAGATCCGATCGCCAAGGCCACGGAGGCTGCCAAGGCCGCCATCGACCAACTGGGAGCGCCGACGGCCAAGGGTGGCCGAACCACCGTGGTCATCGACCCGGAACTAGCCGGAGTCTTCGCCCACGAAGCCGTCGGCCATGCCAGCGAGGCCGACCTGGTCGCCGCCGGCGAATCCTGCTTCAAGGGCCGCATGGGCGAGCGTCTCGGCATCGAGGGGCTCAATATCCATGACGATTCGACCATCGCCGGCGCGTTCGGTTCCTTCCCGTTCGATGACAATGGCATCCCGGGCCAGGACAAACCCATCCTGCGCGATGGCGTGCTGGTCGGCTACCTATGCGATCGTGAGCGTGCCGGCGAACTGGGCCTGCGCCCGAACGGCGCTTCCCGCGCCCAAGGCTTCAGCCACCGCCCCTTGGTCCGCATGAGCAACACGCTCATCGAAGCGGGCTCCCATGCCGAAGAAGAGGTCATGGACGTCAAGGACGGCATCTACTGCCGCGGTAGTCGCGGCGGCCAGGTCGACACGGCCCGTGGCTCGTTCCTGTTCCACGCCCAAGACGCCTTCCGCATCGAGAACGGTGAGATCACGCAGCCCCTACGGGACGTCAGCCTGACGGGCGACATCCTATCGACGCTGCACAACATCGACGCTCTAGGCAACAAGCAGCGCCTCGGAGATCCTGGCTACTGCGGCAAGGGCCAATGGGTCCCCGTCTGTGACGGCGGCCCGCTGGTGCGTATCAAGGACTGCCTCGTGGGAGGTGGACAATGACCGACCACACCGACCCCGACGCCCTTCTTGGACGCCTCGAGCGCATGGTCTCGATGGCCACCGCTCGTGGCGCTGATCAAGCCGAGGTCTACTGGAGCCGCGAGGTCGGCCTCGACCTTGACATCGAGAACAATGCCGTCGCAGCCGCCGGCCGTGCTCGCAGTGAAGGGGGTGGCATCCGCATCATCAAGGACCATCGGATGGGCTTCGCGTACCTTACCCGAGAAGACCAGACCGAGAAGACCATCGAGCAGGCGCTGAAGCAGTCCAGGCTGTCCCCGGCCAAGCCTATGGACCTGCCTGCGCCCATGCCCATGCCGACGCTGGGCAAGCGCTGGGATGCGGACATCGCGGCGCTCGATGTGGTGTCGGCTCTCGACATCGCCAAGCGCCTGCTGGAGGTCCGCGCCGACGAAGCCAGCGACATCCAGTTGGCCGGCGGCGGCGTGCAATCCGGCTGGACGGTGGAAGCCATCGCCAATAGCGCCGGCGTCAACGTCGCCGACCGCTCCACCGGCCTCGGCGTCGGCGTCAATCTCGTCATGGAATCCGGCGAGACCGCGCTCAATGTCTGGGACAGCGAGACCACGCACACGGGTTCTCTGGACCCGGAAAGCATGTTCCGGCGGGTGGCCAAGGACCTACGCAGCCTTCGTGACCCGAAGGCCGGCGTCGTCGGCGAAGCGGACATCCTGTTCCGGCCCGACGCCGTCACCGAACTCATCAACGGCCTGGTGGTCGGCGCCGTCGACGGCGACGATGCCATGCGCGGCAAGACCGTGTGGAGCGAGCGCTTGGGTGACAAGGTCGCCGACGCCCGCCTCAGCATCGTCGACGATCCCCTGCGCAAGCGCGCCATCGGCGTGGCGCCGTTCGACGGCGATGGGCTCCCCGCCCAGACACTGCCCATCATCCAGGACGGCGTCCTGGCCAACTTCATCTTCGATACCCGCGACGGGGCCGAGCATGGCAAACCATCGACCCACAGTGCCGTCCGCGGCTCCTTCAAATCGCCTCCCGGCGTGGGCGTCCATCACCTCGTGGTCGAAGGCAAGGGTGCCATGTCGACTTCCAAACTCATCGCCGGCATGGACCACGGCTACGTCATCGAATCCGTGCTAGGGGCCCACACTGCCAACGCGACGACGGGCGACTTCTCGGTCAGTGCGCCCAATGCTTGGCGCGTCGAGAAGGGTGAGATCGTCGGCGCGGCGACGGAGATCGCCATCGGCGGCAACCTACCGGACTTGTTGCAGCGCCTCGACGGCATCGGGGACAAGCCCAAGGCCATGGACGGCGCCTTGGTCCCTATGCTGCGCTTCCGCGGCGTCCAGGTCTCGGCATAGATGGGCCCGGGCCGAACCTAGTCCAAACCATTATGGGGCACGGACCCCCCCTATAGGTTGTGGCAAAAGTCACGCTCGACATGGAGACCTTCAAGGCCCTAGCGAGCAGCACGCGGCTGCAGGTCCTGCGGGCATTGGATGAGCGCCGAAAGACGCTCTCCGAGCTCGCGAAAGAACTCGACCTCAACAAGGCCACCGTGCATGAGCACCTCGGTATCCTTCTGGCGACCGGACTCATCAAGAAGCGCGATGATGAAGGTCGCAAGTGGATCTATTACGAATTGACCTGGCAGGGCGAGCGTTTGCTCCACCCGCAGGAGACCACGACGTTCGCGGTCTTGCTCGGTTTCAGTGTGGCGGCTGCCGGCGGCGGCTTCCTGATGTTGGGCGCGGCATTGAACTGGTGGTGGGCCGACAAACAGCTCGCCAGCGACGATGCCGGCATGCGTCAAGGGCTCGCCGATGATGCCCAGCCGTCGTCCGATGCGGCGCCGGAGGGTGGCAGCACGAACACCTCGACGCAGACCGCCACGTCCACCGGCGCCTCGAACGGCGGGGCCTCGCCGGAGCAGAGCCAGATCGCCGCAGACCCTGGCAGCAGTGCCGAAGCGGCACCCGACGCCGGCCATTCCCAGGGCTTCTTCGCCACCGATGACCCCGACGGTATCCTGGCCATCCTGCTCCTTGCGACGGCCGTTCTGCTGGCTGTGTTCGCGTACGTCATCCGCCGTGCTCGTCGCGGCTCGGCGTGACAAATCCGTATCTTCATTACGGTTGGTAAGGAATAGCGCGAATCATGGCATTCGAGATGCAAGTGGTCAGCCACTCGCCCTTGACCTCCGAGCAAGATCCCGAACGCGTCGCCCAGCTGTTCTTCCAGATGATCGGCTACACCGCCCGCAAGGGCCCTGACCACGGTATCTCGTTCAAGGTGTTCTACGAGTGCTTCTTGATGCACCCCACTCAGGAGTGGACGGTGGAAGAACTGGCGGCCGCAGCGGACACGACGATGCCCAGCGTCTACCGCCACCTCAACAAACTCAAGGACCTCGACCTGATCGAGGACCATTACGTCGACCGTGGCGGCGAACGCAAGCGTTCCTTCCGCCTGCGCTACGGCGACTTCAGTAAGGCCTGGAACTTCTCTGAAGCCCACTTCCAACTCGCCATCGACAACTACCGCAAGACGGTCGATCACCTCGAGGCGATGCTGCGCGAGAAGCGCGGCCGCGTCGTCGTCCCCCAGTAGGCGCTACGCGAGGGCCAGGCGCAAGAACGCTTCGTGGAGGCGCGTGTCGGGCGTCAGTTCCGGATGGAACGCCGCCACCAGCACCTTGCCTTGGCGGGCCGCGACGATGCGGTCGTGGAACCGTGCCAGCACTTCGACATCGTCGCCGACCTCATCGAACGCCGGCGCCCGGATGAAGACGCACGGCATGATGCCGATGCCTTCCACATCGATCATGGCCTCGAAGCTTTCCCGTTGGCGTCCAAACGCGTTGCGGTCCACCTCGGCATCGATCAGCGACAACAGGTGGACGTCCTTGTCCGCCACGTCATGGGTGGCCTTCGAGGATAGTAGGATCATGCCGGCGCAGGTACCGAACACCGCAAGATCTCCGCTCGCCGCGCGCTCGGACAGCACGGCCTCGATGCCTGAAGATCGTAGGAGTCGACTGATTGTCGTGGACTCGCCGCCTGGAAGGATGATGCCTTGGCACGCCTTCAGGTCCTCCTTGTTGCGCACCGCGACGGCCTCTACCTGGATGCCGCAGGCGTTGCTGGCATGGCGCAGAGCGTCCAGGTGTTCGCTCACCGCGCCTTGCACTGCCAACACCCCGATACGGACCACGAACCGGCGACTTCGGGGCCCTACATAGCGCCGACGGCCGGTCTGGCCTGGTCCTGGACGACGCTGACATGGCCCTGGTAGGCGTGGCCAGAATAGCTCTCGACACGGACCGTATAGGCACCCGGCGGCATCATGGCGGCCAGGTTGGCGGCGTAGAACGTGCCTATGTCATCGGCGTACGGAGAGCCGATGCTGGTGATTGCTGCGCCGGAGCCGTCCAGGAGCGTGATGTCCATGTCGTCCTTGAGCGGGTTGCGATCCGCCTCTTGCACGAGGCTGATGGTCAGCCGCTGGGTGCCGGGCAGCAGCTCGAAGGGGACATCGGCGTAGTTGAGCCCGGCGGTCGCGGGGATGGCTCCGGTGATGAGCCCCTGGTGCGCGCGGATGGTGATGTCGCGTTCGTCGCTGGCGATCTCCTTCCAGCCCAGGGGGGCCATGCAGTGATGGTCGAAGGTGATGCTGCTGGGTGTGTCGCCGCCGAACAGGATCTCTTGGCCGGTGCTGCGGGTGTCATCGACGACCAGGCTGGTGAGCAGGACGCGCAGGGTGTCGCCCTGTTCGACGTGCAGCCCACCCGGCGGCATGGCGATGACCTCGGTGTAATGGTCGATGGAGCCGGGCAGCGGTACGATCGAGGCATATTCGCGGCCGAACGCCGGCACGAAGCCGCGCTGGGTGCCGATCTGGTTGAACCAATGGTATGCCTCGCCGGGGTCCCCGCCGATGGTCACGGGTGCCGGGGTGCCGCTGTTGCGCACCCAGAACTCCAGCGTCAGGTTGCCGACCAGCCGCAGGGCATGAGGCGACGGCGCGGCCGTCCACTCGTCCATGGTGTCGACCAAGAACGCCTCATCGAACCCGTTGCTGAACACGGCACCCGCCGCCGGGGTCTCGTTGACGAGCGCATGGTCTGGGCCGAGCCACAGCGTCGACGTGGATGGGTTGGCGTCGCACGTCGTGGCCGTGTCCGGTCCACTCGTCGGCGCGACCGGCGCACCGGCACAGCCAGCCAGGAGGGCGATGAGCAGGATCGCTATGGAGCGCACGTGGTTTTGACGCCCAGATGCCGGGATAGCCCTTGCGGCGCGGCCCTTATGGGCTGCCCCCGAGTCGGGCGCCCATGGCCCGCAATGCCTACATCGCCCTCATCGCGGTGCAGGTGTTCTACGGCCTGCTGCCGGCCGCCGGCAAGACCCTCTTCGTCCACATGGATCCGTTGGCGATGACATCCGTGCGGGTGCTCGGGGCGCTTTTCCTGCTGTTGTGGATCCATGCGATCCGCGGCGGCGACTGGCCGGCTTGGAAGCAATGGCCGGGCATCTCGGCGCTGGCGTTGTTTGGCATCGTGTTGAACATGGGTCTGTTCGCCATGGGTCTGGAACGCACCCATCCCCTCAACGCCACGCTGCTCATCACCACCATCCCGGTGTTCACCTACATCATCGCCGTGGTGACCGGCCGCGAGACCATCGGGCCGCGGCGCTTGACCGGCATCCTGCTCGCCCTGTCCGGGGCCGTCTATCTGGTGGGGTTGAGCGGCTACGAAGCCAGCTTGGACAGCGCCCTCGGCGACATCATGGTCCTGCTCAACGCCCTGAGCTTCAGTTACTTCCTGGTCATCAGCAAACGCTGGAGCGAACAGAACGACGTGCTGTCCCTGAACACCTGGATGTTCCTGGCGGCCGCCGTGGTCTTCGTGCCGGTCCTATGGATGCGTGGGGCGGTCGTCCAACTCGCCGACGGTGGCATCAACGCGTGGCAATGGATGGCGTTCGTCATCATCGCTCCGACGGTGCTCGCATACGTGCTGAACGCCACCGCCCTGCGCCGCGTGGCGAGCAGCACGGTGGCGGTGTTCATCTACCTGCAACCACCGGTGAGCGCGCTGGGGGCGTGGTTTGTGCTGGGCGTGCTGCCGAGCTGGAAGATCGTTCCGGCTGCTGTCTTGATCCTGGCCGGCGTGACGATCGTCGCCCGACGCCGCGTCGTGGCCGTCGTACCGGCGGCCTGAACCGTTTGAGCCCACGCTCATGCATGGGCTGGTTGTGTGCCGTGACAGATCACCGCGACCGGCTGCGATGCGTGGGTCTAGATGCCGCGCTGGGCGAAGTTGACCGACAGTTCGTCGATGTTGCGGCCGACCATGGCCTCACCGAGGTTCTTGCTGACCTCGCCGACCACGACCGGGTCTTCGAAGTGCGTGACTGCCTCGACGATCGCATTGGCGCGGTCGGCGGGGTTGCCGGACTTGAAGATGCCACTGCCGACGAAGACACCGTCGCTGCCCATCTGCATCATGAGCGATGCGTCAGCGGGCGTGGCGATGCCGCCCGCAGTGAAGTCGACCACGGGCAGGCGGCCCATGGTGCGGACTTCGCCGAGGACCTCGCGGATGTTCCCGACGAGGGTCTCGTAGTCGAGGCCACCGTAGGCCTCGCTGAGGTAGGCATCCTCGACGCCGAGGTCCTCGAGGACCAGTTCGTTGAGGGGGTCGTAGCGCGTCGCGAAGTGCTGCGCCAGGTTGTCCAGTTCGCCGTCGTCCATCTCTTGGACGACCTGCATGCCGCGGGTCATCATGCGGCGGTGGCGGACGGCTTCGACGATGTCGCCGCTGCCGGCCTCGCCCTTGGTGCGGATCATGGCGGAGCCTTCGGCGATGCGGCGGACCGCTTCACCCAGCTTGGTGCCACCGCAGACGAAGGGGACGGTGAAGTCCTTCTTGTAGACGTGGAAGAAAGGATCGGCCATGGTCAGGACCTCGGACTCGTCGATCATGTCGACGCCGAGGGACTGCAGGACCTGTGCTTCGGCGAAGTGGCCGATGCGGCACTTGGCCATGACGGGGATGCTGACGCTGTCGATGATCTTCTCGATCATGGACGGGTCGCTCATGCGGCTGACGCCGCCATCGGCGCGGATGTCTGCGGGGACGCGCTCAAGGGCCATGACGGCGACGGCGCCGGCATCTTCGGCGATGGTCGCCTGTTCTGCGTTCGTGACGTCCATGATGACGCCGCCCTTCTGCATCTTCGCGAAGCCGCGCTTGAGGAGGTCGGTGCCCCATCGTAGCGATTCGAGGTCCAATTCGCGTGCCATGTTCGTGGCGAGGAAGGCCCGCTATATCAACAACGGCCCGTCATGGGATGGGCCGATATGGTCATCCATGAGGCCCTCGTCGGGGGTCATGGGCCCGATGACGATGTTATCCCAGGGTGACTGTTATCCAATCATGATCAGAAGCTCAACGCGGAGGGCTCACACCGCGTCGGCCAAGTGGCCGATGGATGCATGCCGTTCGGCATAGCATCCTAGGGAATCTCCCTAAGCACCGGCTTTTTGCCGGCAACCCGCGCACCTGGGGCGTCGGGTTGTAGAAGGGGCGCCTGCGGGCGCCGGCTTGACCTGGTCTACGCCGGGCGCCGCAACAACGCCACGGTCTGCCAGGCGGCGATGAAGAACAACGGCGGCGTCAGCAGGGTCGTGACGGGCAACAACATCATCGTCAGGCCGCGGCCCCATGACTGCTCCACGGCGGTGCCGGCGGTGGCGGCGACGTAGGCGCACAGTAGCAGGATCCCGGCGGTCACCACGGGCCCGGTGATGGCGCTGGCGATGTCGGCGGTCTCTGGATCGGTGCTGTCGCCGATGATGGCAGGCCCGAGGAGGGTCGCGGCAGCGATGGTGAGTATCAGCCAGATGAACGCCATGAAACCGTTGGTGGCGATGAGGTGGCTGTTCACCGCGGCCTCCAGGCGGCGAGGCCGCCGAGGGCCAGAGCACCGGGCAGGATGCCGATGAGGGTCAGCATCTGTAGGCCGGCGACGACCTGCCCGAGGGGTCTCGCCCAGGCCTGTTGGTAGAGCAACCCGAAGCCGGCCACCATGGCAGGCGTCGAGGCCAACAGCATCAGGGGCACGGCGATCGCGCGTACGCTGCGGGCGTCGCCGATGTCGGTGGCGTCGCCATCGACCTGTTCGATGCCGATGACGAGGTTCAGGGCAAGGGCCAGCACGATCGCGCCGAAGAACAGGAAGCCTGCCCCCCACAACAAAGCCGTGGCGGCGAGCACACGGCCGCGGTCGCCGCGGGGCTGGTCAGGCACTTCGGTCCCAGGTGCCGAGACGACCCGCGTCCGCTCTACATCGACGGCGGGCTCAGGTTCTGGGGCCGGCGATCGGGCGGCCGGGTCGCCGGGCGCTTCCGGTTCGGCCGGTGGCGTTGGCTTGTTGAGTTCCCATGGTCGGTAATCGCTCACAGATGCGCCTGCATCTTCTCGTCGACCTCAGCCTCGAGCGCCTTCTTCATGCCGAGAGAGAAGGCGACTTCACTGACCAGGAACATCGGGGCGACGAGCACCTGGAACGCGTTGTCAACGAGGGCAGGGCGGCGCTTCTCCCAGACGCCGTGGCCGATGAACTGGAAGACCCAGCTAGCGACGAACAGACCGCTGGCGATGAGCAGACTCA
The DNA here is from genome assembly GCA_041618195.1 of Thermoplasmatota archaeon. Taxonomy (GTDB): domain Archaea; phylum Thermoplasmatota; class E2; order JACPAO01; family JAHFTW01; genus JBFGSX01. The sequence continues at coordinate 4,315 of JBFJNL010000021.1, read as the reverse complement.
TGCGTGGGCTGGCAAGGGCGACGTTCATCTGGATCGCGGTGACCAGCAGCACGGTGAACACGGCGACCGACGCGATGCCAAGGGCCAGATCAAGTGCCAGGTACCACAGCAGCAGGGCGCCGACAACGGGGAAGGCCAGCGTCACGTCGATGCCGGCGATGTTCGCCAAAGGGACCAGATCCAGGGCCACCATCAAGGTCCATACGATGGCCGGGACGAAGATGTAGTGGATGAAGCGGTTCGTCGGGTTGCGGTGGTAGGCCGCATACACGGACATCTGGTCGGACAATGATTTCATGCTTGGGCCTCCGGGAGGAATTTGAAATGGACGAGCAGGGCGTAGACGCCGAATGCGGTGCCGAGGGGGATGCTGGGCAGGCTGAGGCCGGCAGCGACGATGCTGACGATACGCCCTGGCCTTTGGGGCAGCAGCACCCCCGCCAACAGATGCGTGACCCCCAGGGCCACCCCGATGCTACCGATGAGCAGGCTTGGCCACCATCGTGCGCTGGCGAATGCGACGACCAACGCGCCGGCGAGCAGCGCCAGCATCACGGTCGCCATCGCGAAGTGGAAGATGCGGAGGAGACGCAGGTGCTCAGCGGCATCCATACGGGTCCAGCTGCCGAAGCGGCCTAAAGTCTGCCGCTCAGGCCGCTTCGACGATGATGGTCTGTTGTTGGTTCTGACCCTGCGTGAACAGGGCGACCACGTGGGGGCGTGTCAGGATGATCCAGGCGTATGTGGCGAAACCGCCGGGGATGAGTGCGCCGACCAGGTCGAGGTCCGCCAGCGATAGGATGGCACCGATGCCGGCCAGGCTGGCCATGACGAGCGTGAAGATGCGGCCCCAGTTGCGGTAACGGATGAGGCCACTGCCGCTGATGATGGGTAGCGCGCCGAGCCCCATCACGAGCATGCCGACGACGACGAACATGACGGCACCAAGGGCGCCCCAGGTCTCACCGCCGAACTGTTCGAACTGCTTGCCGACGATGGCGCTGGCGGTGCCGCCGAGCACCGCGACGAGCAGGCCTACGAGCACCAGCACGGCGCCGTAGATGATCTGGAGCACCGAAAGGGCGACGACGTTGCCGTTTCCTTGGGCGGCGGATTGTTGTTGCATGACCTGATCGACCATGCGGCGACCAGGGAAGTGCCCGGATTTGAACGCACCGGGCACTAACGTGAGCTGATGTCGGGCAGTGGTGGCATCGCGTGCAATGCTTGCTCGATCTGCTTGCTCGGCGGCTTGGCCGCTTGCCACCACGCCAGCGCTGGGAGGCAACCGACCGTGATGATGGCGGGGATCCATGCCAAGAAGAACGCCTCGAACAGGGCGAACATTGCCACGGATGCTATGGCGAGGGCGATGACGGCCCCAAGCCATTGCACGATGAGTCGCCGGCGGGCCTTACCGGTCGGTACCGCCATGGTCTGTACCGCACCAGGAACATAGCGACGGTGCAGCCACAACAACATGATGCCGGGTACGAGGCCGATCGGGGCGATGGCCAGATTGGCCAATCCCGCCGCCAGCAGGCCCCGTCGGAGGTGGGGATGGTCCCGGGCCCACATCCAACGCAACAACGCCGTGCAGAACAGCGCCCACAGGTGCAGTGTCAAGACCCATTCATCCGGCCGGTTGCCGGCGGTCAAGACCAGGCCCGCCACCCACGCGGACTGCTCCATGAACAGCCGTAGCATCAGCCCGATTTGGGCCGGCAGCAACAGGACTCCGAGAACCACCAAGTGTACGTTCGTCACCGTCCAGGCGATGCCCATGTGGTGGGGGAGCGCGTCAGCCAACGCACACAAGCTCGGCGGCTCTGGTAAGAACCTTGAGGTCAGGGGATTGAAATGTGGTCTCCATGCGGTCCGAGATGTAGGGCCCCAACCGCTTTGACCCCATCTGGTTTGGCGCGCTCATGGCCCCGAGTGTGCAGATCGACCCCGTCGTCCGTGGAGAGGACGGCGCGCTGGTATCGATGATCGAGGAACGCCTCAACCGCTTCCAGAACAAGAACACCTGGTGGCGCCATGACCAGAACGGCACCATGGCCGAGTTCGACGCCAAGTTCGAAGCGGCGGTCGCCAAGATCGCTTCCCAAATGGGCGCCGAGATCCCCATGGTCATCAACGGCACCGAACTCACGGTCGGCAGCACGTTCGAGGTCACGAGCCCGGCGGATACGACCAAGATCGTCGGCGCCTACCAGAACGGCACCCGCGACCACGTCAAGCAGGCCATCGCCGCCAGCAAAGACGCATGGGATGCCTGGCGCAAGACCCCCTGGCAGGACCGCACCGTCATCATCGAGAAGGCCGCCGATCTGATGGCCGAGCGCTTCTACGAACTGTGCGCCGTCATGACCTGGGAGACCGGCAAGACGCGCTTCGAGTCCAGCATCGACGTGGACGAAGGCGTCGACTTCGCCCGCTTCTACGCGCTGCACTACCGCGAGATGAACGGCATGGACATGCTCATGGGCAAGCCGTTCCCCAACGAGACCTGCCGTAGCATCCGCAAGCCCGTCGGGGTCTTCGGCGTCGTCTGCCCCTTCAACTTCCCCATCGCCATCACCGCCGGCATGGCCATGGCCGCGCTGCTCACCGGCAACGCCGCCATCATCAAGCCCAGCATGAAGGGCGTCCTGAGCGGCTGGTGGGTCTTCAACTGCCTGCGCGACGCCGGCGTCCCCCCGGGCGTCCTGCACTTCGTCACCGGCCCCGACGAAGAGGTCAGTGCCGAGCTGCTGGAGAACCCGGACATCGATGGCCTGGTGTTCACCGGCTCCAAGCGCATCGGCATGATGGCGCTCGAGAAGATGGTCGCCCACGGCAAGCCCAAGCCGTTCATCGCCGAGATGGGTGGCAAGAACGCCGTCATCATCACCGCCAACGCCGACCTGGACAAGGCCGTGCAGGGCGTCTACAAGTCGGCCTTCGGCTTCAGCGGCCAGAAGTGCAGCGCCTGCAGCCGCGTCTACGTCCACAAGGATGTCGCCGACGACTTCCTCGACCGCCTCAAGAAACTCACCGACGCCACCCCCATCGGCCACCCGCAAGACAAGGGCAACTTCATGGGTCCCGTCATCGAGGCCCGCAAACTTGACCTGTACCGCGACGTCGTCGCGCAGGTCGAAAAGGACGGCGGCAAGATCGTCAGCGGCGGCCAGGTCCTGGCCCCGACCGACCTGGACGGCCTCGCCGGCCACTACGTCTTGCCGACCATCGTCACCGGTCTGCCCCTCGACCACCGCGTGTTCCGCGAGGAGTTCTTCATGCCTTTCGTCGCCATCGGTGTCGTCGACAGCCTCGAAGAAGGCGTCGCCGAGTACAACAAGGTCGAGTACGGCCTCACCGCCGGCATCATGAGCGAAGCCGTCGCCGAGCAGGAGTACTTCTTCGACAACATCGAGAGCGGTGTCACGTACTGCAACCGCGCGATCGGTGGCAGCACCGGCGCCGTGGTCAATGGCCAATCGTTTGTGGGCTGGAAGCTCAGTGGCAGCACCGGCAACGGCGCCGGTGGCCGCTACTACCTGAACCAATTCACGCACGAACGCAGCCAGACCTGGGCCTGATGGAACTCGCCATCGTCGACCTAGAAGCCCACCGCGAGCCGGAGTTCAGTCGCCTGACCATCGACTCCGTGGCGCACCAGATGGACTGCGAAGCACAGGTCTTTGGCATCCATGACGACATGGAGCCGTTGCTGGATGCTGAACGCATCTTCGTCACCGGCAGCGCCGACATGGTCAACGAGGTCGACTGGGCACCGCTGGTCGCCCAGAACGTGGCCGCCGCGGCCCAAGACGGTATCCCTGTCCTGGCGGTCTGTTTCGGGCACCAAATGATGGCCAAGCATTACGGCGGCGAAGTGCGCAGCTTCGACGCCATCCGCAAAGGCGTGCAACCGGTCATGTTCCATGGTGGCGGCCCGTTCCCGCCCGGTCTCAGCAAACTGATCTTGACCCACCGCGACTATGTCGCCACTCCGGGGCGCATGCAGCCCGTCGCAGCCGGCGGCTTCGGGGGCATCGCCGCACTGCGCCACCCCGAGTGGCCCTTGTGGACGCTGCAAGGCCACCCGGAATGGAATGCGGCCATCTGCCGCCTCGACGGCGAGGCGTGGGACGGCTACAGTGACGACGAACTGGACGCCACCGGCCAAGGCATCCTTGAGATGTTCGCCCGCATCCATCCGGTGCGTTGAGCGTTAGTTGACATCTCGTTCGATGCTGGCCTGAAAGCTTCATATCGCGCACTTCCACTGCTAGCGTTATGCAGCGCGTCATCCTGGCCATCCTGT
>JBFJNL010000020.1:0-23112 GCA_041618195.1 Thermoplasmatota archaeon | reverse complement strand
GCTGGTTCACGGGCCAAGAACACATCCGCGACATGCTGCCCTATCCGCGCACCCCGAGCCGCGCCTACCCGTAGACCCAATCCGGCAACCGCGTGGCCGAGCATTGCGATGTCGCGCCCGGGGTTTGGGGCAGAACCCCATACTGCCCGCGTTTTTCGCGCAGCGCAAAAGGTGGCGTGACATGCGGCCGTACCTGCGGACGCCCCGCCGCACCTACCCGTAGACCGCGTCCCCCGGCCGCCAACAGCGGGCAACGCGCAAACCGCGAGGCTCTTAAGGCCAAAATGGACGGTAATGTCCAATGTCGGATGCGCCCCGCGTCGCCATCTCCGCCCGCCCCATCGATGCCAGCGAAGCCTGGGGCCTGCTCGGCACCTTCGCAGGACACGTGCATTTCGTCGCCGACCGCTACACGCGCATCCGCTACGTGACACCCAATGTGAAGGGATTGCTGGGGCGCGACGTGGACGACCTCCTCGGCACCTCCATGTTCGACCTCTACCACGAGGCCGACCTTGCCCGCATCGGCGACGGCTTCGAAGCAGCCCTCTACGGCGGCGACCTCGTTCTGGCGAGGCACCGCTGCCACGGCACCAAAGGCGACGTCTGGGTCGAGTCCACGAGCCGCGCCGTCGCCCACGACGGAGAATCCCTCGTCCTGGTGGCCCTGCGCCGTGAACCGGGCAACCCCGTCGCCGCCTGGACGGAAGCCTGATGGCCCGCGGCCCCGACATGCAACGGTCGCGCGCCGGCCAGACGGTCGACGACGAACTATTGGCCAAGTACACCGCTGCCAAGGGCTTCCTGTTCTCCGCCATGATCGGTGCGCTGCTGATGGCCTACTCGTTCACCCACCTCTACCTGTTCGGACTGCGCACGGGTGCCAACATCCCACTCGCCTACGCCGTCGCCATCACGTGCCTGGCACTGGGCAGCCTCATCTGGTGGCGCAGCCGCGCCGTGTACCTCGCACTGGACTTCCCGTGGCGCCGGGGCTGGGAGATCGCCTCGTCGCTGATCGCCGCCGCCGCCGGCGCCTTCTGGTTGCTTTTCATCCTCGCCACCATCCTGGTCTGGCGGGGCGTCGATCTACTCGGTGCGTAGCATCCAAGTATCCCCGACGCAGATAGCACCCCATGGCAAACGGCGAGGACTATGCGGCATGGGCCATGGCCGCCAGACACGAGATTCCGGCGGTCCCGGGCTACGGGCCGACGTTGATCGCCGTCCACGGGCCGCTGGGCCAAGCGCTGTACGTCTCCCCCGAAGCCATCGCCGTCGCCGGCGTCCCGGCCACCACTTTGATGGGCGATGGCGGTGCCGAGCGCATCGTCCAAGGAGACCTTCCTGTCGTCGTCGAAGCCTACGCCCAAGGTATCGAATCCCGTGCCTCGATCGCATTGGTCTGCCGCCACATGACGGACAATGGCGAACAGTGGTGGCTCTGCACGCACTTCCAGGTGATGCAAGACCCCCACATGGAACGCATCGTGTTCCTGGCGATCTCCCGCCAGACCACAGAGCCGGCCCAAGGGGCCCACTTCTGGTCGCTGGCCGAGGGGCCGCATCCGACGCCGCCCACCGGAACCCCGGCACAAACTCGGCCCGAAGGCATGGCATCGGTACCTGCGGCTCCGGATGCGTCGCCGCCTGACCGCGAGTCCATGGACCCGCCTACCCGGCGCGGGCCTTAGAGCAGCGAGCGCAGCCGCACCTGCAATTCGTCGAGCGGCAGGTCGGTGGTGATGAGCGGGATCTGTTCGAATTCCGCCAGGCGGTAGGCCAGTTTGTCGACCTCTTCTGGTTGATGGTACACGACGAGGCTTGGCTTCATCGGGTGGACGCGGATGGCGATCATCGGGCTGCGACCATACTTGATGCCGCTGAAGACCAGGGCCCGTTCGGTCGACCAACCGTAGACGCGCACGTAGTCGTTGGCGTTCAGGGTGCTGATGGCCTTCACGGCGTCGATCAACGTGTAGCCCTGGACCTTCGTCTCTTCGATGTTGGCGAGCACCAAGGCGCGCCCTTCGATGGCGTCGACGAACTCGAGCGCCGGGATGTTGCGCCGGTACTCCACGATGTCCAAGATGCCCTCGGTCGGGTTGATGAGCGAGTGGTAGCGCGCCATGATATGGCCGCCCCGGTCTTCGTCCATGTTGACCATGGCCTCGACGATGCGTTTGATGGTGGCGATGCCTGGACTCTTGCGCCTCCCAGACTCGTAATCGGAGATGACGCTGGGGTTGATGTGGAGCTGGACCGCCAGCTCGGATTGGCTGAAGTCGAACGTCTCGCGCCACTTGCGCAGGGTGGCCCCGGGCTCGTCGGACAGGGTGATCTCCCCGGCCATCTTCTCGAGAAGCGCCTCCTTCACCGGGTGGCCCCCGCCATGTTTGGCCACTGACCAGACATCATCGATTGTCGATGGGAACATCGACACTTTACGCTTCTCATGACGGCGGCGCGCTTCACCAAGGTTTTCATCACCCCGCCATCTGCCACCGGCATGACCCCGAGCACCGTCACGACGCCGGACGCAGAGGCCGCATTGACGGCGTTTGCCTCCGCCATGCCGGCGGAGGAAGGCCTGCAACTGCGCACCCTTGCACACGCCTGGACGCTCGGTGGCGGCACCTTCTCGGTCGGCAAGGTCGCCGTGCGGCTGGTGGGAGGCAAAGATGGCTTCACCGCGGGCACGCTGTATGCGGCGCGTGGCGAGCAGCCGGCCCGACTGGAACTATGCCGCGTGCTCCTGGAGAAGCACGGCGTGCCCGACGACAAGTGGGGCTACTGGGTCGACGAGTTCGCCGACCTCGGGCATCATGGCTTCGTGGCCACGGCCAAGTACCCGGCGCTGAGCCTGGGGCCGCACGTCACCGCCACGGAGCTGGCGCGCCTCGTCAGCGGCCTGCGCGACCTCGCTGCCATGACCGTGTAGGCGCGCCGCGCAGCGGCCTGCACCCGGGCAGCGCCCCCGCCGGTCTGATACGCGCGGTTCAAACACCCCTGTGCCGCTACACACCCGTGGCGGAGGCACCGACCAGCGAGGCGTTCGACCTGCTGGTCATCGGCGGAGGCATCAATGGCGCAGGCATCGCGCGTGACGCCGCCATGCGCGGCCTGTCCGTCTGCATCGTCGAGCAGAACGACTGGGGCTGGGGCACCAGCGCAAAATCCAGCATGCTCGCCCACGGCGGCCTGCGCTACCTTGAGCAGTTCGAGCTCGGGTTGGTCCACGAGGCGCTGCAGGACCGGGAACTCATGTTCCGGCAAGCGCCGCACCTGGTCCATCCGCTAGAATTCATCTACCCGTTGTACCCGCACATCGCCAGCCGACGCACCGTGCGCGTCGGCCTGTGGCTCTACGATCTGCTGAGCCACGGCAAATCCGTGCCCAAGCGCGACTATCTCAAGCGCGAGGAAGTGCTGACCGCGTTGCCTGGCATCAACCCCGTCGACCTCATCGGCGGCGCCAGCTACTACGACGGCCAGTGGCATAGCGTCGAGCGCTTCGTAGCAGAATTGATCATGGATGCCCGCGCCCGCGGTGCCGTCTGTCTCAACCACACATCCGTCTCGAGACTGATCGTGCAAGACGGCGTGTGCACCGGTGCCGAGGTGGTCGCCCACCACGCGGTGCCTGAAGCCAAACATGCGCTGCGCGACCTGGGCGGGCCCGAAGGGCGCCTGCGCATCCAAGCCGCAGCGGTCATCAACGCAGCGGGGCCCTGGGTGGACGAGGTCATCGGCCGATCACGCATTGCGGCACCAAGGCTGATCCGCGGCACCAAGGGCACCCACATCGTGGTGCCCAGGTTCGTCGAGAAGGCGCTCATCATCCGCGCCAAAGACGGCCGCACATTCTTCATCCTGCCGTGGCACGAGCACTGCCTGATCGGCACCACCGACACCGATTTCATCGGCGATCCGGGCACCGCCACTGCGACAGCCCAAGAGATCGCCTACCTGCAGGAATCGGCACGGGTGTACTTCCCCAAGGCACCGCTGGACAAGATCCGCTGGACCTACGCGGGCGTGCGCCCCCTCGTCCATGAGACCGGCCTCGTCGAAGGCCACGTCACGCGGCGGCACATCCTGCACGACCACGCGGACGAAGGGACGGCCCGCCTGTGGTCCGTCCAAGGGGGCAAGCTCACCACATACCGCCATTTATCCGAACAGGCGGTGGATCTGGTCGCCAAGGCGTTGGGCCGCCGGGACGCCACGGGCCACCCGACCCGCGACGCGCGACTGCCCGGTGCGCCGGCGACCCATTGGTCGGATTACCGCGAAGCTGCGGTCAACGACGCCACGCGCCTGGGCGTCAGCCTGGCGGTCGCCAAACACATCGTCTACACGTACGGCGCCCGCTGGCACACGGTCATGCGCGCCGGCGGCGCGTCCGGACTACAGGCCATCGAAGGCACAGAGCACGTCTGGTGCGAGGTGGACAATGCGGTGCGCAACGAGATGGCCGTGACACTTGCGGATGTCATGCTGCGCCGTACCCGCATGGGGCTTGGCGGCGGTGGGCGTCCCAAGGTGGCGCGGCGGGTCGCCAAGCACATGGCCACGCTGTTGGCCTGGGATGCACGCAGGGTGCGCGACGAGATCGAGGCCTACGAGGCTGCGGCGGCCTTGATGAAGGCGCCCTGAGCGTTCTGTTCTTACCCCTTCGCGCATTGGCGCCCCCATGGCAAGATCCCCGTGGACGGGCGCGAACGAAGACGGTAAGTTTCGCCGCAAGACGTCGGAGTTCCGCGATGCCATCACCGTGGCCGGGGAGCACCCCGCCGAGGCCGGACGCTACCACGTCTACGCCCAGTACGCGTGTCCCTGGGCGCACCGCGTGCTGCTGCACCGGACGCTGCTTGGGCTCGAAGACGCGGTCTCGACCGACATCGTCAGCTGGGCCATGCGCCCAGATGGCTCGTGGCCGTTCGAACCTGAGCGGGCTGGCTGCACCAGCGACACCATCCTGGGCGCCGCCAATCTACAGGGCGTCTACCACAAGGCCGACCCCCGCTTCAGCGCCATCGGCACCGTGCCGGTCTTGTGGGACAAGCTGCGGGCGACGATCGTCAACAACGAGTCCCGCGACATCATCCGCATGTTCAACACCGTCCTGGCGCCCGCGCTGGGCCGGCCGGCGGCCGACACGCTGCTCCCACCGGGTATGGCCGCGGCCGTCGACGCCATGATCGACGCCAACTACGAGACCGTCAACAATGCGGTCTACAAATGCGGCTTCGCGCGCACCCAGACGGCCTACGACGAAGCCGTGGCGCTGTTGTTCGGCCGGCTCGCTGAGCTGGAGACCCTCATGGAGGGCCGGCAGTGGCTGGTCGGCGACGCCCCCGAATCACGACCGTGGGCCCAGGCCCATGATGCGCCGGAGGCGCCGGGCGTGCTCACCGAAGCGGACATCTGCTTGTTCACCACGTTGCTGCGTTTCGACCCGGTCTATCACACCCATTTCAAATGCAATGTGGCGAAGATCGCGGAGATGCCGAACCTGTGGGCGTTCGTCAAGCGCCTGTACCGCGTGCCTGGCGTCGCGGCCACCGTGGATTTCGACCACATCCGCCAGCACTACTACGCCAGCCACACACACATCAATCCGTTCGGCATCGTGCCGCGTGGCCCGGACATGGAAGCGTTGCTGGCCTCCGACTAGCGCCCGCGGAGCCCGGGGGCATCACAGCAGCGTCAGTTCGCCCATGGACCCGAGGGTCAGGATGCCTGGCGTGCCCGCCACATCCTCGGGGCCGGTGGCCCAGACCAGCTCGCCGCGCACCGCCGCATCGAGTTCCAGATCGACGCCGCGGCAAGTGTAAGCCGAACCCCAGACCGGCTTGCCCTCGCCACCATACGCGACCTGACGCGGCACGCCGGGCGTCGCCTTGAACGTCATGTCGGCGTTGCGCAGCGGCCCGGATTTGGCCGCGAGGCGGCAATGAAGGCGGTGGCCGCCATCGCTCTCCTGCAAGGTCATGGCACCGGCCGGCACCCGGATGGCCGTGCAGCCCGGGAAGCGCTCGGCCATGAACCGCTCGCCTTGGTCCGAATCCACGTACACCGTCACCGGGTCGCTCGTGGTCCTGTCGATGACGATGCAAGTGTCGAAGACGCCGTGCGTCGGGCTCCGGATGCGGCACCATTCCAAGCGCCCGGGTAGATGCGCGAACGGTCCGAAGAACTCGAGGTCCATGCGCCGCGCCACAGACCCACCCCTTACGAAGCCTCGCCTCGACGTCGCCACCACCCCCGGAGTGAAAAGGCCGCTGCGGCCCATCGGGGCGGATGGCCCTTTGCGCCGACCGATGCCTCCATTTCGGCGCTCGTCCGACAAGGATGCATGGTCAATGCCTCGTCCGGGGCATCGCGCACACCCAAGCCTGCGGAACCAGCACACCAACAGTTGGTGGATGCGATCCCGCTGCCTGCCGCGCTCCTGGACACCCGCGGCGTCATCCGCTCACTCAACGCCACCTGGAAAGAGCTCGCCAGGCCCGGGGCCCTCGTCGCCACCAGCGACAAGCCCGGCCAGGACCACCTGCACGATCTGCGTGACGAGAAGGGCTTCCAGAAGACCGCCGGCAAGCTCTTGGCGGACGCCCTTGAGCCTGTCTTGAAGGGCCGCCAGCAGGCGACCTGCCAGTACTCGCTGGGCGAGGAAGATGGCGATTGGGAGGCGACCATCAGCCGCGTCGAGATCGATCACGAGGAATTCGTGCTGCTGGTGCACCGCGACATCAGTGGGCCGCGACGGCTCGCCGAGGCCGGCCGCCGTGTCGGCAAACTCATGCTTGCAAGCGAGGGGGCCCTCGCCATCGCCCGCGACCGGGAGCGCCTGTTGGCCACGGCCGAGCAGGAATTCCACGCGCCGCTGACCCCGATCCGGCTGCAATTGCACCTTCTCCAAGGCGGGTCGCTCGGCGACCTGAACGAACGCCAGGCCAAGGCCCTGGCCACCGTGGACCGCAACGTGCGGCGCTGGTGGCACCTACAGGAGCGGCTGATGGCCGCCCTGACCAGCATGGAATCGGCCCGCCACGCCGCCGAGACCACTGACATGGGCCAGCTCATGGACGAGGCGATGCAGCCTTTCCAGGAACGGGCCCTGAAGGCCGGCGTCCGCCTGCGCATCGACCGCAGCGACGAACCCCTGCCGGTCACCGTCGACGCCCGCGGCATCGTCCAGAGCATGATGATGCTCCTGGACCACGCGGTGCGGGAGACCCCTGCCGGCGGCCTCGTCTGGGTGCGCCTGCGACCGCTCGGCGACAGCGTCGAGCTTGGCGTCCAGGATCAAGACCCGGAAATGGACCCGCAACTCGCCGCCGACCTGCTCGACGAGGACAACCTGGCCGAGACCAGCTGGGGCAGCGGTCTGCTGCATGTGCAGACCGTGGTCGAGCGCCATGACGGCGAGATTGAGCTCGTATGCCACGGCCCAGGCCAAGGACTGGAAGTCACCCTGAGGCTGCCCCGCACCCCCTCCAGTGGAAAAGAAGCGCTCGCGACCCCCGAGGCCGCCACCCAACACGCTTAAACCCCGCAAAAGGAGTGCAAGAATGGGATGAGGATGCACAGCGGAGGCCATATCCGTTGATGAGACGAGCGTAAGCTCCGGCAGCCGAAACCCATGCGGTGACGATGCACCTGAAAGAAGTCCACATGGAGAATTTCAAGAGCTTCGGGCGGAAGCTCTCGGTCCCCTTCGATGCCGGTTACACGGCGATCACAGGGCCCAACGGTAGCGGTAAGTCGAACATTGGTGATGCCATCATGTTCGTGCTTGGCCCCAACTCGCCGCGCGCGATCCGCGCCGGACGGTTGACCGACCTCATTTTCAATGGGGGGCAGGACGGTAAGGCCTCGTCCTACTGCCTCGTGTCGCTGACCTTCGACAACCAGGACCGCGTCATGCCTGTGGACGCCGATGAAGTGGTCCTGACGCGCAAGGTCAAGCGCCACCCCAAGAAGGACGACCCCGACGGATACAATTCCTACTTCTACGTCAATGACCGCGCCAGCAAGAAGCGCGAATTCGTCGACATCCTGCAACATGCGCGCATCAGTGCCGATGGCTACAACATCACGGCGCAGGGCGACGTGTTGCAGATCTGCCAGATGAGCAACGTCGAGCGCCGCAAGGTGCTGGACAACATCGCCGGCGTCACCGCGTTCGACACCGACATCGGCCAGGCTGACAAGCGCCGCACCGAGGTCGAAGAGAACCTCGAGCGCATCAGCATCGTTCTGGAAGAGATCGGCCGCAATCTCAAGCAGCTCGAGAAGGAGAAAGAGGCCGCCGAGAAGCTGCGCGACCTCAAGGCAGCCGTGGCGCGCCTCAAGGGCCTGATGGCCTACCGCCGCAAGGGCGACCTGGAAGACCGCGTCGCCCGCGTCCAACAGGAGATCGAGCGCTTCACCGCCGAGCGCGCCAAGCACGAAGAGAGCCTCGTGGGGCTCAAGGACCTCTACAAGGAGACCCAGCGCCAGTTCTCGGAACTGGAGGCCCAGATCCGCGCCGAAGGCGGAGAAGAGGTCGAAAAACTCCAGGACGAGATCAAGATCGCCCGCGATCACCTGGTCCGCTACGAGGAGAAGATCAACTTCGCGAAGACGGAGCTGCAGGACCGCCGCGAGGACGTCGAGCCTCTGCAAGCCGAACTGCGCCGCATCCAGAAGGAACTGGACAAGACCCAAAAGATCCACGATGGCGAGGCCTTGGCTGCCGCCGAGACCACGACCACCATGACGGCGGCCAAGAAGGAGCGCGATGACCTGCAGGACCTCATCAGCCGCTCCACCTCCGGCGCCATGGAGCTCAACCGCGAACTGTCCAAGCTCAAGCAGGAGCACGAGGACAGGCTCACCGAGCTCCACCAGGCCCGCCTGGACGCCGACCGCATCACCGAGCGCCGGGACACGGTGCAGACCCAGCTTCTGGCCACGGAAGAGGAACTCGCCGGCCTCAAGCAGGACCGCGAAGAGGCCGCATGGGCCCTGGAAGAACTCCAGAAGACCACGCAAGGCACCGGCAAGCAGCGCAAGGAACTGGAGCGCCGCCGCTTCGACCTGCGCAAGGGCCAGGCCGAATTCGCCCAACAGCAGGAAGACCTGGAGAACCGCATCCGCCGCCTGCAGCGCGAATACGCTGAACTGCAGGCCCAGCAGGAAGCCGCCGCCCGCGCCACCGGCGCCGTCGGACGCGCCGTCGAAATGATCCTGCAGGCCCGCGACCAAGGGCAGATTCGCGGCATCATCGGCACCATCTCCGAACTGGCCAGTGTCGACGAGAAGTACGGCACCGCCCTGGAGACCGCCGCTGGCGCCAACATGAACGCCGTCATCGTCGAAGACGACGCGGCCGCAGCGGCCTGCATCGAGATGCTCAAGCACGCCAAGGCTGGCCGGGCCAAGCTGCTGCCGCTCAACAAGATGGTCCCCGGCCGCCCCCGCGGCCAGGCCCTCATGAAGGTCAAGCAGGATGGCTGCCTCGGCTTCGCCCTGGACCTCATCGATTTCAACCCGCGTTTCCAGAACGCCTTCTGGCACGCCTTCGGCGACACCCTCGTGGTCCGCAACATGGACGCCGGCCGCCGCCTCATGGGCGGCGTGCGCATGGTGACCATGGACGGCGAGATGTTCGAAGCCGGTGGTGCCATGGTCGGTGGCTCCATGAAGCGCAGCGGCGGCCCCGGATTCAGCACCGCAGACCGCGGGCGCCTGGACGAGGTCATGGGACAGATCCAAGAGGCCGAGATGGCCCAGGACACTGCCATCGAAGGGCTGAGCCGCGTCCGCAAGGAACTCGAAGAGCTGGAAGACCAACTCGGCACCATGGGAGATGCCTCCGCCGAAGACCGCGTCAAAGAGCTCGAGAAGGGCTACGCCCGTCTGCAGGAGAAGGAGCAGGCCACGGCCGAACACCTCGAGAAACTCCGCGTCCAGTTCACCGACGCCTCCGAAGCCGCCCTCGGCCTTGAAGAGCGCCTCAAGACGCTGGGCGACCGCCTGGCCGAGATGGAGAAGATCCGCGAAGAGAAGGGCAAGCTGCTGCTGAAGGGCGGCCGCAAGGACCTGCGCGAACGCGCCGAAGCCCTGGAGATCGAGATCCGCGAACTGACGGAGAAGACCCTCAAGGCGGAGAACCGCCGCGACGTCGCCGCCACCCAATTGGCTCTTGTCAACGACCGCGCCAAAGAGGTCCAGAAGGCCATCTCGGACGCCACCGACGGCCGCGCCCGCCACGAGGAGGACCTCGAGCGCTACAGCGAGGCGATGAAGAAATCCCAGGCAGAGGTCGATGCACTGATGGCCATGGAGCGCAAGGCGACGAAGAGCCTGCGCGGCCTGCAAGACAAGAAAGACAAGGCGTACCAGGGCCTGGTCGACATCAAGTCGAAGATGGACAAGGTCGCCGATCGCATGGAGACCCACTACGGTCTCATCAGCAACGCCAAATCCAAGCTGCCGACGCTCGAAGAGCAACTCGGCGAAGCCATGGTCGAACTCGCCGAGAACCCGGTCGAGATCGCCCCCGACGAGGACGTCGCACCGTTTGACGAACTCAAGCGCGAGATGCGCAACAAGGAGGTCGCCATCGACCGCCTCGGCGCCGTCAACATGCGTGCCCTTGACGAATACGATGCCCAGGCCGCCCGCCAGGCCGACCTGCAATCGGAGACCGACCGCCTGCAGTCCCAGCGCAACGAACTGGTCATGCTCGTCGAGGAGATCAAGAAGAAGAAGAAGGTCGCCTTGATGGAGGTCTTCACCCACGTCAACGACAACTTCGCGGAAGTCTACGCCCGGCTCAGCCTAGGCGGCAAGGCCTACATGAAGCTGGAGAATGACGACGACCCCTTCGAGGGCGGCTTGATCCTGATGGCCCAACCCATGGGCAAGCGCGTCACCCGCCTCGATGCCCTGTCCGGTGGCGAGAAGTCGCTCACCAGCATGGCGTTCATCTTCGCCATCCAGCAATACGAGCCGAGTCCGTTCTACTACCTTGATGAGGTCGACCAGAATCTGGACGCGGTCAACTCGGAACTGCTGGCCAAGCTTGTCAGCCAACAGAGCAAGTTCGCCCAGTTCATCCAGGTGAGCCTGCGCAAGATCACCCTCAAGGAAGCGAGCTTCATCTACGGTGTCACGCAGACGACGCCCGGCATGTCCGAGATCATCGCCAACTTCGACCTCGACCAACTCCGCGACGTGCCCGAGGGCGCGACCGGCGACGAGGCCGGCGACGACGACGATCCGGCCCCACCCAAGCGCAAGGTCGACGACGACCACGACCGCGGCCTGCAAGACACGCTACGCGAGATGGTCACTGTCGAGGTGAAGCAGTGATGCCCCGCCCGCGCTGCGTCGGCGGTGCATTGTGACGCTGGTCTCGCAACAGACAGACCTGCACACCGTCCAGGTCGTGCAGCATCTGCTCTGGCACAAGGCCATGAGCGACCACGACGAGACCGGGGAGCGCATCAGCGAGTACATCGGCATGGTGCGTGGCAGCGACGAGGGCGAGCACGTCAGCATGCGGGACGCCTTCCACAGGGACCTCGCCATCGCTTTCGAGCTGGTCACGCAGGAGCACCTCGACCCGTGGAACCTGGACCTTTCCAAGTTCGCAGAACTCTATCTCAAGCAGGCCCGCGAGCACGGCGTCGACCTGGTCACCGCCGGCCGCATCATCCTGATGGCATGGACCGTACTGAAGCTGCAGAGCGACGAGATCGCGGAGCGCGCCGTCTTCGCCCCCGAACCCGAAGACGAGTACGGCTGGGACGACATGCCCGACTTCTCCTACACCGACGCTGAATGGGACTTCACGGAGCGCATCCAATCGCTGCCCCAGGCCCCCATCGACGAGAAGATCCGCCACAAGGGCGACCGCCGCGTCACCCTGATGGAGCTCATCGGTGCCTTCGAGGAGGTCCATACGGAGGCGTCCCAGCGCAAGAAACTGGAGCAGACGAAGCTCCAGGCCCGCCTGAGCCTGAAGCGCAAGATGCGCGGCAAGGTCGGTGGCATGATGCACAAGGAGGACCTGGAAGCGGAGATCGCCGAGACCTGGCACCGCATCGTGGACCACCCGAGCCATCCCATCGCCTTCAGCGAC
Organism: Thermoplasmatota archaeon; assembly: GCA_041618195.1. Taxonomy (GTDB): domain Archaea; phylum Thermoplasmatota; class E2; order JACPAO01; family JAHFTW01; genus JBFGSX01. Next base: position 10,970 of record JBFJNL010000020.1, on the reverse strand, counting down.
CTCATCGAGAAGGACGTCGTGGACCTGGTGCAGACGTTCAACGCCGTGCTGTTCCTGGCCAAGAGCCGACGCATCGACATCGCGCAGGAAGACTTCCCGTACGGCGAGATCTGGATCACGCCCCTGCTCGAAGAGGCCGCGGCCGCCATCCAATCGGACATCGAGGTGACCGCATGAGCGCGGCGCCCGTCAAGACCCCCGCAAGCTTCGCGGAGACCTCCCCATGAACACCCAACAAGTCGTCGAGGCCGCCCTGTTCAGTGCCGGACGCGCCGTCAGCGTCGACGAGATCGCCGAGCAAGAGAACCTCACCAAGACCACCATCGAGAAGGCCATCAAGGCCCTGGCCAAGAGCTACGACGAGCGCGACACCGTGCTCGAGATCCGTAAAGCCGGCGCTAAGTGGGCCATGCAGGTGCGCACGGTGGCCGCGGAACCCGCCGCCAAGTTCGCCCCGATGGAGATCCCCGCCAAGGTCCTGAAGACCCTGGCGCTCATCGCCTACCACCAGCCCATCAAGCAATCCGACCTCAAGGACATGATCGGCACCAAGGTGTACGACCATATCCCCGAGCTCAAGGAACGGGGCCTCGTCAAGACCCGCCGCGACGGCGTCACCAAGATCCTCACGGTCACCCAGGCGTTCCCCGAATACTTCGGGCTGGACGCTGCCACGCCCGACCAGATCCGCCGCGTCATGGCCAAACTGGTGGGCATCGACCCGGACGCCGACCGTCCGCGCAGCGTCGAGAGTTTCGCATCTGAGCAGAAAGGGGATGCAACGGAGACCCCCAGTGCCCAGGCATCTGAAGGGGCCCCGGGCGCCGCCGACTCCCAGCTTCACGCATCGGCCGGGCCGTCGACCCACGTTGTCGACGAACCAGCTCCAGAAGGCAACGTCACGGTCGCGCAGACGCAAGCGTGAAGCGTCGCAGGTTTCAGCACTGCCACCAAGTTGGTTAAGTAGCCAGGCGGCCGGGTTTGCATGATGCGTGCTTGGCTTGTGCTCTTGTTGTTACCGGTAGCGTCGGCCATGGTCGTTGATGACCCGGCAGGCGATGTCCAACTGTCGGTGCTTGATGAGCCGATATCGACCATGCCAAGCGACCGGTTCCAGGCCACCGACCTGCGAGCGTGGTCGATTGAGGAGACCCCGGCCACAGTCTGGTTCAATGCGACCGTGACGGCGCTGCGTCCGGCCGGCGAGGGCCCGATGCTTGAGTCAGCCGAATACGCGGCGGACTTCGCCTACGGCGACGCGTCGTATCGATTGACCATCGACCGAAACTATTGCGGCACCTGCCTGGAGCCCTTCTACAGCGCCGCGCTCTTGCGCCTGGAAGAATTCGGCCGTTATTCGGTGACCGAGCAGATGGACGTCGAAGTGGACCTCGACACCTCGACCGTGTCAGCGCCGGTGCCGCGCGGCGCGATTCTGGACGAGAACGGCGCATACCCGGTGCCCGGCCATGCGTTTCGCGAGCTCCAATTCAGTGCGCGCGCCCGCACCGCCGAAGTTCCCTCCGAGTTGGCCCGCATGTTGACATCCGAAGGTCCGGCGGGCACCCTCGCGGGGCCCACCTACACGCTGCGCGACATCGTGGAAACGGAGACCACCACCTACGTCATCAAGAAGGGCGGCGGCGAGGTGCATGGACTCAGCATCAGCGCCGATGAACCCTACCGCGTATCAAACGGCGAGGCGACGACGCTGCTGTTCGAGACGCGCCTGGTCAACCTGGAGGCGATACCCCTTGTCGTAGGATTTTCTGCCGACCGCACACCGAGCGGCTGGGACATCTGGTTCCCCAGCGCTGGTATCACGATGGAGCCCGGGGCCGAACTTGCGATCCCAGTCCTGGTCCGCATGCCATTTTCCCATCTCCACGGGGCCACCGAGGCGTTCACGGTGCGGGCCAGTGGCGGCGACGCGTGGGGGGATGTGGAGCTCGGAGTCCGCTTCGCTGACCCACCACACCCCGCAGGCCACCACCCCACGGTGTACCTCCATGGGCGCCCGGCGGACCTGATCAGTTTTCTGCCGCCGCGCACGGGTGAATTCGGCATTCCGTTCATGGACACGCTCGAAGACGGGCCGGCGACGCGCTTGGACACGAATGGCCGCAGCGATGACCAGGGCTTGCGTTGGGACATTCCGTTGGCGGGCGGGCTTGGCATGGGCCTCGTCTTCGACCTGGACGACACCGGCATCGGAGAAGTCACTGTCCACCCCAACCGCCCCATACCCGCGGCCAGCCTGGGCGGCATGCTCCTCCATGTCTCCGCCGATGGCAACGAGACCCCGCTCGGCAACATCACCGACCTGGGCAACGCCGTCGACCTCGAGATGGACACCCCCCACACCTTCTCCATCGCCTTCACGCCGTCCGTGGACCGGGTCCCCTTCACGCCGCGCGCACAACTTGTCCTGCGCCTGGACCTGGACACGGCCGACAGTACAACGCAGTTGGTCAACATCTGGGACACGTACGGAGCCACCTTGCAGGCTGGCAGCTTCCTGCGCCTACCGTTGGGTGAATACCACGATCAAGTGAAGGCGTCCTTCGCCGCCGTCCAGACGCTGGCCATCGAGGCCACGACCCAGGAGCGCCGAGCCAACCCCGGGAAGGTGGCAGTGTTCGATGCGCTCATCACCAACCATGGACCCGAAGCCCTCGACCTCGAGCTGCGCTTGAGCGGCCAGCACACCGAGTGGGCGCGAGTCGTGCCGGCGCACCTGCGGATCGCGCCCGGGGCCGCGCATCAGGCGACCATCATCGTGGAGATCCCGTCCGACGCCCGTGACGGCGACGTGGCAGACCTCATTCTCGAGGTTGACGGGGGCGCCGTGCGCGCTCTTTTGCGCCTCGTGACGTCCGTGGATACGACCGAGGAGCATGCGGATATGGCCGCCTTGGCCATGCCCCCAGAAGCCAAGCGGAGCCCCGGACTCGGCGGGTTGCTACCCGTCGCGGCAGCCCTCTGGTTCACCCGCCGACGATAATCGCAGCTACCATCGCGAAAGGTGCGCCCCTAGCCCAAACCATCCCCCAGCCGGCGAAACGGCCTAGAATCGGCGTTTCCGGCCGCCTCAGAGCCTATTCCCTTATACACGCGCACACGCATGCGCGCGTGAAGGCTGGGTGCATCGTCTGTCCCCCAGGACAGCCGAGCCCCGAGCCATGGGATGCACATGTCCGAACCACCAGAATACGGCGCCAGCTCGATCCAGGTCTTGGAAGGCCTAGAAGCGGTCCGCAAACGCCCGGCTATGTACATCGGCTCCACCGGCGAGCGCGGTCTGCACCACCTCGTCTATGAGGTCGTCGACAACTCGATCGATGAGGCCCTTGCCGGCCATTGCGACAAGATCGTTGTCACCCTCGAGAAGGATGGCAGCGTCAGCGTCGAGGACAACGGCCGCGGCATCCCCATCGACATGCACGAGAAATACCAGAAGCCGGCCCTCGAGGTCGTGCTGACGGTGCTGCACGCCGGCGGCAAGTTCGACGAGTCCAGTTACAAGGTCAGCGGTGGCCTGCACGGCGTCGGTGTCAGTTGCGTCAACGCCCTCTCCGTCAAGTTGTTGGCCCAGGTCAAGCGACAGGGCCGCTACGTCGAGATGGAGTTCGAGCGCGGCAAGACCCACGCCGACGGCATCCGCGACCTGGGCAAGACCACCGAACGCGGCACCCGCGTCCAATTCTGGCCCGACCCGCAGATCTTTGAGACCCTGCACTTCGACTTCGGCACGCTGCAGAACCGCCTGCGCGAACTGGCGTTCCTCAACGCTGGGGTCTACATCTGCTTCCGCGACGCCCGCACCGACGACGTCGTCGAAGAGAACTACCACTACGAAGGTGGCCTGCGTGAGTTCGTCGCCTGGGTGAACCGCAACCGCCACACCCTCCACCCTGACCCCATCTACATCATGGGCGAATCCGGCAAGATCCGCACCGAGTTGAGCATCCAGTACACGGACGCCTACAACGAGACGGTCTTCACCTTCGCCAACAACATCAACACGCACGAAGGCGGCACCCACCTAGTGGGTTTCCGCTCGGCACTGACCCGCACCCTCAACGACTACGCCAAGCGCAATGGCCTGTTCAAGGGTGAAGAGGCCCTGAGCGGCGACGACTGCCGCGAAGGCATCACCGCCATCGTCAGCGTACAGATCCCCCAGCCCCAGTTCGAAGGCCAGACCAAGACCAAGCTGGGTAACAGCGAAGTCCGTGGCCTGGTCGAGAAGCTTGTCAACGAGAAGCTCGCCGAGTTCCTCGAAGAGACGCCCGCGGTGGCGAAGATCCTCATCGAGAAGGCGACCCTGGCGCAACGCGCCCGTGACGCCGCCCGCAAGGCCCGCGACCTGACCCGCCGCAAGTCGGTCTTGGAAGGCAGCGGTCTCCCCGGCAAGCTGGCCGACTGCCAGAGCCGCGACCCCGCGCTTTCGGAGATCTACATCGTCGAGGGTGACTCGGCCGGTGGCAGTGCCAAGCAAGGCCGCGACCGCGCCACCCAGGCCATCCTGCCCCTGCGCGGCAAGATCCTGAACACGGAGCGCGCCCGCCTGGACAAGATCCTGCAGAACAAGGAAGTGCAAGCACTCATCCAAGCCTGCGGCACCAGCATCGGCGAAGACTTCAACGCCGACAAGGCCCGCTACCACAAGATCATCATCATGACCGATGCAGACGTCGACGGCGCTCACATCCGGACCCTGATCCTGACCTTCTTCTACCGCTACATGCCCGATCTCATCGAGCGTGGCTACATCTACATCGCGCAACCGCCCCTGTACCGCCTCAAGAAAGGTGGCCAGGACCGCTACGTGTACGACGACCGCGCCAAGGAGAAGCTCGTCGACGAATGGACCAAGGAAGGCGACGAACGCGGCAAGGGCATCTCCGTCCAGCGCTTCAAGGGTCTTGGTGAAATGAATCCCACCCAGCTGTGGGAGACCACCATGGACCCCGAAGCGCGCACGCTGCTGAAGGTCACCATCGAAGACGCCGTGCTGGCGGACGAACTGTTCGTCACGCTCATGGGCGACCAAGTGGAGCCCCGCCGCGACTTCATCGAAACCCACGCCCTTGAAGCGGAGGTTGACATCTGATGTCCGAGGCTCCAAGCGAAGCGGCCCAGACCGCCCCTACCCCCGACGACCCCGACGACCTGCCCACTGCGACCATCGTCCCGAGCGACCGCCGCGTCGACCGTCCGATCGAGCAGGAGATGCGCCAATCGTTCCTGGACTACGCCATGTCGGTCATCGTCAGCCGCGCGCTGCCCGATGCCCGCGACGGCATGAAGCCGGTCCACCGCCGCATCCTGTACGCGATGGGTGAACTCGGCATGGGCCACACCCAGGGCTACAAGAAATCGGCCTACGTGGTCGGTGAAGTGCTGGGTAAGTACCACCCGCACGGCGACTCTTCTGTCTATGACGCCATGGTGCGCATGGCCCAGCAATGGAGCCTGCGCTACCCGCTCGTCGACGGCCAAGGTAACGTCGGTTCCGTGGACGGCGACTCGGCAGCAGCCATGCGTTACACGGAAGCCAAGCTGGCCAAGATCGCCAGCCAGATGCTGGGAGACATCGACAAGAACACCGTCGATTGGGCACCCAACTACGATGGTCGGCTCAAGGAGCCGGCAGTCCTACCTGCGGCGATCCCCAACCTGCTCATCAACGGCGCCGACGGCATCGCGGTCGGCATGGCCACCAAGATCGCGCCGCACAACCTGACGGAAGTGCTCAACGCGACCTTGCGCCTCATCGAAGAACCGGAATGCACCATCATGGACTTGATGGAGCACGTCAACGGCCCCGACTTCCCGACGGGTGGCATCATCTACGGCCGCACCGGCATCCGCAACGCGTACATGACGGGCAAGGGCCGCATCATCGTCCGCGGCAAGCACCACGTGGAACAGATGGGCAACGACAAGGACCGCATCGTCTTCGACGAACTGCCCTACCAGGTCAACAAGGCGACCCTGCTCATGCAGATCGCCGAACTGGCGAAGGACAAGGTCATCGAGGGCATCGCGGACCTGCGCGACGAATCGGATCGCCGCGGCATGCGGATGGTCGTCGAGCTCAAGCGCGACGCCATCACCGACGTCGTCCTGAACCAACTGTGGAAACACACGCCGCTGCAGTCCAGTTACAGCATCAACAACCTCGCCTTGGTCGGCGGGATGCCGCGCACCTTGGATCTCAAATCGATCCTGCGCGTCTTCTTGGACCACCGCGTGGACGTCGTCAAGCGCCGCACCCAGTTCGAACTGGACAAGGCCGAAGCCCGGGCGCATATCCTGGAAGGTCTCCTGACCGCCCTGGATCACATCGACGCCGTCGTGGCGTTGATCCGCGGCAGCAAGGACGGCGACGCCGCCCGCATCGGCTTGATGGAGAAGTTCGGCCTGAGCGAGATCCAATCCAAGGCCATCCTCGACATGCGCTTGCAGAAGCTGACCGGCCTCGAGTCGGACGCTCTGCGCACGGAACACGAAGAGTTGGCCAAGATGATCGCGTACTACAAGAGCGTCCTCGCTGACGAGGGCCTCGTCTACGGCATCATCAAGGAAGAACTCACGGCGGTCCGCGACAACTTCGGCGACGAACGCCGCACCGCCATCGAAGACGGCGAGATCGACATCGAGGACGAAGATCTGATCCCCGAGGAGACCTCCGTCTTCGCCTTCACCAAGGAAGGCTACCTGAAGCGCATGCCCCTTGACACGTACAAGGAGCAGAACCGCGGCGGCAAGGGCCTCAAAGGCATGCAGGCGAAGGAAGACGACCACATCCTCGGCACCACCATCGGTTCCACCCATGACTGGTTGTGCTTCTTCACCAACACCGGTCGCGTCCACTGGCTCAAGGGATACCGTGTCCCTGCCGGCAGCCGCCAGAGCCGTGGCAAGCCCGTGGTCAACCTCATCAACCTGGACGAGGGCGAGCGCGTCGAGAACATCATTCCCGTGCGCAATTTCGAGGAGGAAGGACAGTTCTTGTTCTTCGCCACGAAGCGCGGCATCGTCAAGAAGACCCCGCTCTCCGCGTACAAGAACATCCGCGTCGTCGGCATCAAGGCCATCGAACTGCGCGATGATGACGAACTGCTCGCCGTGCGCCGCACGGACGGACAGCAGGACGTCATCCTCGCGACGCTCAAGGGCCAGGCGTGCCGCTTCGACGAAGACGAAGTGCGCAGCATGGGCCGCGTGGCCAGCGGTGTCCGCGGCATCCGTCTCGGCGAAGGCGACCACGTGGTCGCACTCGCAGTGGCCGAAGCCGGCGCCGAGCTGCTGACCGTGACCGAGAAGGGCTACGGCAAGCGCACGGCACTAGATGAGTACCGCAAGACCCACCGCGGCGGCAAGGGTGTCCGCACCATCGTCGTCAACGAGCGCAACGGAGGCGTCCGCGCCCTGCGCCCGGTCGCTGGCGACGAGAGCCTGCTCATCATGACCCGCGAGGGCATGGTGGTCCGCACCCCGGTCGATCAGATCAGCCAGCTGGGCCGCAGCACCCAGGGTGTCCGCATCGTCCGCCTCAACGGCGCCGATGTGGTGACGCAGGTGTCGGTCCTCGAGGCCGGCGAGGGCGAAGACGTCCCCGTCGAGCCTCCCGCCGAGATGGCGACAGGTGAGGAAGAGTAACCTCGACGAACCCACCAATAAGCATAAGGCCCGGCAAGGGGGGTCGCCATCATGCGTGGCATAGCCGTGGCAGCAATCATCCTCATCTTGGCGTCCCCCGTGCACGCCGAGACCATCACCGAGGATGACAAAGGCGATCATGAAGTGACGGTGGCGGGCGTGCCTGCTGCCGGCGCCCGCTGGAACGCCCTGGACCTCATCGGTCTCGACGTGGAAGAGAGCCTAACCGGGTTCGACTTCGCGCTCGAGGTCACCGACCTGGCGCCCCCCGGCGAGGACCTCCTGCTGGCCGACACCATCGACTGGTTCGTCTACTTCAGCTACCGCGACGCCCAATACATGCTGAACATCTTCCGCGCTGGCGCGGCCCCACTGGCTCAGGGCCTCGTGTTCGGCGCCACCCTGAACGCTTACGATGCCGGCGCCGACCGATGGCAGCGGCTCGAGTCGTTCGCCGTCAAGTCCGATGTGTCCGCCAACACGGTCGCAGTGTTCCTGCCACGCGAATACGTCATCGGCGCCGACGGTGCGGGGACCATCGTCGATGGCTCCATCGAGAACATCTACGTCGAGTCCGGCCTGTTCATGGAGGACTTCCTAGCCAACTTCCTGGCACCGGGCCCGGCCACCGTGGGCGTCCAGGGCTACGACCGCATGCCCGACGAAGGTGCCGCCGCGTGGCTCATCCAAGAAGGCATCAAGCAGTCTGGCACAGCGTCCCTGATCTCCAAGGCGCCAGTGCGCGTCAGCAACGGCGAAGCGACCACGTTCTTGTTTGAGTTGACCGCGGTGAACGAGGCAGACCATCAGGACACCTTCGAGATCAAAGTGACCGGCGCGCCGAGCACTTGGACCGTCACGGTCCCCAAGCAGACCGTCCGCGTCGAGCCGGACAGCAAGGAGACATTCCCGATCCTGGTCACGGTGCCGTTCCAGCACCAACACGGCGTCTTCCATCCGTTCATGGTCACCGCGCAGAGCCGCAGCGACCCCGACGCCACGGGCCGCATGGAGCTCGGCATCCGTTACACGGCAGTGCCCCAGCCGTCCGGCCACCACGACACCTTGTGGCTGCACGGCAGCGGCGGCTTCCAACGCTACATCAACGCGCTTGAGGACGACAACGTCCCGGAGGATGAACAGGAACCCATGCCCGGTGGCGGCAGCTGCGGCTTCAGCGGCGGCGGCAAGAGTGGCCGCGGCACCTTCGTCCCCTTGCTACCCGGTCTGCAGATCGGCCTCGACTTCGACATGAAAGCGCTAGGCGAAGCGACGTTCGCCATCTCCTCGGACGGACCCTCCGAAGACAAGACCTACGGTGGCTACTTCGTCGCCTACAAGGACGGCGACCGCCCCAGCGCATGCTTGAGCCAGGAGCCCTCGGGCGCACTCGCTCGCATCGACGACACCGAAGTGGTCGGCTTCGACGGCGCCGGCACCAAGACGGTGACCACCACCATCACGCCCCTGGAGGCCGGCGACTACGTCCCATACGATCCGACCCTGAACTTCGCGCTCCTGCTCGGGGAATTCCGCGCCGACGACGACATCCCTGTCATCATCGGCGGCCTGGACGTCGGAAGCGCCACCGTCGACGAGGGCACATTCCAGCTACCCCTCGCCGAATACCATGACGACGTGGACGAGTACTTCGCCAGCTTGAGCGGCATCGAACTGTACGCCAAGACCCAGTACCGCACCGCCAACCCCGGACGCACGGTGATCTTCAACATCACCGCCGAGAACGTCGGCGCAGCCGCCGGCACCTTCGACCTGAGCCTCAGCGGCGGCAACGTTGACTGGGCCAAGGTACTCGGCTCGACCCACATCCAGATCCCCGCCCAATCGTCCCGGCAATTGGCCGTCGCCATCAGTGTGCCGACCTCCGCGCGCGATGGCGACCAAGCGGACGTGACGCTGGTGGCACGCTCCAGTGCGGACGAGAACACGCAGACCCTCATCCGGCTCGTGACGCTCGTCGACTCCACCGTCGACATTCCTGACGAAGCCTATGATGCGGCGCTGCTCGATGGAAACTTGAGCGACAAGTCGACGCCGCTGCCGCTCCTGGTCCCGTTGGCCGCCCTGCTCGTCGGCACCGTGAGGCGACGCCTGGTGACACATCGACCGTGCCATGACAGCTAAGCGGCAGGCGAGCGCCGGCGCCCTCGCGCTTGCCGGCCTCCTCTCGTAGCACCCCACCAGAACGCTTTTCTCTGCGGAGCCCGGCTCGAGACCATGCGCAAGGCCCTGCTGATCGCCTTACTGTTGATCCCCGCCGCACTGGCGCAGACACAGGTGCTCGAGGATCCGTCAGGCGATGCGACGGCGACAACGGCGGGCGTGGCGGCGCCCGGCGTAGACCCCAAGAGCTTCGATCTGCTTGGCCTGTGGGTCGACGAGGGCGCCGAGTCCCTGACGTTCTCCCTCAAGGTCACGGACCTCGATCCGGCCAACCCTGCGCCCACAGACACCGGCATCATCGACATCGACTTCAATCACGCCGACCAGGGCTACCGCCTGCGCTTCTTGCGCGACACGACCTTCGGCGGAAACCAGTTCGGCGCCCAGTTCTTGGTTTACGACGCCGGCCGCGGGGACTACGTGTACTGGGAATTCGTGCAGCCCACCATCAACGGAGCCGAGGAGACCGCCAGCATCGAGGTCCCCCGAGACTGGCTGCTGGACGGCAACGGCACTGCTCCGACCGTCGGGCGCTCGCTCGACTTCTTCCGCGCATTCGCCCGCAATACCGGCGCCTTCGGAGCCAATTTCGGCCCAAGCGCCGTCCAGATCCGCGACGCCATGCCCGACTCGGGGTACGGCCCCACCCCATACCCCATCCAGATCGGCCTGCAGCAGAGCGGCCACGCCCGGCTGGAATCCGACATCCCGTCCCGCGCCTCCAACGGCGAAAAAGGCACCTTCGTGTACTACGTGAAAGCCAGCAACCTGCGCGCGGAGGAGGACCGCTTCGACCTATCCGTGCGCGAGGTGCCGAAGGATTGGGAGATCACGCTGCCCGGCGGCAGCATCCGCCTGGCCGGCAACCAGAGCCGCGCGTTCCCGGTCCTGGTCAGCGTGCCCTTCGCCCACCAGCATGGTGCCTTCGAGAACATCATCCTCGAAATGAAGAGCCAAAGCGTCCCCGCCAGTGTCGGCCGCATCGAACTGGGCGTCCGCTACCTGGAAGTTCCCCAGCCCGCAGGCCACCACGACCGCCTGCACTTGCACTCTCGCGAAGACCTCTCAAACGCCAGCCCGTTCGCAGTGTTCGCCCAGACCACCAACCGCAAGGC
>JBFJNL010000019.1:0-23135 GCA_041618195.1 Thermoplasmatota archaeon | reverse complement strand
GGGCCTGAGACGCGCAGGCCCAAGCGGGCCGCTTCGCTCTCGTAGCGCGTCGCTGTGCTCCTTTTCTACGGAGACTCGCCGGGCCTTCCGGCCAGGCTCGCCCAACTGAAAACCTCGCTACGCTTGGCGTTCAGTTGAGATCGTCGCGCGTCAAGATCTCGACACCGCCCGGCCGCGCAAGCGCGACCGGGGGCAATCGAGGCCTGGCCTTGCACCGCCTGAGCTTCTCTGCGTTCAGCTCAGACTCACCAGTGCTTGCGCACTGGTTCGCTCTCGTAGAACGTCGCTGTGCTCCTTGTCTACGAGAGGTCGTCGCGCGTCAAGATCTCGACAGTGTCGGGGACCTTGGCCACGTTACCCATCTTCACACCGACGACGGTCTGCACCTTCTTGGTGGCCGCGATGTCGAGGAGACGCTGGGTGATGACGCCATCGAAGACGACCGTGTGCACGGCGTCCTTGGAGGCCTTCAGGGTGTCTGCGAGCTCGCGGACAGCCAGGTCGGCCTTGAGGGGGCTGCCGGTGTCATCGAGGAGGGTCGCCTTGAGGCTGCCCGAGAGGCCGGTGAGGGTCTCGCGCAGGTTGGCGCGGGGGTCGTCGCCGCGCTTCTTAGGGGCGGGCTTGGACTCGGCGCGGGCAGGCTTCTCTTCGCTGCGGCGAGCGGGGCGCTCTTCCGAGCGGCGAGCGGGCTTTTCCTCGGCCTTGGTGGCCGGGGCTTCTTCGGCCTGGGCTGCGTCGTCCTTCTTGCCACGGCCACGGCCACGGCCGCGGGTGCGGGCGGGCTTGTCGTCGTCGCGGGCCGGACGGGCGTCCGACTTGGCAGGGGCTTCGCGGCCTTCGGCCTTGGGCTTCTGTTCGCCGCCTTCCTTCTTCTGGACGCTGATGCCGTGCTGCGAGATGAACTGGTCAGCGGTCAGCTTGTTCTTCAGGCACTTCATGACCAGCTTGTGGGGAAGTTCCTCCACTTCGCGGGTCTGGGGGGCGCGGGCCACGAAGTCGACTTCGCAGGTCTGCAGGAGTTCGCGGGCGATGAGTTCGCCACCGCGGTCGCCATCGACGAAGAGGGTCGTGGTCTTCTCGCGGGAGAGTTCCTTGATCTCGTCGGGCACATTGGTGCCTTCGACGGCGATGGTGTTCTTGATGCCGAACTTGAGCAGGTTGAGGACGTCGCTGCGGCCTTCGACGATGATGATCGAATCGCTCTGTTCGACGTTGGGGCCGCACCAGATCTTGGTGTTGCGGAACTTGACGATCTCGGCGACCTGGACCGCGTTGCGGACTTCGTCGCTGATGCGGCCGGAGTCTTGGCTCGGGTCGTCGTTGAGGGAGGCCAGGAGTTCCTTGGCGCGCTCGACGACTTGCGTGCGCTTGGAGATGCGGGTGTCCTCGATCGAGTTGACCTTGACGGTCGCCTTGGCGGGGCCGATGCGGTCGATGGTCTCGAGCGCGGCGGCCAGGATGGCCGACTCGACCTTGTCCATGGCAGAGGGCAGCAGGATGGTGCCGCTGCTCTTTCCGCCCTTGGTCTGCACATCGACTTCGATGCGGCCGATGCGGGCGCCCTTCTGCAGGTCGCGAAGGTCCATCTCGTTGCCGAGGAGGCCTTCGGTCTGGCCGAAGACGGCGCCGATGATATCGGGTTTTTCGATGACGCCATCAGCGGTGATGGTCGCCTTGATCATGTATTTGGTAGTCGTAGGATCGACAGGCATAGGATCAAGTCCTTAGTGAGACGGCGCAGAGTCGTGACTCGCCGGTCCCGCGCCCGATGCGGGCGTGAGGGGTGAGGGCCGCCGAAGCGACCAGTGATCGTGAGGGTCCGGTCAGGGAGTGAACCTGCCCGTCTCTGACTGGCCACTCCAAGTTGCACTAGAAAACCGTTGTGGCTGGCGTTGGAGGCGCCACGACGGCCGAATGGCTGCTGTTTTCCAGTGTATCTGGCGCCTGGATGGGGCGCCCGTGGTCCGACGACGATGGCGTCGGCAAACAAAACGAGATGCAGACATCCGGGGCCGCGAAGGCCCCGGATGCTGTGGGTTCGACTCGCTTACAGCGAGATCTCTGTGGCCTGCCTCCCAGCGACCGACGGTCACTCGGGGCAAGACGCAAGCACCAGCCTTACAGGCTGATCTTGCCGCCCGTCGGCCGGGATTCGCTGCGCGGCCCCAGGAGTCTGGCCGGAAATCTTTCGCCTAAAGCGAAATCTTTCCGCCCTTCATCAGCTGCGCCATGGCGTCGTCCTCGGCCTTCTTGCGAGCGGCGGGGTTGTTGACGGCCTGCGAGGCACGGCTGTTGAAGCCCTTGATCTCGTCCTTCTGGGCGCGGTACGTCGCGGCGCGCTCGCCCTTGACGGCCATGACCTTCTCGCGAAGCTCCATGGCCTTCTCGTGGTTCTCATCGGCCTTCGTCTTGTAGGCGATGAACTCCTTGTGCTTGTCGTCGGCCTCGGCGGAGATCGTACGGATCTCCTTGATGGCGGACACGAACTTGTCGTGGTGGACGGTGGCCTGGGTCTGGAACTCGACGACCTTGGCGTGTTCCTCGTCGGCGCGCTTGAAGAGCTCGTCGATGGCGTTGTCGGCGTCGCCGATGTCCACGTTGACGGTCTTCTGGGCCCCGAGCTGGCCTTCGAGCTCCTTGAGCTCGCGGCGCTTGGCACGGACATCGTCGACGAGGGCCTTCTCCTTGGCCGGGGTCATGACGGTCGTCTCCTGGCGCTCGAGTTGGATCTGGATCTCGTTGCGGAGCTTGCGGACCTGGAGGGGCAGGCTGCGTTCGATGCCGCCCTGCTTGCCCTTCTTCTCGCCGATCAGGGCCTTGGCTTGGTCCTGGTAGGCGTTGCGGAGGTCCTTGTGCTCCTTCATCTGCTCGTTGAGGGCGTCGCGTGCCTTCTTGTGCTCGTCGATGGCCTCGGATTTCTCCCGGCGGCTGTCGTTGAGCAGGTTGCGCGCATCCCGGGCCTCGCGGGCGAGGTCGTTGTAGTGGTTGCGCTGGTCGAGGAGGCCGTGGAACTTGTCTTGCAAGTTCCGGACATCGACTTCAGGGGCTTCCTTCGTCTCGGCGGTCGTAGTCTGGCCTTCGGCCTTGGTCTCCTCAGCGGTCATGGCATGCAACTCCCCTACGGGGTTGGCGCCGCCAGATGAGGCCGAGTAAAAACCCTTGCAGACGGGATCAGCTACTCGTCGGAGAAGATGCGGACGCGCACCTTGCTGCTTCCAGCCGGCACTTGCCAGGTGAAAACGACCGCCCGGGCCTGCTGCGGGGGCAGGGTCAGGGGCTGTTCTTGCAGGTCTTCGCCGTCGACGTTCAGGACGACGCGCAGGCGCATCGTCTCTTCTTCGGAGTCGTTCTCGATGCGGGCGGTGGTCTCGACGACCTGGCCCGCTTCGGGGTGGGCTGGATCGTGCTCGACGCCGGCCAGCCGGATGTCGCCGGCCAGGGGTGCTTCGCTGTGCGCCTGGACACGGATCTGGGTGCGCTGGGTCTTGAGCCGGCTGCCATCGTCACGCAGGGGCGCGACGTTGACGGTGACGCGGTCGGACTCGCGGTCGTCAGCGGCCTCGGGGGCCGTGACCTTGAGGATGCCGTGGCGCACGCCGTCCTGGTCTTTCTTGCCGCCGAGGCGCATGGCGGCGTCGGTGCCGGCAGCGGTCATCTCGCGGCCGCTGAAGGACAGCGACGTGGTCCATTCGGGGTCGCCTTCAAAGGATGCGAGAGCATCAAGTTCGTCGCCCTTGCGGTTCTTGATCTCGACGCGGAATTCGGCGGTCTGGCCGGGTGCGATGACCATCTTGCGGGGTTCGATGCGGACGCGCACGGAGCCGCGGGTCGCTAGGAAGATGACCAAGAACACCACGAGGACGACGAGGAGCAGGATGATGGCGAGCAGGACGAGCTCAGCGTATTCGCCAAACGGTCCGATGAGGCCCAGGGCCTCGGCGGCGGGGGTCAGGAAGCCGAGTCCGGCGACGGCCAGCTTGCGCTTCTCCTCGGTGGGCTCGGGGGCCGGGGGTTCGACCACGGGGGGTTCGACCACCGGAGGCACCGGCGCCGCCGGGATGGCGATGTTGGCGGTGCCGAAGGCGTAGCCGCCCAGCACGCTGGTGGCCTGCACGAAGATGGCATGGTCGCCTGCCGCGGCGCTGTTGAGCATGACGGTCATGACCGCCGGGACGGTCTGGCCGGGCACGGTCGCCACGCTCGAGGGTGCCACGACGGCAGTGACGCGGCTGCTGGCCAGCCCGCTGGCGTCGAGGATGCTCAGGACGAGGGTGTCGTTGTCCAGGCCATTGTTGGTGACGGTCAGCGTGAAGGTCAGGTTCGCCGTGCCGTTCGAGGTCTGGTCGAGGGTGATGTTGCCGCCACTGAACGATGTGATCGTCTCGGTGCCGTTGTTGGATTCGGTCAGGCTGCCCCCGGTGATGATGAGGCTGATGTTGCCCACCTTGGCGGGGCGGGTCAGGTTGTAGGGCGTCGACAGGCCGCTGGTTGTGTCGGTGGTGGTGTCGGTCCACGACACCACGGGCACGGTCGCTTGCCCGGTCTTGACCGCCTTGGAACTGGCGATCATGTGGGTGATGCTGTCGCCGCCGACCGCGTTCGTGTCGGCGCGCGTCAGGTGCACTTCGAGGATCTTGTCATCGGTGGCATTGCGCACGAACGTCGTGTTGGCGGGCGCATCGGTGCTGGTCAGGCCCTTGGCGGTGAAGCTGATGGTGTGGTTCGGGACGCTGGCCGGGAAGCTGTTGTTGGTCCGCGTGACATTGTAGGTCAGTGTGATCTCGGTGTCGGCACCGCCCGCGGCGGCGGTCTGCACGGACACCACGTAGTGGGTGTCGTTGCTCTCGGAGACCCAGACGGCCAGCAGGTCGGCTTCGGGGCTCTTCGTCGCGGCGCCTCCGGCCGCAGTGTCGCAGGGGCCGCCCGCAGGGCTGCAGGCCCGCGTGACAGCGTGGTCGTCCGCGGGGTCCACGAGTTCGGGCTCTGTGGCGCTACCCGCCGTCACGGCGGGGACCAGGAAGAGGACTAGCAACAGGGTTAGGGAGCGGCGGGACATGAAATTCACCGGCCTGGGCAGAGCTGACCAGACCCACGTATAGCCCAGCCAGCCCCATATGAATATTAAAATGGGTCGTGCTTCCAGCACCTGTCCTATGCTCGACCAAGAACTCGTCAACCGCCTCTTTGCGATCCTCGACGAACTGGAGACCCGCTTCAAGGAAGGCACCGTGCCCCTGAAGGAAATGGTGCTGTACGTGGAAGAGAAGGGCATCGCCCAC
Organism: Thermoplasmatota archaeon; assembly: GCA_041618195.1. Taxonomy (GTDB): domain Archaea; phylum Thermoplasmatota; class E2; order JACPAO01; family JAHFTW01; genus JBFGSX01. The sequence goes on along the minus strand of JBFJNL010000019.1, from coordinate 17,856 downwards.
CTCGACGGCTACCTGCGCCGCTGCGGCGCGCTCGACTACCAGAGCCCGAAGCGGTTCTTCCAGCAGGGCAAGGACCTCGAGATCGTGCGCCAGTCCCTCAAGAAGGGCATCGTGCCTCGCGGCCTCGAAGGCCTGCTCGGCGAGAACCCCGAATCCGAATAGACGGCTTGCGCCCGCACGGCCGCCGGTCTTGACCAGCTGGCTTGGTAGCGCGCCCCTTTGGGACCGGTACTAGAACTTTTGCCGAAACGGTGGTCTAGCGAGTAGCCCCCGATAAGGGGTCATGGACTTGCAATCTGTCTGGCGTCGCTTCCAACTCGCCCAGGCCATCGCCGACCGCGAAGAACAACTGCGCTGGTAAGCTCACCCGGCGCGCCGCCGGCTCGCCGCGCGCCCAAGCCATGGGGCCTAAATCCACTTGGTCGTGTCCCGGCCCCATGGCTCTCCTGCTCCTCCACAACCCGCGCTGCAGCAAATCCCGTGCCGCCCTCGCCATGCTACAAGAACGCGGCCTTGAACACGAGGTCCGGCTGTACCTGGACCAGCCATTGAGCGTCGATGAACTGCGCATCCTGCGCAAGCGGCTGGGTCGCGCCCCGGCCGAATGGATCCGCTGGAACGAGGACGAAGCCAGGGCCCTGGACAAGGAGGCCCCCGAGCAGGAACTCATCCACGCGCTCGCGACGCACCCGCGCATCATGGAGCGCCCAATCCTGATCAAGGACGACGACGCGGTCGTCGGCCGGCCCGGCGTCGAGGCCCTCGAACCATTGCTCAGTTGAGCGGGAACAGCCAGGCGATGGTCAGCGGCAGCACGATCGCCAGGACGAGGTTGAGCGGTCCGCCGACGCGGGCGAAGTCGCGGAACTGGTACGATCCCGGGGCATAGACCATGGTGTTGGTCTGGTAGCCGATGGGGGTCAGCATGCTGGTGCTGGCGGCCACCATCACGGCGAGCGCGAAGGGCCTGGGATCGAGTTCCAATGCGGCGGCCGCGGCCACGACGACGGGGATGAGGAGGACGACGCTGGCGTTGTTGCTGACCATCTCGGTGACGACGCTGGTGGAAACGAAGACCAGCATGAGGAATGCCAATGGTGGCATCAGGCCGCCCACGGAGGTCAGGCCGCCAGCCAGCAACGCGGCCGCGCCCGAGGTCTCCAATGCCACACCCATGGGGATGATGCCGGCCAGCAACAGCACGATGTCCCAGCGGATCGAATCCAGGAACTCTTCGAGCCGTAGGCATCCGGTGAGGACCATCGCCACGGCGCCGCCGAGGGCCGCGACCACGATGGGCACGATGCCGAGGGCGCTGAGGACGACGACGGCGGCCAGGATACCAAGCGCGTACGGCATCTTGGTGTGGCGGAAGAACGACACTGGCCGCTCGCGGGCCATGAAGAACATCGAGCTTTCTTCCAGGCGGTCGAGAGCACCGCGCTCGGCCTGGACCAGCAACACGTCTCCGGCTGCCAGGCGCGTCTTGGACAGGGGTCCGATGGCGACCCGGTTCCTGTGGCGGATGGCGATGACCAGGGCGTCGTAGCGTTCGCGGAACGACACCTGCGTCAGCGTCTTGCCCTCCAGCCGGCTGCCCGGCGGGATGACCAGCTCGGCGGTCGCGCTGTCGTCGTCCTTGCCTTCGAGGCTATGCTTGAGTTCAGCCAGACTGCGAAGGCCCGCAGCGGTGGGCAGGTCCTCCAACCGTTCGCGGCTGCCCTGGATGACGACGATGTCATTGTGCTCGAGGACGAAGTCGCGGCGCGGGGCAGCGATGGTGAGTTCGCGACGGATGACGCGCAGCACCTGCATGCCGCCGGCCCGCACCATGTCCAGGTCGCCGAGGCTGCGGCCGACGGCCGGCGCGTCGCCGGGCACCTCGAATTCGGCGATGAAGCCCTTCAGATCGTAGCGGTCGACCACGTCGCCGCTGCCACGGTCTGGCAGCAAGCGCATGCCGATAGTGGCGAAATACAGGCCGGCGACGGCCAAGCCGACGACGCCGACGAGGGTGAACGAGAAGAAGCCGAAGGGCTCCAGGTCGTAATCCGGCAGCAAGGCGTTGCCCAGCAGGTTGGTGCTGGTACCGATGATGGTGAGGGTGCCGCCGAGCATGGCGAAGAACGACAAGGGCATCAGGACCCGCGATGGGCTGTGGCCGGACGCCCGTGCCATGCGGCTGGCCACCGGGATCAGCAAGGCCACCACGGGGGTGTTGTTGATGAAGCCCGAGATGGGGCCTGCCACGGCGCCGAGGCTGAGCACTTGGCGGCGGGGGCTGGTGCCTGCCAGCTTGGTGAGCCACAGGATGAGGCGTTCGACGACGCCGGAGCGCTCGACGCCGGCGCTCAGGACGAACATCGCCATGACGGCGATGGTGGCCGGGCTGGAGAACCCGGAAAGACCCTGTTCTGGGGTCAGGATGCCCCCGGACAGGTCGCTGCGCGGGATGAGCATCAGGAGCGCGGCAGCCAGCATCGCCGTCAGCGGCACCGGCAAGGTCTCTCGAAGAAACAGGACGAGGACCAGGACGACAAGTCCCAGCACGACCCCTATCTCCCATGCGCCCATACACGCCGATGGACGTTGGGGGTGATAAGGCGGCACCGCCCGCAGCGGCCAAATACCCGTCTGCGGTGGCACGTTCAAGGAGCAGATCCCGCACAGGCGGGATGGCGGTGTGGCGCTTGGCCACACGGCGACGCTCTATCTGGCCACAGCGTGTCTGGGGTGCCGCGGAAGCGCTTATATCTAAGGTGTCATCGCCGACCACAGAAGGGTAGCCTAACGGCTGCCCCTGGAAGGTGCAAGTTTGCAGTACACACGATTTGAGAAGGCCCGCATTGTCGGCGCTCGCGCCCTGCAGGTCTCCATGGGTGCCCCGCCGCTCATCGAGACTCCTGAAGACATGCGCGACCCGGTGCTGGTCGCCATGACAGAGTACGATGCTGACGCCATCCCCCTAACAGTCCAACGAGCCAAGGTGAACCTATGAGCGACGAGATGATGCAATCCCAGATCAGCAGTGCCGGCGGCGCCGACCTGCTGGTCGCCGAGGACGAATACCTGCAATCCGGTGTCCACATCGGAACCCAGCACAAGACGGCCGACATGAAACCGTTCATCTTCCGCGTCCGCAACGACGGCTTGTTCGTCTTGGACGTCGCGAAGACCGACGCCGGTATCCGTGCCGCCGCCAAGATGCTGGCCCAGTTCGACCCCAAGCGCGTGCTCTTCGTGAGCCAGCGCCAATACGGCCAGACCCCCGTGAAGGAGACCGCTAAGCTCGTCGGCGCCAACGCCATCGCGGGCCGCTTCATGCCCGGTACCCTCACCAACCCCATCGTTCCCGGCTTCATGGAGCCCGAAGTCCTCGTCGTCACCGACCCGCTCGGCGACGCCCAGGCCATGCGCGAAGCGATGAACATCAAGATCCCGATCATCGGCCTCTGCGACTCGAACAACGAGACGAAGGGTCTGAAGATGGCGGTCCCGGCGAACAACAAGGGTCGCCGCAGTCTCGCTCTCGTCTACTGGCTCCTCGCCCGTGAGATCCTCGTCGAACAAGGCAAGCTCGCTAACCGCGACGCCTTCGACATGGAAGTCGACGACTTCGAAGCCAGCCTGTAAGGCTCTTCGCACCCCTCCTTCCCCCTCCCTCCCCTCAATCCATTCTAAGGTCGGAGAATTTCCATGGAACTTAATCCCATTATTCCCGTGGTGTCCGCTATCGTCGCTCTCGTCGCGGCGCTTGTGCTGGGCCGTGCTATCCTGAAGCACGACCCCGGCACGGCGCGCATGGTCGAGATCGCTGACGCAATCAAGCAGGGCGCCATGGCGTACATGAACCGCCAGTACAAGACCATCGCATACGTGGCCGCCGCCATCGTTCTCGTCTTCCTCGCCGTTTGGGCCACTCGCTCGACGCCGGACGACAAGGCGCTGTGGCTGTGGACCACCGTCGGCTTCGCCGTTGGTGCCCTGTTCTCCGCGCTCAGCGGTTACATCGGCATGAACATCGCCGTGCGCGCCAACGTCCGTGTCGCCAATGAGGCCCAGAAGGGCATCAAGGGCGCCCTGGCCATCGCGTTCCGCGGTGGCGCCGTCAGCGGCCTTGCGGTCGCTGGCCTGGCCCTGCTCGGTCTGTCCGGTTTCTACTACCTGTTCGCTATCCAGTTCGGCTTCGAAGACCCGGTCGGCCCCCTCGTCGGCTACGCCTTCGGTGCCAGCCTGATCAGTCTCTTCGCACGTGTCGGTGGCGGTATCTACACCAAGGCCGCCGACGTCGGTGCTGACCTGGTCGGCAAGGTCGAAGCCGGTATCCCGGAAGACGACCCCCGCAACCCCGCCGTCATCGCCGACAACGTCGGTGACAACGTCGGCGACTGCGCCGGCATGGGTGCTGACCTGTTCGAGACCTACGTCGTGACCGTCGTCGCGGCCATCTTCCTCGGCTTCCTGCTGCCCGGCGGCGCGTCCGCCAGCAGCGCCATCACGACGCCGCTGATCACCTACCCGTTGTTCCTGGGCGCTGCCGCCATCGTGGCCAGCCTGCTCGGTGTCTTCTTCGTCAAGCTCGGCAAGGACGGCCACATCATGAAGGCCCTGTACAACGGTGTCTTCGCGAGCATCGCGGTGTGCATCGTCGGCTTCTGGTGGATCACCAACACCATGTTCGAAGGGTTCGACTTCGCTGGTTCCAAGCTCACGAAGATGAGCGGCGAAGCCATCGGCGCCAGCGACCTCATGGGCGCCGCCGTCATCGGTCTGGTCGTCACGGTCTTCCTGATGTTCATCACGGAATTCTACACTTCCACGAAGTTCCGCCCCGTCAAGAGCGTCGCCAAGAGCAGTGAGACCGGAGCCGCCACCAACATCATCAGCGGCCTGGCCGTCGGCATGGAATCCACTTTCATGCCGGTCCTGGTCATCGCCTTCGCCATGTTCGGTGCCTTCTGGTTCGCTGGCCTGTACGGCATCGGCATCGCCGCTGTCGCCATGCTCGGTATCACCGGCATGGTCGTCGCGATGGACACCTACGGTCCCATCACCGACAACGCCGGTGGCATCGCCGAGATGGCCGAGCTGCCCGAAGAGACGCGCAAGAACACGGACGCCCTCGACGCCGTCGGTAACACGACCAAGGCCGTCACCAAGGGTTACGCCGTCGGCAGTGCCGCCCTCGCGGCCCTCGCCCTGTTCGCTGACTACGTGCACCGCCTCGACCCGACCACGATGCCTGCCCGCATGAACGTCCACCTGGACGCCGAGGGTGCCATCCTGTTCCGCCTGAGCGACCCCATGGTCCTCATCGGTCTGATCATCGGTGCCATGCTGCCCTTCTTGTTCAGCAGCTTCCTGATGAACGCCGTCGGCCGCGCCGCCGGTGCCGTCATCGAAGAAGTGCGCCGTCAGTTCCGTGAGATCGCCGGCATCATGACCGGCGAAGGCAAGCCCGAGTACGCCAAGTGTGTCGACATCGTCACCAAGGCAGCCCTCAAGGAAATGATCGTCCCCGGTCTCCTGGCCGTGGCTGCCCCGCTCCTCGTCGGTTTCCTCCTCGGTCCGCTCGCCCTCGGTGGCATGCTCATCGGTGTCCTCGCTGGTGGTCTCATGCTCGCTCTGAGCATGGCCAACGGTGGCGGCGCCTGGGACAACGCCAAGAAGCTCATCGAAGACGGCCACTACGGCGGCAAGGGCAGTGAAGCCCACACCGCCGCCGTCGTCGGTGACACCGTGGGTGACCCGTACAAGGACACCGCCGGCCCCAGCATCAACGCCCTCATCAAGGTCATCAACACGGTGAGCTTGCTGTTCGCGGGTCTGATCGCCACCTCCGGTGGCATCTTGCTGGGCCTGTAAGGCGAACCACGTCCGGGCTGGCGGTGTGAGCCGCTTCGCCCGGAGCCTTCTCCCCTTTCTCCTCCCTTTTGTCTCCCTGGCCTAGGTCTTCGGCTTGGGCGCGCTGGGTCGACGCCCGGCCTTGAGCACGATGTCCACGACCTCGATGCCATCGGCCAGGTGCATCCCCAGCTCACAGCGTCCCGGCAACGCTGCCAACGCCTGCATGGCGACCTCATCGGCCTTGCGCAGGCCATGGATGGTCAACAGGACCGAGCGCCCGGCCGGCGTGACCTTGACCTCTACCGGGGCCGCACCGCGCGGACTCAGCAACAGCAGCCGAGCGAAGGCTGTCATGAATGGCTCCGGTGCCGTGATCACCCACGCTCCGGACGTGCCGTGCACGGTCATCGGGTGCCGGCTGATGAACTCGACACGACGCACGAGCGCGTCCAGGCGGGCCTGCAGTTCGATGGCGTACTGGGTATCATCAAGGGCCTCCAGCGACCGTTGGGCCAGCAGTACGGCACGCTCGGCCTGGATGTCTGCCGTGGCGTCCTGGTGGACCAGGATGGCGCCGTGTTGCTCGCCTTGGTCCCAACGTGTGATCGACAACCGGAACCACCGGTTCTCCCACGGGCTGTGGCAATCATAGACCGTGTCGAAGCGCGTCCGCTCGCCGGCCAGGATGGCTTGCAGGGCCGCCGCGACGCGACCCGCCGTCCGGTTGCCTTCATGGGCCGCCGTCTGGCAGACGGTCAGGTAGTTGGTGCCCAGCGTGTCGGTGCCTTCGAGACCGTTGTCGGCCGCGAACGTGACGTAGGGTTCGTTGACCATGACGATGACGCCGGTCTGGTCGATGACGATCACTTCGTGGGGCATGGCATCGAACGTCGCGCCGAGTACGTCGAGGCTCGTGCTGGGCGCACTGAGAATCCGCATCACGCTGGCTTGGCGCCCGTCAGGGATGCCCGTGGCGCAAAAGGACCTGGGCCGCTGAGGCCAAGGCCCGCTGGCCTCCGGCTTTTGGGTGCTCGGCGCGGACTCTCCTTGTGCGCATCGTGTTGTTGATGCTCGTGCTCGCTGGTTGCGTCAGCCCGCCGGCACCGGAATGCGGGCCGCTGGAGCTGGCTTCTGGGCCGGCCACAATCTGCGTCGACGGCGCGCAGCGCTCGGTGCTGCTCTTCGTGCCGGATGAGCCTGACGGCACGCTCATCCTGGTGCTGCACGGCGGCGGAAGCTGGGGTGAGCTCATGGCCCAGCAGACCGCCATGCATGATGCGGCCCCGCGGGCCATCGTCGCCTATCCGGAGGGCACGCCGTTCGCCGCCAGCGGACGCTTCGAGACCTGGAACGCCATGCACTGCTGCGGTCCGGCGTTCACCCAAGGCATCGATGACGTGGCGTTCTTGGCGGCACTGATCGGTGCCGTCGAGTCCGAGCGAGGGGAGCAACGGGTGCTCATCGCGGGCCACAGCAACGGCGGCATGATGGCGTACCGTTTCGCCGCCGAGCGGCCGCATATGGTGGACGGGTTCGCCGTCGTCGCCGGCACCATCGGGGGCCGGGCGAGTTTCTCCGCACCAGACGTCCGCATCCCGGAGCCCGTGACGGCCGTCCCGGTGTTGATCATCCATGGCCTGCACGACGAGCAGGTGCCGTACGCCGGCGGCGCGGGCAACGACACCGTGGTCGGGCGGCGCGACGCATCGGTGGATGATGCCGTCGCCTTGTGGCGCTCTGCCAACCAGGCCGACCACGTCGCCCGCCATGCGGAAGGCGCGTACGTCGAGGATGTCTACATCGGTGCCGCGCCCGTGCATGTCATCACGACCCAAGGCGGCCACGCCTGGCCTCGCGGAGCCGCAGACGAAGAAGGCGTCGAGCCCGACGCCTCCAAGTTCATCGCAGCGTGGTTCTATGATCTTTGAAACCAACGGCGTTTCTTGGCCGGCGTTGCCTGCCACTCGCCGCCGTCAAGGTAGGCGTCCAACTGGCCCTTCTTGGCCGCGACGACCAATTCGTCCCAACCGCCGACCACTCGGCCATCCAGGAAGATCTGCGGCACGGTGGTGCGCCGCGTGTGCTGGATGATGTTCTTGAACGCGTCCCGCTGGTCGTTGGCGTCCATCACGGCGACCTGGAAATCCCCGCGCTGTTCATGCAACGCCGTCAGGAACGCCATGGTCTGGGCGCAGAACTGGCACGTGTCGGTCTTGACGACCATGAAGGTGCTCCGGCCGTCCGCCGGGCGCTGGGGTGGCTGATCAAAACGCGGCCCCGTGCTGGCGACGACCGGCATGTCGGGCGTGGCGGCTTGTGGGCCATCGGAGAGCCCGGGGATCCCGCTCATGGAGTACGCTTACCCAGCATGCGGGCAAAAAACCCGGGGGTGGCGCTGGCGGCGCGGAATTCACCGGTCGAGAAGAAGTGGTCCAGGTGGCCTTGCTTGGTCCACAGGGCCAGGTCGTCCCAGCCGCCGATGTGGTGGCCATCGAGGAAGATCTGCGGCACTGTGTTGCGGCCGACCCGCTTCTGCACGGCGCGCACCTTGGCGGGCTCCTTGTAGGCATCCACCAGGTCGACCTTGACATCGTCCCGTTGGTCCTTGAGGGCTGAAAGGAACGTCATGGCCCGCTGGCAGTACGGGCAATCGTCGCGCTTGTACACCTTGAACGTGGCCACGGATTCGACTCGGCGTTCTTCCGCCTTCAAGCTTTGGCTGTGGGGTCGCCGCATGGAACAAAGCGCCGACGAGGCCCTCCGGGGCCGCATGAGCGGCCCGGTGCGGCCCGACATCGCGCAGATGACGCAAGCGCAACCGGCATCTACGGGCTGTGTCTGCCCGGATACGTGCCTGGCTTCGCCGCTCGCATGGACCGTATCGTCGGGAGCGCCACCGTCGAGATCGCCAACCTGGTCGCCCAGCAGCGCGCCGCAGGCAAGGACATCATCGGCCTGAGCCTCGGCGAGCCGGATTTCGACACGCCCGCCCACGTGCGCCAGGCCGCCAAGGACGCACTGGACGCCGGCCACACCCACTACACGCCGGGCCCTGGCATCATGCCGCTGCGTGAGGCCATCGCGGCGTATCACCGTGGCGAGAACGGCATCCCTTGTGAGGCGGCCAACGTCTTGGCGACGCCGACCAAGCAGGCGGTCATGATGGCGTTCCATGCCACCGTTGGCCAGGGCGACGAGGTCCTGTTGCCGGACCCCGGCTGGGTCAGCTATGCGCCCGTCACCCAATGGGCCCATGCCACGCCCGTGGCCGTCGGGCTGTCGGCCGAGGACGGCTTTCGGATGACGCCAGAGGCGGTCGCGGAGAAGATCACGCCGGCCAGCCGCATGATCGTGTTGAACAGCCCCAGCAACCCGACTGGTGGCACCAACACCCGCGCCGACGTCAAGGGCATCGTGGAGCTGGCCGAAGACCACGACCTGTGGATCATCAGCGACGAGATCTACCAGCAACTGCGCTACGGCAGCGACCACGTCAGCGCCGCCAGCTTCGAAGGTGCCTTCGAGCGCACCATCACGCTGGATGGCCTTAGCAAGAGCTTCGCCATGACTGGCTGGCGCACCGGCTGGGCCGTCGCCCCCGGGCCGGCGTTCAAGCAGATGAACAAGTTGCAGTCCCACAGCATCACCCACGTCACCAGTTTCGCCCAGTACGGTGCTCTGGCCGCCTTGACCGGTCCGCAGGATTGTGTGGCTGAGATGCGCGACGTCTTCGCCTCCCGCCGGCAACTCGTCCTGGATGCGTTTGCCCAGATGGATGGCGTCACGTGCCCGGAACCGGGCGGCGCGTTCTACGTGTTCCCTAAGTTCGAAGGCATCGAAGACGACGACGCGTTCACGCTCAAGATGATCAAAGAAGCCGGCGTGGCGGGCACGCCTGGTAGTGCGTTCGGCGAAGCCGGCCGTGGCCACGTGCGATTCAGTTACGCCGCCAGCGAGGACAAGTTGCGCACCGCCATGGAGCGCATCGCGGCGTTCCTCAACTGAGCGCCCGTCGTCTAAGCTGCCAAGCCGCCACGATGCCGCCGACCACCACGTCATAGTAGTACGTCAGCGCCCGCCAGACGAGTACGAAGACAGGTGTCAGGCCCGCCGTCAGTCCGCTCAGCAGCACGACGGCCGCGACCTCGACGACGCCTGCGCCGCCGGGGCTGACAGCGACCGGCGCCAGGATGGTCAGCATGATGCCTGCGGCGAAGACGATGGGGTATGGCAGTGCGTGGCCGAAGCCTTGCAGGACGAACCATAGCACGCCGAACTCGCTCGCCCAGATGCCGATGGACAGCACGATCGCCGCAGCGACGCGCATCGGGTGGTCGCGCAGCAGGTCGAGTACGCCGGCGCGCACATCCAGGAAGAACGCGTGGATGCGTTGGCTGACGTCGACGGCCGGCCGCCGGGCGATGCCTCGCGCCGCGTCCACTGCCCGTTGGCTGACATGCGCCAGTGGGCGTGGATCGATGAGCCCCCAGGCCATCAGCAGCATCAGCGACAGCAGGGCGCCGACGGCGACCCAGGCCACGGTCCTCACCACGATGGCCTCGGTGCCGAACACCTGGGTCAATAGCAGCGCTCCGACGGTGCCGGCACCGAGGAAGAACACCATGTCGGTGCTGCGGTCGGCGAGTACGGTGCGGCTGGCGCGTACGCCGCTGGCACCGCTACGGACCAACAGGCTCAGGCGCAACGCCTCCGCACCGAAGCGTCCTGGTGTGACGGCGCCAGCGAATTGTCCGGCGGTGGCGAGGCGCCATGCTCCCGCGGGGCCGAGCGGGACTCCCAGCCCGCCGGCCAGCAGTTTGAGGCGCGTCGCCCACAGGATGTGCATGAGCATGTGCAGTGCCAGGGCGGCAGGGATGATGCTGCGGTCGAAACTGCGCAGGTCGCCGAGGATGTCCAGGTCGTCGCGGGCCTGGAACCACACCATGATGGCGACGAGGCTGGCTGCGCTGATGCCGACGGCCAGCGGGGTCCATGCAGCGAGGCGGGTCTGGTCGCTCAACGGGCGTGGACTCGGCCGGCCGTAGATAGCGGCAAGGGTTCGTGGGTGGTGACTGCCGTTCCGGCTCGCAGCACTCGAAGCGTGGATGCATCGCCGGCCCGCCTGGGTTCGGCTAGACGCCGAATTTGCCAGCCAGCCGACTACCTTCAGGCCATCCGGCGCTGGTGGCTTCGTCCTCGATGCCGGGGCGGATGGCGCCGGTGGGGCAAGCATCGAAGCAGGCCCCGTCGGCGATGCACAGGTCGCGGTCGACCCGGGCGGTGTCGGTGACGATGGCGGCATCGGTCGGGCAGGCGGCTTCGCAGCCGTTGCACACGATGCAGTCCACGGCGAAGACCCAGGCTTTGCTGGCTTCAGGGGTCTCCTTGGCTTGGGCGCGGATGGCGTCGTAGTCCTTGACTTCGGTGCCGGCGTCTCCGCCGGTGGCCGCCACTTCAACGACCTCGGCCTTGATCTCGACGGCCTTGACCTCGAGTTCGACGCCTTGGGCGGTGATGGTGCGCCGGAATCCGTCGATGACCGACTTGATGTCGTCCCATTGCCAGCACACCTTGGCTTCGTCGTCGCTGGGTTCAGCGACATCAAGCGCCTGCTTGAGGTCCCAGGGGTCGGCGATCTTGCCTTGGACATACGCCTTCGCCAGCGCGAGCTTGCCGCGTGGCGTCTGCGTCATTGGCAGGTCGCCGGGGTTGGGAATGGCTTGCAGGCTGGGGATGTCAGCTCCCCAGATGATGTCGCCGTGGAGGGCCATGTCGCCACCCCAGGCCATGTCGCCGGCCATGTCGGCCGCGACGACGCCGAGGGTCTTCTGGCGGCGGTGCTTGCCGAACCAGCCCATGGACTTCAGCACGGGGTTGCCGGCGGCGAGTTGGAAACCGAGGCTGGGCCCGATCGGGACCGGTGCCGCGTTCTCCATCCAGCGCAGCTTCTCGGGCACGGGTGCGACCATGGGGAACACCATGCCGGGGTTCATCAGGTTGCGGTGATCGGCTTGGTTCTTGAACGCCTTGAGCTTGTTGTAGCGCGTGGCGCCGTAGACGCTCTTGGACTCCCATTGCAGCCAGACACCGCTGTGGTAACTGCGACCGCCGACCTTCTTGGCCAGGCCGAGGATCCAGGCGCTCGTGCTCCAGCCCAGCGGGTACTGCGGGCGGCGCTCGTCGTCCAGGGTGTAGAGGAAGAAGTAGATGCGGCCGTCGTCCGTGACGTGGCCTTCGACGCTCAGCTCCTTGACCGGGATGGCTTCTTGCACGCGGCGCAGGTAGAACGCCATCTTCTCCACGGGGACCATGACCTCGCCAGCGACGAGGCTGGGGCCGAGTTTCTTGGCCTTGATGGGGAAGAAGCGTTCGTCCCATTCTGTCGCGGCGACCTTGTCGTCGAGGAGGTCGCCGCCGAGGCGCGCGACCATGCGGGTCAGGGCTTCGGCGTGGGCGTTGTGGTCCTTCTCCGCGAAGACCAGCATGACGCCGTGGCGGGCGCCGAGCGGGTTCTTGCGGACGCCGGTGGCTTCGGCGCGCAGCGCGAAGAAGTCGCGGCCGCGGAACATGATGTGTTTGAGGGGGAACTTGGCGCTGGCCTCTTCGACCAGGGCCTGGACGTCGCGCCAGTTGTTCATGGCGGCCAGGACGGGTTTGTCCGGGCTGGCTTCGACGAGGCCGAGCGTGAGGCTCGTGATGATGCCGGTGCTGCCGCCGAGGCCGACGTAGAACTGGATCTCATCCGCGTCGCGAGCGTGGAAGCGGTGGCCGTCGGGGCCGACGCCTTCGACCGCGACGACGTGCTTGCCGATGTTGCCGTTGGCGGTGGAGCCGAGGCCGTGGCCGTCCATGGCGACGAAGCCGCCGATGGTGGCGGCCAGGGCGCTGGTGGGGTAGCAGGGAAGGTCGAGGCCGACCTCCTGCAGTCGGCCGCGCAGGTCGGCGATGACCATGCCTGCCGAGACTGTGCAGTGCATCTTGCCCTCGTCGACTTGCAGGCCCTTGTGCATGGGCGTCATGTCAAGGACGATGCCGGCACGCTTGGGGACGGCGCCGCCGAGGGCGCTGGTGGCCGCGGCGCGGGGCGTCATCGGGATGCCGCGCTTCAAACAGAACTGCACGACGGTCTCGACATCATCGAGCGTGTGGCATCGTGCGACGGCGTCCGCAAGGCGGCCCCCGGGCAGGAGCATATCCAGGATCGCGGGCGGGCTGCCGACGTCCGTGGAGTACACGATCCGATCTGCCTGCGAGTGAAGGACACGGTCCTTCCCGAGGCGTGCGATGAGCTGATCCAGGTCCCTTGCCTTGAGCGCCATGGCTACGGGCCGGCCGAGGCCGGTTTCCTTCAAGTATGTATGGGGGTCGCAACAGGAGTGGCGCTCAGATCGAGCAGGCCGTTCGGCGTTCTTCCTCGACGTAGTGCAGGCAAAGCCGGCTGTCGACCTGGAAATCCGGGTGCGGGGCCGGGTTGGCTGCGTCGAACGTGAAGCTGACCTTGAGGCTCGACATGTCCGGGTCCAGTGCCGCGGCCGGGACCAGGGCGTGCAGCACACTGATGCCTCCCATCGCCGTCACGTCGGCCTTGCCGAGGGGGCCGGCGATGAGGTTGTCTTGGCCGTCGCGCAGTTCGACGATGAGCTCGGTGCGCCATTGGGCGTACACCGGGTGGCGGGCATCCCATTCGACCAGCAGTTCAATGGCGGCGGGGCGCTCTTCGGAGACCGGGGTGCGCCAGGCGCACTCTTCGCATACCTGGCCGGGCATCGCCATCTCCACGATCTCGACGTCACTGCGCAGGGTCACGTGCGGGTCGTCCCGGGGGCCGGGGAAGATCTGCAAGATGACCCGGCTGATCTCGCCCTCTTGCACGGCGACCACTTCGCGGTCGATGCCGACACCGGGGACGTCGAGCTGGACCACGTGGAAGCCGGTCGGCACGTCGAAGAAGCTGAAGCCGCCCAGCGGCGTGGTGCGGGACTGCATCCCCAGGTCTGGCAGCGTCACGAGGATGTTGCTGTACGGGATGAGGATGTGGTTGAGTGCGGCGCCGTCGATCTGGCCGCGCGGGCCCGGGTCGGGGGCGTCGCCACCGATGCAACCTGCCGTCATGGCCAGAACAAGCACCGCTGGGACGAGGAGCCGCATGTAGGTCAAAGACCCCTGAGAATCCTATAAAGTGGTTCCCGTCACGTGGTGGAACTTTCGGCACTAAGAGCGCAGGCGGTCGAAGAAGCCCTTCTTCTCGTGCACTTCGGTGCCGAGCTCTTCCGCCAGCTCTTCGAGCAGCTCGCGGGCCCGGCCTTGCAGCTTCTTGGGCGTGACGACGCGCAATTGCACCAGGATGTCGCCGCGACCGGCGCCGCGCAGGTACGGCATACCGCGGCCGCGGATGCGCAGCACTTCGCCGGTCTGCGTGCCGGGTGCGACCTGGAGATCGACGTGGCCGTCGAGGGTCTCGAGGCTGAGCTTGGTGCCCAAGGCGGCTTGCGGGAACGTGATGGCCTCTTCCGTGATCAGATCGGAGCCTTCGCGGTGGAACCGGTCGTGCTGCTTGACGTGGATCTCGATGTACAGGTCGCCGTGGGCGCCGCCGCGGCCACCCACTTCACCGCCGCCGGAGACGCGGATGCGCATGCCGTCCGCGATGCCGGCCGGGACCTTGACGCGCTCATGCTTCTTCTGGCGCTCGTGGCCGCTGCCCCGGCACAAGGTGCAGGGCGTGACGATGCGCTTGCCGCCGCCGCCACAGTCCGGGCATGCGCCGACCTGGCTGATGATGCCAAAGGGCGTGCGTTGTTGGTGTTGCACTTGGCCTGCGCCGCGGCAGGTGGGGCAGGTCTCGACCTTGGTGCCGGGTTGGGCGCCGTCGCCGCCGCACTTGGAGCAGTTCTCTAGGCGGGCGTAGGTGACGTCGGCCACCGTGCCGTCGAAGGCCTGCTGGAGCGTGATGTCGTGGCGCAGTTGCAGGTCGCGGCCTTGACTGGGGCCGTGGCCGCCACGGGCGCCGCCGAAGAACATGTCGAAGATGGAGCCGAATCCACCTGCGCCGCCGAAGACGTCGTTGAAATTGACGTTGCGGAAGATGTCCTCGGTGCTGTATTGCTGGTCGATGCCGGCGTGGCCATGGCGGTCGTAGCGCTGGCGCTTCTCGTCGTCTGAGAGGACGGCGTAGGCCTCGCTGACCTCCTTGAACTTGGCCTCGGCCGTGGCATCTTCCTGATTGCGGTCAGGGTGATATTTCATGGCGAGCTTGCGGTAGGACTTCTTGATCGTCGTGGCGTCGGCGTCCTTGCCGACCCCCAAGACCTCGTAGTAGTCCCTCTTTCCAGACGCCATCATAGTGGGCGACAGGCCTCCCCTTCAAATCCGTTGGGCTGCCGGCGTCGCGTTAAGGTGGGGGTCGGGGCTCGCCCAACGGTTTAGAAGGGCCGCTTTGTCGCGAGCCCCGTGGCTTGGTCGATCACCGGATCCACGGCATTCGCGGCATTCGCCGCCATCGTGCAACTGGTGATCGGCGGCTTGTTGTTACGTCGCAATCTCCGCAATGAGCGCGTGGCCCTCATCGGCCTGTTGTTCTTGCTCAATGGCATCGCCGCGGCCGTCACCTTCGCTGGCGCAGGCTTCAGTGAGGTCCGTGACAGCTACGCCAACAACGCCAAGCCATTGGCCCTCGGCTTCCTGCGCACCGGCCTCTTCGTGGAGAACTGCACCAATCTCCTGCTCCTCCTGCTGGCCGCCATCTATCCGCGCCGGGTCTCGTGGCTGCGCCGCGCCCCGCACATCATGATCATCTTTGCCGCCATGGTCGTGGCGTTGTTCGTGGCGCGGGTGACGTTCGGCGACGACCTGCTCATCGGCAGGCGGGCCGGCTGGCCTTTGACCGGCACCGTGGCCCTGGTGGCTTACGGCGTCTTCGACATGGCCCTGCCCATTCTCATGCTACGCTGGGCGTGGCTGTGGCGCGAGCCGATGACCAAGGAACTACGCGCCCAGTTCGCACTCGTCTTCGCCGCCATCGGGGTCCGCGCCGTGCACCAAATGGTGTTCGTGCCCTACGTCGAAGTGGCGGATGTCCTAGCCGGGCGCCAAGCGACGACCGCCGGCCTAGCGATTGGTGGTGCGTTGGCGGCGTTCGTCGCCGTGTCCTTGTTGGTCTCTATTGGGTTGATGATCACCTCGACCCAGCGCTTCCACGGCCGCGACCGCGCCTTCCACTGGATGGTCCTGGGTTTCATGGCGTTCGGGGCCTTGGAGGGCGCGCTCAACATCTTCCTCAACCGAGGCCTGGCCATCCGCTGGTGGGACACACTCAGCGGCGATTTCGACACGCTGGTGATCCGCCCGGTGCTCATCTGGTTCGCCATCACGCGGACCCAATTCCTCGACATCCGGTTCCGCAGCAGTCAGCTGGCCTGGACCATCGCCTTCGTGCTGACCGGGGCGGCGGTGATGGGCGGCGTCTACGAGGCCTTCGGCGACCGCGGGTCTCCCGCCGTGCAATGGTCCTTGTCGGCCCTGGTCGGCGTCGCCGTGGCCAGCATCGTGCTGGCCGTATCGCAGGCCATCGTGCTGGTGCGCGGCGAATCCTGGGGGCGCCCCGCGACACCCAAGCAGGTCTACGTCGCGCAACTCGATGAGGCCTACCGCAACGGTCCGCCCTCGATGACTGATTTGGCACAGCTTGCTCAGGCACGGGCGGAACTCGGGATCGATGACGCGTTGCACGCTGAACTGGAAGCGGATCTGGCGGGCCGATTGGCAGGCCAAAAGGCCATTTCCACAAGTGCTAACTAGTCGTGGGTCCAATGAGATAGATTGCCCTGCGGGAAACTGCAGGGAAAGGACATCCCATCCGGGATGGCCCTCCATCACATCGGAGAGCAGCGCGACATACTCGCTGCCTGGAACCGGCTCCTTTCGAGGTGTCGGGGACAACTGAACCGGAGGCCCGCTTGCGGGTTAAGGGGAAAAACCGGTGTGCAGGTGCCTTCGGGTATCTGGCGGAAACGTACGGAGTAGCGACTGACTCCCTTGTCGCTCGGAGGAAGTCGCGAAACCTTTCCATTCGTGCGCTGATTCGGCGCACCGCACGCAGATGCCGGCGAATATGGCGGTACTTGGCGTGCGATTCTTTGATGAGTCCCGTCCGAAACGGCGGCGGGCATGCTCGGCGCGGCGGCGCGTCCCATGGCAAAACCCCGGGTGACCCGTCGGTCGACCCAGAAAGGCTTGGGGTCCGAGCGCGGCGGACGACGGGCTCCGGGTCTTGGCTTGCTGAGCCCGTAGGCTTTTTTCCCTCGGCTGGCTGGCAAGCCACATGGCCACCATCGGTCGCGGACTCTACGCCGAAGCCGTGCACGAATTCTTCGACGGACTGCGCAGCTACGATGTCGACCGCGCGGTGGCCGTTCTCGCCGATGATGCAGATTTGCAGAGTCCGTGGAACGAAGGGACGCTGACGGGCAAGGACGCCATCAAGGCGGTCTTGACGACGGTCCTCACCAACCCCGAGACCCGGCCCAGCTTCACCATCCAGGACATCTCCGGCGACGGCCACATCGTCAAATTGGCCGTCAGCGTCAGTGGCCGCTTCGGCAAGTCCGCGCGCCTGCACATGTTCCATATCCTTCACTTGCAGGGCGTCATTCACCAGGTCGTCATCCAGGCCGCTTAACGGCGTGGGCTTTCGGCGACGCCGCGTGCGTCGTCAATCGTGATGCGGTCAGCCTGAGCGCTGCGGCACGGGCGTCATCGAACTCCTCAGCGGAGCCCCCCTGGAAAGGAAGCCCCCGCTCTGGTGTGTGGTTCCAGAAACCCTGTGGAGGGTCCCGGGGCCTGGTCGATGCGATGCGGTGCAAAGGCCCCGGACGGGGGATCCTGGACGCTTGCGGGCCCAGGAAACAACCTTCGACGGGTGTGGGTCGAGTGCGGCTCTCGCCGAAGGCTGAATCAAAAACCCTCCGCGCCGATATTTACCCTGATTGGTGGGGCCTTCGAAGATTAGGC
>JBFJNL010000018.1:0-23779 GCA_041618195.1 Thermoplasmatota archaeon | reverse complement strand
GGCGCCGCCGGGACCCCGGTCGACGGTTGGCCTGAAGGGGTGCGAAGATGGCCCCTGACGCCGCACCCGGCCCAACCCTTCAAGACCCATTGTGGTTTGGGAGACTTGGTGCCGAACACGCTCGTGATGCGGGAAGTCAAGCCGCTGAGTCCTCAAGTGAGCCTCATCGCCTACACGCACGACCCCTACGGTCTAGCGGTCGCGAGCGCCAGGACCTGTTACGCTGCTGACTTCGTGTTCCTGCGACAACTGACGCCCAAAGGCGAACGCACCCGCATGTCTTTGCTGGATGCCCTGCCCGACCACCGCGCCGCGTTGGATGAGATCGGCGACAGCCGCACGGTGCAAGAGCGGCGCATCGAACTGGTCGATGGCCTCATCGCCAACATCACCGACGACGACACCCGCAACGCGGTCCAGGTCTTCGCGCAGCTCACCACAGACCGGGCCCCCACCGACGACCGCATCGCGCAGTCGATCTATGAGGCAGGTCACCACACGCCGTTCCAGCACCCGACATTCGTGTTCGGCCTCGAGGGCGTCAGCCGCAACGTGGTCGAGTCGTTCTTCCATCAACACACATTCTACAATTCGGAGCAGCAGAGTCAGCGCTACGTCGAGATGAAGCACGCCGAAGTGCACGTCCCGGCCGCCATCGCCGCCCGCCCCGAGACCCTGCAGATCTACGACGACGCCGTGCGCCAAGCATGGGACGCATACCACGCCCTGCGCGATGGTATGGTCGAGACCAACACCAAGGTCATGTCCGCCATCGGCCGCATCAAGGGCCAGACGGACAAGCAGATCAAGGTCGAGGCCGAGAAGAAGAGCCAGGAGATGGCGCGCTACGTCATTCCCATCGCGGCGACCACGAAACTGTACCACACCATCAGCGGCATCGTGCTGCTGCGTTACGTCCGCATGAGCCAGGCGCAGAACTGCGGTGCCGAGGCGAAACAGGTCGTCGAACAGATGGTCGAGGCCGTGCGCGCCGTGGCCCCCGAGTTCATCGACAAGATCCCGGAGACGGCCCATCATGCGGCCGACCTTGTCGAATGGTCGCTCAGCACCGACGGCCCCGTCAAGGCCGCCATGGACCTCGGCGGCCGCACCAGCCGGCTCGTCCACCACACGCCCGATGGCGGTGCCACCGTCGCCCAGGCCATCCGCGAGGTCACTGGCAGTGACCTGCCGGACAACGAGATCCTGCCCCGTGTATTGGATGCGGCGCAGAACCCGGTCTGGAACGACACGCTCAACACGTGGGACCACAGCCCGGTCCTGCGCGCCCTGCGTCATGTCCACTATACGTTCCACAAGCGCCAGAGCCTGACCGCTTACGCGCAGGACCAACGTCACCGCATGACGCCCGGGACGCGGCCGCTACTGCACCGTTGCATCGGTGCCAAGCCTGACGTCTACACGCCCGATGTCATCGACGGCGCCATGAAGGAGACGTACCACGGCGCCATCCAGGGCCTGTGGGATGCCATGCACGAACTCATCGCACTGGGCGTCCCCCGCCACGATGCGGCGTACTTGCTCCCCAACGCCACCAACATCTACTACACCCAGTCGGGTGACCTACTGAGCTACATCCACAAGTGGCGCTTGCGCCTGTGCTTCAACGCCCAGAAGGAGATCTTCGATGCGGCCCTTGACGAGCTGCGCCAAGCCCAGGCGGCGCATCCGGAACTGACGCGCTACCTTGGTCCACCGTGTTCTTTCGTCGCCGCCGCACAGCCGGAGGACAAGCAGGACGATGTCGGTGCATGCTGCCCTGAAGGCCCGCGCTGGTGCGGTGTCAAAGTATGGAAGAACTTCGATGCTGGTGCTGGAAAGCCCAAGAGGCCGTACTGATGTTCTGCGGGGCTGAGGTGCGTAGCACCGCAAGCCGCGCGAATGATCGACCTTTTCGAAGGTCGTGGAAGAACTTCGACGCCGGCGCAGGCGAGCCAAAGCGGCCGTACTGATGGCAGCGCCCATCAACCTCCGCCGCCACCCGAACGCGGAGCCTATCCGCGACCCCGAGAACAGCCACTGGCTCGACGAGGGCATCGACGAATGGAACGCCGGCCGCCATTGGCACGCCCACGAAGCCTGGGAACACCTTTGGCTCGGGCTCGAAGGCGATGACAAGATGTTCGTGCAGGGCCTCATCATGGCCGCCGCCATGGTCCACCAGTACAAGCGCGGCGTCCAACGAGGCGTCGAGAGCCACTATCTGAACGTGCAGGACCGCCTGCCCCCGCATGCCCCGTCCAAGTGGGGCATCGATGTTGCTGCACTGCTGCGCTACCTTGATGTCGTGCTTGATGGCAGCCGCAACGGCGTGGCCGTCGCGACCGACGTGCCGCTGATTCGCCAAGCCAACCTTTGAAGCCTAAGCGACAATGGCTGGAGAGGTTGAACGGTACCATCCAAGAACGCGACCGCATGGAGCTGGGGGATGCCTCCCCGATGGTGGAGATCATTCTCTTCACCGATCCTTACAGCAGCTGGTGCTGGGCCGAGGAACCCGTCTGGCTGCGCCTGCGGGAAGCCTACGGTGGGCGCGTCCATTTCAAGACCGTCATGGGCGGCCTGGTGGAGTCTGGTGCACAGTTCTTCGACCCGCAGGGCCAGCGCCTTGCGTGGATCCGCCAGCACCTGGGCGAAGTATCCCGGCGCAGTGGCCAACCCATCGACCCGGCGTTCCTGGATGACTTCGACGACTCGTTCTCCACGTGGCCCGCTTGCATCCATGTCAAGGCCGCACACTTGCAGGGCGAGGACATCGGTCATCGCATGCTGCGGCGGCTTCGGCGCGCCATCATGATGGAGCGCAAGCAGGCCAGCGATCCCCGCGTCGCATCCCGCGTCGCGGGCGACGTGGAGGGCATGGACCTGACCATGTGGCGCGGTGCGTTGGCAGATGGCAGCGCCCTGACGGCGTTCTTGGATGACCGCGCGTTGTGCATGAAGTACGGCATCTCCGGCTTCCCGACCATCGTCATCCGCACATCCAAGAAAGGCAAGGCGCCCCGCGTCTTGACCGGCTACCGGCCGTTCCCCGAGATCGAGCGGGCATTGCATGAATTGGCGCCGTGGCTCGTGCCCCGACCGCCGCGTGCGGTCGTCGATCTGTTGTTCGATTGCGGCCCACTGACGACCCGCGAGGTCCAGGAGGTCCAGGGGACCTCCCCCAAGGCGGCGCTGGAGATCCTCGATGGGTTGGCGATGGAAGGTCAGGTCGAATCGACCAGCGTGGCCGGCGGGACCCTGTGGGCACTCGCCGAACCGTAGCCTCGCTTCTACCCGGGTTCACTGGGCTTCGCGCACAAGTCGTGCCGGTACACCGGCCCAGAACTCGCCCTCCGGCACGTCACGGTTCACCAGCGCCATGGCGCCGATGGTCGCGCCGTCACCGATGGTGACACCAGGCAGGATCAACGCCTTGGCACCGATACTGACGTTGCGTCCAATGGTGACCTTGCCCCGTTGGTACTCGTCCACCGTGTAGCCGTGGCACAGGATGGTCGAGTCGTAGCCGACGATGGTGTTGTCGCCGATGGTGACATCCTGCGGGTACAGGATATCCAGGGTCGCTTCGAACCCGAACGACACATGGCGGCCGACCTTGGCGCCGACCAGCTTGTACATGACGCGCTTGAGTCGTTGGCTCGGGCTCCACCGCGCCAGAATGATCCATAGGGTGTTCCAGAAGACCCGGAAGAATCCGACGTCGCGGTAGACATGCCACAGGCTGTTGCGCGGGCCGCTGCTCGGATGGACCTCGACCGCGTGGTGGGGCACAACACTGGAAAGCCTTGCCTCCACATGAAGACAGATGGCTTGAAATGGGCCGTCGGCCGTCGCCTTATGTGGCCGGCCCCCCGTTGATCGAACTGCAAGGTCTGACGAAGCATTACCGCAAGAATCGCGGCGTCGGCCCGCTGGATCTGGTCCTGCAACCGGGCATCCACGGCCTGTTGGGCCCCAACGGTTCCGGCAAGACCACGCTCATCAAGACCCTGCTTGGCTTCCATGGTCCGACGGCGGGCAAGGGCTTGGTGCTCGGGCATGACATCGTCAAGGACCGCCTGAAGATCCGACGCATGATCGGCTTCATGGCCGAGAACGACGTGCTGGTCCCTGGCTTGACGCCGGTCCAGTCTGTGCGTCTCGCCGCCGAGCTGTGCGGCTTGTCGCCGGCCCGTGCGCACGAGGCCACGGCCGAGGCGATGCATGCGGTGCAGATGGGCGACGAACGTTACCACGCGCCCCAGCGCCTGTCCACTGGCCAGCGCCAGAAGGTCAAGCTCGCCGCAGCATTGGTGCACGCCCCCAAGCTGCTGTTCTTGGACGAGCCGACCAATGGTCTCGATCCGCGCAGCCGCCTTGCCCTGCTTGACCTGATCAGCGAGGTCAGCCAAGAGAAGTCCATCTCCGTCATCCTGTCGACGCACATCCTGCCCGATGTCGAGAAGGTCTGTGACGCCGCCGTCGTGCTCCGCGAAGGCCGGCTCGTGGCCATCGAACAAGTACGCGACCGGGCCGTGCGTATGTCGGGCGCAGCGACCCTGTTCCAGGTCGACGTCATGGGTGACCCCCAGCGCTTCATCGAAGGCTGCAAGAAAGCCAACATGGAGGTCCAACAATCGCAGACCGGCCTGATCGTCATCGCGTCGAGCCCGGCCAGTGTGTTAGGCGTCGCCCGTGACACGCGTACCCTGCTGACACGCATGACTCCGTCCACTGAAGGCGTCGAAGACGCGGTCCTTGTCCACTTGGAGGCCGCATGAGCGCCGAAGTCGAATCCCGTCGGTTCCGCACCTGGGAGACCGGTGCGCACAGCAACTTCGTGCGCGCTTGGTGGCTCTTGGTGAGATACCAGTTCAATCGCTACGTGCGCACCTGGTACGTGTACATGATCATCATCCTCGGCGTCTTCGGCGCGATGCTTGGGCTGTTCATGATGTCCATCATCGCCGGCGACGCGGAGGGCCTGCCGCTCGGCGCACGCCCGGACATCATCCAGGAAGGGCCCATGGGGTTCATCGGGGTCGCCATGGTCCTGTTCGCCTTGCTCATCACTGCGCCATCGATCTCCGAAGACCTGCGCTTCAACGCTCAATTGTTCTACTTCAGCAAGCCACTGCGCGTACGTGATTACATGCTCGGAAAGAACGCGTTCAATTTCATCGGCATGGCGGCCGTCGGCCTCATCCCCGTACTGATACTGGCCGCATCGGTCATCGCTGTCGGGCCCGGCGATGAAGTGGCGCTGCGGGCATTCATGCAAGCAGAGGGCTTGTCGGCCGAGCGCATCGACGAGTTCGTCAGTGACTGGAAGTATGAAGGCGTCGACACCTGGGGCGACGCCCTGTACTTGGCGTTCATGCCTGCCGCCGCGGTCATCAGCCTGGCCATCGGCCTCGTCGGCCTCACCATGGCGGTCAGCTCGTTCACCCGCCGGGCCTGGCACGCCGCTGTAGGCACAGCCATCATCGTCGCGGGCTGGTCCGTGTTGGGTGCCGTCATCAGTGATGGCATGACGACCAGCAAGGGGCTCCTGTTCTATCCGATGGGCTGGGTCTATGCGACCGTGTTCCTGCCCTTCGAGCATCGCTTCCCCCCAAGCTACTGTCGGCCGGGCACCAGCAACTTCGAGCGCGGCTACTGCGACTGGCAGATGGAGGGGATCCTGCACGCCGAGACGACCATTCCCATGGCACACTTCCTGCTCGTCGCCACCGGCATCATCGGCATCACGATCACATGGATCCGCATCAAGCGCATGGAGGGTGCCGCATGAAACCCACACTCATCTTCAAGGACGTCACCCGGCGCTACGGCGATGTGGTGGCGCTCAACCGCTTCTCGTTGGAGGTCTTCCCGGGCATCACTGCCTTGGTCGGCCCCAACGCCGCGGGCAAATCCACGTTCATGCGTCTCGCCACCGGCCACGTGCGGCCCACGTCAGGTGAGGTGTCGGCGTTCGGTGAGACCGTCTGGGACAACCCGGGTCTCATGGCCCACGTTGGCTACGTGCCCGAACAGGACGCGTTCTGGGAATCCATGACCGGCGTCGAGTTCGTCGCCACCTTGGCGCGACTCGGCGGCATGCCCAAGGCCGTCGCTACCGTCCGGGCCCGCGAGGAACTCACGGAGCTTGGACTGGACCATGGTCTCGACCGCCCCATCAAGAGCTACTCGAAGGGCATGCGTCAAAGGGTCAAGTTGGCCCAGGCATTGGTGCACAGTCCGCAGCTCATCTACCTCGACGAACCGATGCTCGGTTGCGACCCGGTGGCACGGCGCCGCATCCAGGACCGCATCCGCGACCTGGCGGCGGCCGGTCGCACTATCATCATCAGCACCCACATCCTTCCCGAGGTCGAGCGCCTCACCAAGCGCATCGCCGTCATCCATCAAGGTCGCTTGGTGGCACGCGGTGACAGCAACGAGGTCCGTGCCGCGCTGGGCAATATCCCCAGTCGTGTACGGCTGCGCTGCGCCAACCCGCGCAAGGCGGCCCAGGACATGCTACGCTCCGCTCTGGTGCACGCCGTCAACGTCGAAGAGACGTCGGTCGTGCTGGAGACAGGCAACCTGCGTGACTTCTTGGTCGGTCTGCACAAGGCCACCCCGCCGGCATGGGGCTACGTCGGGCACGAGACGCTGGACACGGATCTGACCAGTCTGTTCGGGCACCTCACCGGGGGTGGCGCATGAGCGGAATGAACTCCGAGGCGTATCGCATCGCGTTGCATGGGCTGGTTCGTCAGAAGAAGTTCATCTTCGCCATCCTCGTGTCGTTGCTGCCCCTGGCCGCAGCATGGCTGGCGTTCCTGGGTGACCAGAACAATTTCACATACGGCAATGGGTGGAGCCCGCTGCTGACCGACCTGGCGGGCGGTGTCATCTTGCCCGTCGCGCTGCCGCTGACATGCCTGCTGCTGGCCGGCGGTATGATCGCCGACGAGGCCGAAGAACGGACGCTGAGCTACCTGCTCGTGCGCCCGATCCCTCGCACCACCCTGTACACGAGCCGAGCGCTGGCCGTGCTGACCGTGGCCGGCCCTCTGGCACTGTTGCAGGTGCTCGGTCTGTGGGTCATGCGCTGGATCTCCTACGCGCTCTACGCTCCCGACGGCGCACGGGTCAGCGTCTCGCCGACCGAGAGTGTCGCCGCGACGCAGGTCATGTGGGTCATGTTCCCGGTCATCCTGGGCGCGGCCCTCCTGGGCACCGTGGTCTACACCATGCTCTTCGGGTTGGCCAGTCTGGCCTCCACCCGGTTCCACTTCTTCATCAATCTCGGTTACCTGGGATTGTGGGAAGCGCTGGTGGGACACCTGCCGGTCGCAGGCCAGAAACTGTCCGCCACCCACCACTTGGGCAGCCTCATCGATGCAGCCGACCAGACGACGACACTGATCTGGGGGACGACGCTGACGCACTTCTCCATGAGTGTGCCGATCTTGTTGGTCGTGGCTGGCACCGCAGGGCTAGCCAGCCTGTTCGTCGTGCGTTATCGTGACTTCCACGTCACGAGCGCGGCGACGTGAGCAACGAGGCGTAGTCCCGCGCGGCGTCCGCGATGGCGGCCTGCCAGTCGTCACCTTCGGCGTAGATCACGCTGCGGCCCACGTTGACGAGGGCGTGCATGCCGTGGCCGTCCGAGCCGCGCTCCATGGTGGTCTTCGCGTCGCCACCTTGAGCGCCGACGCCGGGGATCAGCAGGGGCACGCCGTCGCCGACGATACCACGGATGGCGGCCAGTTCATCGGGGTAGGTGGCCCCGGCGACCAGGCCGATGTTGTGCCACTCGTCGTTCCAGCCCATGGCCAGCTTGGCCATCTTCTGCCACAGTGGCGCGCCGTCGACGACAAGGTCCTGGATATCGCCGGCGGACTTGTTGCTGGTGCGGCACAATAGGAAGACGCCGCGGTCGTCGTACTCGGCGAAGGGTTCGACGGTGTCGCGGCCAAGGTATGGGGTGACCGTCACGGCGTCGGCGCCGAGTTCATCGAACGCGGCTTCGGCGTACTTGGCGGCGGTGTTGCCGATGTCGTTGCGTTTGCCGTCCAGGATGACGGGGATGCCCGGCGGCACGGCGGCGATGACGTCCATCAGGGCGTCGTGTCCAAGCGAGCCAAGGGCTTCGAAGAACGCCGCGTTCGGCTTGTAGGCTGCGGCGAACTCGTGTGTCGACTCGATGACGCTGAGGCAGAATTCGGCCGTGTCGTCGACGCCGAGCCCCTTGGGGTACTTGGCGGGGTCCGGGTCGAGGCCGACGCAGAGCCAGCTGCCGGCGCGTTGGGCGCTCGCGGCCAGGCGGTCGTTGAAGGTGTCCATGCTCGACGGAGCCAGATGCGGGTCTTGGGGGTTTGGATGCCCGGACGCGACCAGGCGACACGCAATGGATGGGTGCGTGGTGGAGGGAACACACCTCGCCGCGTCCGGGAAGATGCCGAACACGGGGTGCGAGTCAAAGGTTGGGAAGAGGAGGGTGAAAGTGTGTTGGCTTCAGCTGCCAGCGACGGACTGCAGCATGCGGCGACCCATGGAGTCGATGTACGTGCAGTCTTTGCCCGCTTCGACGCCTTCGACGTCGCCGATCGGGATGTCGAAGGTCTCGAACGAATCCGAGTCCATCAGTTGGCACTGATCGCCCATAACGGCCAGGATCTGGGCGTTACGGCGATCCATGACGGGAATCCAGATCTTGTCGGTCACACTGCCCATGTAGGTCTTTTTGGAACCCGTGAAAATGCTCCGGCCTTCAATACGGGCCTTGGCGGCCCCGTGCTTGCCGGGCTTGGACTTGGTGATCGAGTCGATCTTGCAGGGCTCATCATCGATGAGCATGAATCGACCTTCCTTCAGGGTACGGACTTCCGCCTGTTCCTTCATATGGCTCGTGGCGCGGGAGGTCAACTCATTGATAAAGGCATTCGGCAGGGACCGGCCGGAGGCAGGCTCGTGCGCCGGCGATCTTCACCTCCGCCTGTCGAGCGTGGCCGCGGCCGGCCGAGATTGCAAACGGTCAAAGCGAGCGCATCCCCATCGGCCACAGTCGATGGTCACGAAGATCGCTGTACCGGCGGAAGCCAAGGGTGACGGGCTGCTGCGCGAACTCAACCTGTTCGGCGCGGTCAGCATGATCGTCGGCATCGTCATCGGCAGCGGCATCTTCCTGTCCGTCAACCGGGTGGCCCAAGGCACCGGCTCGCCCATGATGATCGTCGTCCTGTGGGTCATCGCCGGCCTCATGACGCTCATGGGGGCCCTATGCTATGCGGAGCTGGGGACGATCTTTCCCCGCGCTGGCGGCGAGTACATCTTCATCAAGGAAGGGCTCGGCAGTGTCGCGGCGTTCCTGAGTGGCTGGGTCGCCTTCACGGTCAACCTGGCCGGCTCCGCCGCCGCCCTCGCCGTCATCTTCGCCGACCAGTTGTTGGTCCTGACCCCGCATCCCCCGGCCACGGTCCTGTTCGACCTGCCCACCAACTTCTTCCCGGAATTCACGACGAGCAAACTGTTCGCCATCTGCCTCATCGCGTTCCTGTCCATCATCAACTACTTCGGCGTCAAGTATGGCGGCGGGATCCAGATGCTGTTCACGGTCCTCAAGGGCATCCTCATCGTCAGCCTCGCCATCGCCGCGCTGGTGTTCTTGGGCGTCGCCGCCAGCCCCGAGGTCGGTTTCTTCGAGACCGCCGACTACGGCGTGCGCGACTTCAATGACTGCGTCGACCCGGAGATCGTGGCCAGTTGCACCGTCACCGATTACAGTGGCTTCGACTTCGGCCTGTTCGCCGGCGTCGCCATGGTCGGCGCGCTGTTCGCCTACGATGGCTGGACCAACGTGGTGCGCGTCGGCTCCGAACTGAAGAACCCGGGCAAGAACATCCCCCGCGCCATGCTGTTCGGGTTGCTCGCCGTGATGGTCCTGTACATCGCCATCACCCTCGGCTACCTCAATGTCCTCGGCTACCAAGGCCTTGCCGACGCCAGCGTCGCGGGGCTCAACGACGACCCCAAGACGGTGGCCACCAATACGGCCGACGCGCTCCTCGGCGGTGGCGGCACGGGCATCGTCGCCATCATGATCCTCGTCAGCGTGTTCGGTGGCCTCAACGGCATCACGCTCAGCGGGCCGCGCATCTATTTCGCGATGAGCCGCGACCGAATCTTCCCGCGCATCTTCGAACGCCTGACACGCCACCGCACGCCGGGCTGGGCCATCCTGTTCCAGGCGTTGCTGGCCTCTCTGTTCCTGGTGCTCTTCGACTTCAACGCGTTGACCGACAACGTGGTGTTCATCTCGTTCTTCTTCTACGGTCTGAGCGCCGTCGGCCTGCTCGTCCTGCGCCGCACCCACCCGCACCTGCCGCGGCCCTACAAGGTGCCCCTGTACCCGTGGCTGCCCCTTGCGTACGTGGCCGTGGCCTGGGCCTTCGTCGCCTACCTCATCGTCGACCAGGTCAACGCCATCTCCAGTTCGGCGGGCAAGTTCGATGTCGGCGATGTCAACCGCCTGTTCTCCTTCGTCATCGTGCTGTCCGGTCTGCCGATCTTCTTCCACTACCGCAAGAAGGCGGCGCAAGAGGCCGAGCGCACCGGCCAATTGCCACCGCCGCCTTTGTTCGGGCCTGACCCCTACGCCGAAGAACGTCTTGGATGATACGGGGCCGCCGCGCAACCGTCAAGGCAGACACGCTGATCGCAGCACGATGATGCGCAGCATTCTCATCGGGCTCGCCCTCGTATCCACGCTCAGCCTCGGCCTCGTCGCCGCCCCAGAAGCCGAGGCCGTCGGCATCTGCACCTACGAAGACGTGTACAACAACATGCACCAATCGTGCGACGGCTTCGTTTGCTATGGCTACTCCAACGGCCACTGGCACAACTGCGTCCAGATCCGTACCCACCCGACGCCATAGGTCCAGCCAACCCTCTGGCCCCCGTATGGCTCCTACACTCCTCCCCCTTCCCCCGATGTGACGCCGGCCAGGGGCATGTGCACCGGTGCTTGGCGCCCCGCCGCCGAGAAGCTGCCAAAGGATTCAACCGTCCTCCGGCACGTCCCCGACCGTGGCCGACGCAGAACGCCTCGCATTGCAGCTCGCTGACGCCGCGCGCGACGCCTGGGATGACGTTCGTCAACAGAAGGACCCGTACCGCGTGGTCGGCATGGGCGCCGACGGCACCGAGACGTCGCACGCAGACCGCGTGCTGGACGACGCCATCTTGGCACTGGCCCGCGACCTCGGGGTCAGCGTCATCAGCGAAGAGAGCGGCCGCACCGGCGACGAAGGCCCATGGGCCTACGTCGACCCGCTCGACGGCAGCCGCAACGCCGCCCGCGGCATCCCGTTCTATTGCACGAGTATCGCCATCGCAGACACCCCGTCGGCGGCCAGTATCAAGGGCGCGGTCGTGCGCAACCTCGTATCGGGCGAGACCATCCACGCTGGTCTTGGCCCGGTCCACATCGACGGCCAGGTCGCTACATTGCCGCCTTGGACCCCCGACGAGGTCATGGTGGCGGTCATCGCCGACAGCGCCGAAGACGAGATCAAGGCCGAGCAAGGACGCCGGGGACACCACCTGCGGGACTTCGGATCGGCCGCATTGGAACTGGCTTACGTCTCCGTGGGTCGACTCGATGCCTTCTTGGTCCGTCGCCCCTGGTTAAGGAACATCGACATCGCGGCCGGCATCCATCTCGTGCACCAAGCGGGGGGCATCTGCCAATCTCCCGAAGGCACCGCCATCGAGCTCGGACTCGACGTCACCCAAGGCATCGGCATCGTCGCCACGCGCACCGCCGGCGTCCTGGAGGCGGTCCAATGAAGTGGGGGGTCGTCGGCAAAGGCGGCATCACCCATGTCCAGAAGGAAGCCGAGTTCCTCATCGGGGCGTTGCTGGAGCGCGGCCAATCCGTCGTCGTCGACGCTGAACTGACCGCCCCCGAGGGCGTCCAGTCCATGCGCATCGAGGACATGGACGTCGACATCATCCTCACCGTCGGTGGCGATGGCACCATCCTGCACGCCCAGCATCACCACACGGCACCAGTGTTCGGCGTCAACTGCGGCGCCATCGGCTTCCTGGCCGAGGTCGAACCCCCCATGGCGCTGGAAGCGCTGGACCGCATCATCTCGGGCGACTACCGGGTCGAAGAACGCTACAAGCTGGCTTCTTGGCTCGACGGCCAACGCCTCGCTGACGCCACCAACGAGATCACGCTGCAGACCAGTCGCATCGCGAAGCTCATCCGCTTCGAGGCCCACGTCGACGGCGAGCTGCTGGATATATTCCGCGGCGATGGCATCATCGTCAGCACGCCCACCGGCTCCACTGGCTACGCCATGAGTGTCGGCGGCCCGCTCATGCACCCCGGCGTAAACGGCCTCGTCTTGGCGCCCATCGCGCCGTTCAAACTGTCGGCCCGTCCATGGGTCGTGCCGGCCTCTGCCAAGGTCGAACTCAAGCTCCTCGAACGCGACAGTGCCCAAGGCGTCCAACAGGCCCGCGTGGTCATCGACGGCCAGATCGGCCACGACGTCGCCACCGGCGGCACGTTGACGCTCGAGATCAGCGACCGCAAGGCCCGCTTCATCCGGCTCAGCAGTGGCTTCTACGAACGCGTCCGGACCAAACTGACACGCTGATGGGATTGTTTGGCCGCAAGAAAGGCACCTGGCGGAGCATCCGCCCGGACTACCAAAAGTTGCCGCGCGCGCAGTGGAGCGAGGACGAAGAAGCGCACTGGTGGGCCAACTGCTCCGAAGAGGACTACTGGGCGGAATGGGAGCGCTGGAGTCGCGAGACCTACGACCATCCCCACATCACGAAGATCCGCCGCGGCGTCATCGACATGGCGAGGGAGGCCGCCGCCGCGACCGACGCCGACGGCCCTGCCGAGTTCGCCTGCCTCCTCGAGGTCCTCGGCGACACCATCACGGAAGTGGTCCTGCTACCCGGTACCGTGGCCGGCGACGAGCATGCCATCTTCAACCTCTGGATGGCACCCGTCGACAAGACCGTGCGCGGCAGTCTGCACAGCCATCCCGACGAACATCCATACCCCAGCGACGCGGACCTGGAGCTGTTCGACAAGCATGGGGAGATCCACTTGATCTTGTGCCGCCCGTATGGCCCTGGGGACTGGAGGGCCTACGCCCACGATGGCACGCCGACGCACTTGGACGTCGTCGATTAGGCGATGCCCCATCGGAAGCAAAGAGCTGAAGCCTTGGCGCGTCGAATGGGTGTGCATGCGCTTGGTGGTCCTTGTGCTGGCACCGTTCGTGGCCGTCGCGTTGAGCGGCTGCGTCTACCCCTTCTCAGCCGATGCCATCGTCGAAGGCGAGCCCTCCGGGCAAGCCCGGGAAGCCGACGAATTCTGGCTCGTCATCGTCTCCGGATCAGAGACCCAGTTCCCGGTCTCCACCCGCATGTGCAGCGTGCTGTGGACCAACACCGTGGACGAGGCCGCCCAGACCATCCGCTACTCCAGCGACCCGCTGGCCGACAACCGGGTCGGTCCGTCGCCCAAGGTCCTCATCTCGGCCGTGGTGTGGGATGCCAGTAGTTGTCCCATTGTCAACCGCATCACCGATGAAGGCATCGTCGACGTCCCGATGCGCGCCTTGGGGACCGTGGTCATCACCGCCACCCCCGATGGCCGCGTCATGGTCGGCGATGCGGTCCTTGAACCTGGCCAGAGCATCACCCTGAGCGACCGCGCCCGTGGCCCGGACGAGGAAGGTCGCATGGTGCGCTTCACCGACGAACTGGTGGTCCGTGCCGTCGGCCCGTGGCCCTATGACAGCCTGATGGCCGAAAGCTGAACGGCACGGTCAAACGCCGCCGCGCCGATGGCCTGGCGTGGTCAGCATCGACTGGGTCATCGCAGGAGCCATCCCCATCGCCTTGGCGTGGCTGCTGTGGCGCGTCCAGGCACTGGCCGTGAACCAGGCGCTGCGCGGCGGCATGTATCGGCTGCTGCGCTACCAGCGGACCACCTACTCGGTGGTGAGCTGGTTCGGCGTCCTGGTCCATGAGATCAGCCACGCCACCGTCCTGCTGCTGGGTGGCCACGGCATCCGCCGCATGAAGGTCGGCGTCGATGCCGGCCACGTCACGCCGCGCCAGGTCCGCAAGGGCCCCCTCGGCACCTTGACCTTCATCGCCGCAGCCCTGGCTCCGATGATTGCAGCCCCGGCTGCCGTCACCGGCATGCTACTGCTGGGCGGCACCCGCCTTCCCGGACCGCTCGTGGTGCCGGGCATCCGCACCGCCTGGGACAACCTGGGCCAGGTCGCCGTGCAGGTCCCCGCGGCCTTGGTCCGCGACCTCATCGGCATGGACGTCACCACCGGCATCGGCGCGGCGTTGTTCCTGCTGGCGGTGTTCGCCATGCCATCGGCTAGGCCAAGTCACGTCAAGACCAAGGGCGAAGCGGACGAAGGGGACATCGCCGTGGTGCGCCGGCTCATCCGCCGCCGCCCATGGCCGGTCATCGCGTTCGCCGTCTTCCTCTACGCCCTGTACTTCGCTGCCGCCGCGTGGGGCGCACGATGGTACTGGTTCGCCTGGCAGGCCGTGTGGACCGTTGCCCTCGTCGGCATCGCCTTGGCCGCCATCATGGGCGTCGTGTGGTACGCGGTCGCCTGGACCGGCCGCATCCAACGCTGGATCGCCTGGTTGCCGTACGCCGTCGCTATCGGCGTCCAGGTCGGTGGTCGCACGGTCGAGACGCCGGGCATGTGGGTGGTCAACCTGGCCACCATCGCAGCGTTCCTCGCCTTCTCAGCCGGCCTGCGCATCGCCGCCGCCCGCCGGTTCTGAGTCGCAACGGCTTTCGGCGACGCCCCCATGTCACGTTTGGAATGTCCGTCCGCTTGCTGCCTGGAGAACGCCTAGAGACCGAACTGCGACCCCACCCTGTGGCTTGGGCGGGTCGCTATTTCGTCGCGGCGTATCCGGCGCTGCTCGGCGTCGCCCTTGCCCTCGTGTTCACCACAACGTGGTGGGCCAGTGCGTCCACGGGCAAGTGGTATGAGATCTGGAACTTCCTGTACGGCAACACCGCCGCCGCGTACGTCTACATGTTCGTCGGGCTCATCGTCGTCGGTGCCATCATCGCCGTCACAGGCATCCGCTGGAGGACGTTCTTCCTGTACCTCGCCATCGGTATCGCCACCGCCGTGCTGACCCGCTATATGCCGGTCACGCCCGAGCAAGGCATCCCGCTCGGGCTCGTCATCCTGACCATGCCCTCCATGCTATGGTGCGAGATGGACCGCCGCAGCCACCGCTATACGCTCACCAACCTCCGCATCCTGTTCTCTGGCGGCACCATCGTCAAGCGCGAACGCCAACTCAAGTACGAGGCCATCACGGACCTCGATGGCACCCAGGGCATCCTGTCGAGGGTCTTCGACGTCGGCACCTTGATCCCCGTCACCCAGAGCGGCTTCGGGCTCGGCGCGGACACCAGCCAGGCCAGCATGACCGTCGGCGGCGGCGCCGCCAAGGCGGGCATCCTGGGTGGCGGCGCCGTCACGGCCGGCGGCGGCAAAGAAGTGCAGACCGCCCGCGCCAAGACGTTCCACCAGCTCACCGGCATCCGCCCGTATGGCGAGACCAAGTACCTGCTTGAACGCCTCATCCAAGAAGCGACCAGCACCCCGTACTTGCGCGAACAGGTGGAATTGCAGAAGGAAATGCTCGGCGCGCTGCGCGAGATCCGCGGTTCGCCGTAGGCCGCACTCTGCTGGCAGGATGCACCGCTCGCGGGGGTGGGCCTCGATGGCCGACGCCGCCACGCTCTTCAACAAGCGCAGCCTAGCCGTCATTGTGCCCTTCTGTCCCGAATGCAAAAGCATGGCCTACCCGGTCGACGGCGTGCTATCGTGCCGCAAGTGCGATTGGACGGACTCGAAGAAGGTCAAGAGCCACATGGTCACCGAGGAGGCCGAGGGCAGGGTCCGCCTTGTCGTCGAACACCAGGTCGACCACCGTGCGCAGCAGGACGCCGAGTGCCCCAAGTGCGGCCACGGCAAGGCCTACTTCCACCTCATGCAGACCCGTCGCAGTGATGAACCGCCGACGGAGATCAATGAGTGCATGGAATGCGGGCACTCCTGGCGCGAATACTAGCTTGAATTCCGGCCGGGCGCGGCTCCCGGCACGTTTGAGCCGTTCACCGACCCTTTGGAGATGTGGGGCTTCATCAGCTACCGGTCGTGGGCTGGCCCCGGAGCGGGGCTCGACAATGGGCCCGTTCCGACAGCCTCCATGCTCTGGGCCGCCGAAGCGAGGGACTGCTGGAGCCGGTCACGGTCCGTCTCGGTGGCCTCCTTCGGGGCCCTTGGCAGGCGGCAAATGAACATGGTCATGGGCCCCTGGCTCAACACCTCAAGTTGGCCATTTTGGGCTTCGAGCAGCACACGGGCCACGTAGAATTTCAATGCCCGTTCAGCGGCTTGCCCCGTCGACGTGTCGCCCATCAGAAATCCAAATGGGTCGATGAGCCCGCGCAGCTCGGAGCCGGAGAGCTGAGGGCCGGTGTCCGTCAGGACGACGTCAATGAACCGTTCGCCTGTTTCGATCTGCAGAAGGATGGTCCCGTCCGGCGGCGTCCGCTCGATGGACATCGCGAGGACATGATCGAACGCGGTCTGCCACGCGTCCGGGTCGACCAAACCTTCACCAGATTCGCCTATGGTGTGGACTTTCACGAAGCGCTCGGCTGCGCGCTCCTTGGCGCTTCCTATGACCTCTTTGCATGCCGTCATGATATCCGTGGGCGCCGGCTTCATGGGGCGTTCACCGCGCTTCAAACGCGTCACCGTGGACACGGTTTCAAAGACGGTCTTGATGCGCTGGACGTTTCGCTCGATGGCTTGCACCGAACCTTGTTGCTTGGCATCCAGTTCGTCCCAGCCGCGCCGCTGCAACACCCCTAGGTGAAGCATGATGGGCGTTAAGGGAGTCTGGATGAGGTGGCCTATGACATTCAGCATGTCCGTCCGCTCCTGCTCTTCGCGCCGGAGCCGTTGTAGCGTCGCAGCTTGCTCATTGGCCAACTGCGTCGGCGTGCCGGTCTGGCGCCGCGGGCGGGCCATGACAATCGAGCCACGGGAGACACCACCGGGCGCAACCGGGCGCACGGTCAGATTGAGGGGGACAAAGGACCCCGTTGCTGTGCACAGGGAATCTGGTCCGAGGTCGACCTCGGCGTTCTCCCGCAGCGCTTTTTCCAAGTCACACCCGGCCGGGTCGTGGTTCACCTCGGGCGGCCGCAGGCGGTGGGCAAGGTCATGGAAATCGCGGCCAATGATCTCTGTATGACTCCACCCGAGGGTTTCGCAGGCAGCCCTATTGGCTTCAACAATGCCGCCGCTTCGGTCCAGCAAGAGGGCTGGATCTGTGCTGGCTTCTAAGGCAGCGCTCCGCTCCACGCGCAGGTCAGACGCCTCATGCATGGCGGTCCGCAGGCTGGCATCGTAGCGCGCCAATGCGATGGCTCGGAACAGGGCTCGGGTGATGCTGGGCCCCGTGATGTCGTCCTTGGCGAGGTAGTCCTTGGCGCCGGCGTGCCAGACGTTGACGGCGACCCCTTCGTCGCCGACGCCGGTGATCATGATGGTGGGGATGAGGGGAAGCTCTTCGTGGATTTCAGCCAGGACGTCGAGCCCGTTTCGCCCTGGCATTTCGTAGTCGATAAAAATCGCGTCGGGCTGGAATTCTCGGGCGGCCGCCAAGGCATGGTGGCCATCTTCGAGGTGCTTCACCTCAACGCCTGACGTCGTCAATGTCTCCCTCAGGAGTCGGCGGATGTGGACTGCATCGGCGGCATTGTCCTCGATGATCAGGACGCGGATCGGGGCATGGCTCATGTGGTTGCCTCCCGGATTCCCTGGGCAAGAGTAGTGGCCGCAGGAGGTGGTGGGAGGCGGATCACGAAGTGGGCGCCCTCGGCGGCGGGCGCGACCGCGATCGTGCCCCCGTGCCGTTCCACGATGCGGCGGACCATGGCGAGCCCGAGGCCGTGGGGGGTAGATTCTGCATCGCTTCGGGACTTGTGGAACGGGTTCCAGATGCTCTTGGCGAGGGCCGGAGCGATGCCCTGGCCATTGTCAGTATAGTGCAGGTGGACTTCATCGATGCCGGGGAGCGCCTGGAGGCGGATCTGCAGCGGCCTGGCGGGGTCTTGGTACTTGATCGAGTTGTCAAGCAGATTCCTGAAGACGATGGACCACTGGTCTGCGTCGCCCTTGAGAGGGCCGGGGCGGCCTTCGAACGTGACCGACTCTGGCGGCAATTCACGGGCCACGGCATCGATTGCTTCCTCCCAGATCTCCTTGAGGTTCACGTCGCGCTCAGGTGTCTCTGCCAGCAAGATGTGTTCGTAGGATACGAGATCCTGGATCATCTTGTCCAGGCTGGCCAGCTCGACGTCGGAGGCGGGGGGCATCGCTTCTCCACTTTGGCGGATCCTGCGGATCGGTGCGCGTAGGTCGTGGGCAACGATCCGGGTGAAGTCTCGCAGTTCGGCACTCCGTTGCTGTAGGCGCTGCATGACCCGCTCCAATCGATCTTCCATGGCGACGACGTCGGTGACATCGCGTGCCACGGCGAACAGTGATTCCTGGTGTGGCACCGCAAGCCATTCCAGCCAAATGGCGTGGCCGTCCTTGTGGATGTACCGGTTCCTGAATTGGATGGATGCTCGGCCGTCCCTGATCATCTCGAACTCCGCCATGGTGCTTGCCACATCCTCAGGGTGCACGAAGTCGAGAAACGGTTTCGACGTGAGCTCCTCGGATGTGTAGCCCAGCGTGATGGTGAAACTGGGGCTGACGTCCTGTAGGAATCCATCCACCCCTGCGACGCAAAGCAAATCTTGGCTGAGTGTCCAGAATCGGTGCCGCATGGCGGCGTGCACCTGTGATTCCGCGCTGTCGATGTCCCTTTTTTGCAACTGCAGTTCCACCCACTGGCCCAGCGCCGTCAAGCGTTCTTGGTCCCTTGCCGTGTACGACCGTGTCTTGGTGTCGATGAGGCACAGCGTGCCGATGGGGAATCCAGCGGGGTTGTAGATCGGAACCCCCGCGTAGGATCGGATGTAGGGTTCTCCCGTGACCAATGGGTTGTCCACAAAACGTTCGTCCTTCGTCGCGTCGGGTACCATCGTCGGTGTCGCCACATTGATGGCATGCCCACAGAACGAGACGTCTCGACCGGTTTCGTTGGCCGATAACCCGATGCACGATTTGAACCACTGGCGATCTTCATCGACGAGGGAGATGAGGGCGATGGGCACTTCGAACATCTGCGCGGCGAGCTTTGTGATCTGGTCGAATTCTCCCTCCGGCTCGGTGTCCAGGATGGCCATGTCGCGCAACGATGCGAGACGCAAGGCTTCGTTCGCGGGAATCTCCGGGGTGATCACTGGCTCGGACTCGGTTCCCGGAGCTCGTAGAACCTTGGCTTGGGCCGGTTCGTCCCGGCGTGCCCGCGCCCCTTCCGTGCTGATGTCCAATGGCTCATGGGACGCGTGGGGCATTAGGGGCCTGCAAGGCACCGTGGATCGTGATGGGTATCAGGGGCACTCCGAGTGGGCTGCTGAGGGCTTGGACATGGCATGGTTGACGCCTGCCACGGCGCTGCCGGTGCTTCTTTTTGGCGTCGGTGGCCTGGTGTGGGTGTTCGGCTTCTTGCAATCCTTTGGGGAATTCGCGACATTCGCTGACCGGCGCCTGGTGACCACGACGATGAACGTGGGCCTGGTCCTGGTGTTGACTGGGCTCTTCGTGGTGGGTCTCAAAGCGCTTCGCCGCCTGGAAAAGGCCGCAAAACCCTCCACATGAAGCATTGGTAACAATCTGCTCACCCTTAAGACGCGCTGGGTTTTCGCACTCCTGATAGGGATGTCCGCATTCAAGGCGAAAGTCAAGGCAGAAGTGCTCAAGACGGTCCTCGACGCCGTCCAGACGCTCGTGGACGAAGCGAAGATCCACATCAGTGCCGAGGGCATCTCCCTCAAGGCAGTTGACCCGGCGCACGTCGCCATGGTGGACCTTTCCCTCGGGAAAGGTGCCTTCACCGAATTCCACGGCGAAGACATGGAGATCGGCATCGACCTGGACAAACTCAAGGACATCCTCAAGCTCGCCTCCAGCGGTGATGAGATCGGCCTCGAATACAAGGAAGATAGCCACCGCCTCATCTTCAGCATCGGGCACATCACCCGGCGCATGGCCCTCGTGGACACCGCCAACATGGGCGACCCCAAGGTCCCCAACCTGAACCTCCCCAGCAAGGTCACCATCCGTGCCGGCGAACTTCAGCAGGGCATCAAGGCGTCCGAAGCGGTCAGTGACCACATCGCCCTCGTCACCACGAAGGACTCGTTCGAGCTCGTCGCCGACGGCGACACCGACCAGGTCCACCTGCGCCTCACCGGCGACGACCTCATCAAGATCGAGGTCCCCGAAGACAGCCGCAGCCTGTTCTCGCTGGACTACTTCAGCAACATGAGCAAGGTCGTCAAGGGCAACGACCCCATCACCCTCAACCTTGGCACGGATTACCCCGTCAAGATCGAGTTCGACATCGCCAACGGCGGAGGTCACATCACGTACCTCCTCGCACCGCGCATCGAATCGGATTAACATGCGCTGGTTGGCCGTCCTGGCCATCCTCAGCCTATCCGGCTGCATCAACGGCGCGTCGGCCGTGACGCTGGAATTCGACATGGATGCGGTGCGCGCCTACGATGAGCGCGGGGAGGTCGCCTGCGGCGACCAGGCCAGGCTGGAGCTCGACACGGCCGGGATCCGCGCCGGCAGCGTCCGCATCCAGGCCAGTGACGGGCGAGGTGCCATCGTCTTCGACGAGGAGTATATCGCCAGCGAAGGCGGCCAAGACGCACGCAGCCTCACCGGGGCCGCAGGCAACTGGGACCTCCGAATGTGGGGCAGCGTCGAGGGCCAAGCCACCGCGTCGCTTTTTTGTTGAATCCGAGACACGGCCCCAAAAAGTGATAATGCGCCCGTCGACTGGCCGGTCATGGTCGGCCGCGCCGTCTCCCTCATGCTCATCATCGCCCTGGCAGGTTGTGCCGAACCCGGTTTCACCGAATACGGTGGCAAAGACGGACCGCAGACGTATGACCACAAGAGCGTCGGAAACACCCGCGACAGCTTCGGCTACTCCCTCAACGCCGGCAACAAATCGTCCATGGAACAGTACGATTGGGAGACCGGCGCCGCACGTGCCCACGTCGGTATCAGCGGCCACGTCCAGCAAGGCAGCGTCCACCTGACCATCCGCGACACCGCCCGCCTCGTCGTCTACGAAGCCACCTACACTGGCTCAAGCTCAGAGGGCTTCACCACGGATCGCGGGGTCATCGGCGAATGGACCATCGAACTCGACTTCGAAGGCTTCACCGGGTCCCTGTCCCTGGGCATCAGCGCAAACTACGGGGCCTAACACATGATCCGCATACTATCTGTCGTACTGCTTGTTTCCCTGGCCGGTTGCGCTGGCGCCACCGGATTCGGAAACGAGGTCGCCATTGCTGGCCAAGGCCAGAAAAACGGCGTCGAGACCAAAGATCTCGATTGCGGCACCAAGGGTCAAGTCGCCGTCGGCTTCCAAGGTGAGGGCAACATCGATGTCAAGATCACCGACGGCGCCGGCGCCATCATCTACACCAAATCATTCAATGGCGGCGGCCAAGCGGGCGAGACCAAGACCCTGTCTGGGGCCGAGGGCAACTGGAAGATCGCGGTCACTTTCAGCGGCCTCTATGGTGGCTACCAGGGTCAATATGGCCTGTATCTGCGCTGCTGAACCTTTGAAGTAGCATCCGTGGCTAAGCGCATCGTGGACCTCGTCCGCCTGGCGTACTATCCCTTCCTACCGGAGGTCAAGGACGCTGTGCGCGACTTCGGCCCGGGGATGGACCAGGTGCTGGGATCCGGCATCTACGAAGCGGTGCGCGGACGCGGCGTCGCCCGCATCGAAGGGGCGCTCGTCGATCGCCGTATTCCGCCGGCGCAGATCACCGATGAACGCGGTGCCATGCAAGAGATGCTCAGCGTCCCCATCGCCCGCATGCTGTGCGTGCTGCTTGCGGACAAGACGCTCATCCATCGCTACGCCACCGCAGAAGGGGCGCGCCTGGAGGCGACGCTCATCCAGGACCTCGACAGCATCGCCGCCATCGCCGACGCGCTCAAGGTGCCGGTGCACGCCGAAGGCGACGCCTGGCGCATCCACTTCTCCGATTACCTCAGGTTCGCCCCCAGCGAACCGGACTGGAAACTCATCCTCAAGCCCGTCGC
This sequence comes from Thermoplasmatota archaeon, assembly GCA_041618195.1. Lineage (GTDB taxonomy): Archaea > Thermoplasmatota > E2 > JACPAO01 > JAHFTW01 > JBFGSX01. The sequence continues at coordinate 1,415 of JBFJNL010000018.1, read as the reverse complement.
CAAGGGATGGGTCCCGCTTGATGGGCCCGGCGTGGCGCGCTTGTGCCGGGAAGCCCTGGAGCAGCGCATCCAGACCGACCTCGACCTGGAGCGCCAGAAGCCGATGCATGAAGGCGTGCGGGCGGCACTACAACCCTACGTCGACGAACTCGGCCCCAAGCTCGCAGATGCCCGCGAGAACTGGCAGACCGGTGACTTCGGTCCCATCAGCAAAGGCGCCTTCCCGCCGTGCATCCAGCAGATCTTCCAGGACATGTTCGATGGCAAGATGATCGCCCACCACGGGCGCTTTGCCATGGCGAGCTTCCTCGCCACCATCGGCATGACCGTCGACGATATCATGGATTACTTCCGCGAGATCCCCAACTTCGACCCGGAGAAATCCCGTTACCAGATCGAGCACATCGCCGGCGACCGCGGCGTCGACAAGTACACGCCGCCGGGGTGCGGTACCATGCAGACCCATGGCATCTGTCCGCTGGAGAAGCGCGACAATCTGTGCTTCAAGATCAAGCACCCGCTGAGTTACTACCGGGCTCGCCAGCGCTTCATCAAGCAGGATGAAGAGAAGTCCAAGCACCTCATCGCCGCTCAGCAGCGCAAGAACGAGGAGGCAAGCCATGCCTGAAGCCGAGCAGGCCCCCGCGTCGCCGGCGCCGGCACCGATGTTCCCGCCTCCGGTGGCCAAGACCATCGAGTGGCTGCAATCCAACTTCGCCTGGTACTACTCGCTCAACCCGCCGCCGATGCCTGACCGCTTCGCTCGTCGGGAGTTCGGCTTCATGCTGTGGCCCGACAGACCAGGGCCGCCGCCGTTCTTCAGGCACCGCGGCTACGGGGACAAGGCCCGCTTCCACAACTACCTGTCCTGGAAGGGCCCGCACAGTTGCTACTACTCCACGGCGTACTACCGCAAGCCGGCGGAGATGAAGATGGCCGACAAGGAATGGCTTGGAGCCGAACTCATCTTCGATCTGGATGCCGATCACTTGGACGAGGCCGAAGCGGCCAAGGCGCGTGGCGAAGAGATGCCCATCGAAGACCAGCTGAAGATCGTCAAGACGCAGTTCAAGCGCTTGCTGGACGAGTTCATCTTCGGCGACTTCGGCGTCGACCCCAAGGACGTCTTCCTGACGTTCTCCGGCGGTCGCGGCTACCACGCCCACGTCATGGACCCCAAGTTGATGGCGCTCGACAACAAGGGTCGCCGCGAGATCGTCGATTACATCACCGGCAAGGTCCCGACGCTCAAGGGGACAGAGGATCCGGACCTGTCGCCGTTCATCTGGGAACGGGGTATCGGTGTCCGCGGCCGTGGCCAGTTCGCCAAGGCGGACAAAGCCCAGTACATCCACCCCATCACCGCCCCTGGCTGGCAGGGTCGCCTGACCCGTAGCCTGGCGCAGGTGCTGCGC
>JBFJNL010000017.1:0-24033 GCA_041618195.1 Thermoplasmatota archaeon | reverse complement strand
GGGCGCGAGACGCTGCGCGCCTGGGATCTTCATCTCAGCGACGGCCACGACGGCTTCAGCCTCCGCATCAGCCAATCGGACGACATCCAACTCCTGACCTTCGGCGGCGTGCGCATCGAGCGCCTCGATCCATCACCCCTGGCACGCCAGGCTCCGGTCTTGGCCGCCGTCGGCGACGTGCCGACCATCGCCTCGGTGTGGGAGCGCTGGGGGCGTCACGTCACCGCGACCGAACGAAACCTCGGGGCCAACGCATGGGGGTTCGAGATCCTGCGCGACGATGATGGCGAGCCCGCGATCCGCATCGCGGGTGGGCGCACGTCGACCCTGCACTGGGGCCCGGAGGGTCTGGCCCTGCTCGGTCTGGCGGCCACTGGCGAGGATGTCTCCGTCCTGACCATGGATGGTCACGGCCAGACCGCGCGCTTCGAACGCCATACCAGCGGACCCGCCCAACACATGGTACCATCGCCGCCCATGGCACCGGCCGCAGTCGCCGGCTACGCCACCTCCGGCTGGTCGGTGCCCACGGGCACCGAGGCCGCCTCCATAGGCCTCATGGCCTCGGCCCTTGGCGCACTCTACCTGGCCTGGCCGTTGCTCAAGGCCTCGGGGCTGGCTCTCTTCAGCCGTCTGCGCCCGCACGAGTTGCTGGAAGACCCGACCCGTGCCACCATCATGGATGCGTTGCAGGGCGAACCCGGCCTGCATTTCCGTGCGCTGTGTGACCGCCTCGGCGCCAACCCCGGACGCATCCGGCACCACGTCCACAAACTCGAGCAAGGTGGACTCATCCGCGCCCGGCAGTCTCCGGGCTACACATGCTATTACCTGGCGGCCACCAGCCGCACGATCCTCGACGCCGGCCCTGTGCTGCGCTCCGACGGTGCGCGCCACATCCTCGCCGCCGTCCACCAGGCACCGGGCTCCAGCTCCAAGGAGCTGGCTGGGGCAGCGGGTCTGGCCCCGGCCACGGCCACCTACCACCTCAAGCGTCTGCAGGACGCTGGCCTCCTCGATGCACGCCGTGACGGCCGCTCGGTCCGTGTCCACTTGACCGCCGGCGGACTGCAGGCGGCCAATGCTTTCGGCGTGGCCTAAACGATCGCCACAGTCAGGCGAGCATGCCCGGCCAGCTCTGCGACCATGGTCTGACCGCTCTGGATGGGGCCTACGCCCTCGGGCGTGCCGGTCAGTAGGATATCCCCTTCGCGTAGTGTCACCCAACTCGCGGCGTGCTCCAGCAACGCGTCGACGCCCCACGTCATGCGTTGGGTGTGGCCGCGCTGTCGCATCTCGCCATCGACACTGAGAACGAGATGCTGGTCGTCCAGGTGCTGGGCAGGGACCCATTCACCCAACGGCAGGAACGAGTCGAAGCCCTTGGCCATGGCCCAGGGGTGGCCGTTCTGCTTGGCTTTGTTCTGGAGGTCGCGGGCCGTCACGTCGACCGCGACCGTCATGTCTGCCGGGCGGCCATCGGCGCCGATGCGGACGGCCAGTTCCACTTCATGGTGGACCGCACCGATGCCGGCTGGCAAACGAACGGCCTCGCCGTCGCGGATGATGGCCGAGTCAGGCTTCCAGAACCAGATGGGTGACTCGGGTGTCACGCTGCCCATCTCCGCTGCGTGCTTGGCGTAGTTCTGGCCGACACAGAGGATCTTCATGGGGACTCGCGATCACAGCGTGCGCTGCGCCGATTGGTACGACGGGCCTAGGACGTCCTGGACGACGCGCTTTGTGTCGTCGGGGAAGTCGCGGTCGCGCATCCATAGCAGGTAGTCGGTGTGGTCCTTAGCGAGCTGGTCGCGGTGCTTACCGAATCCGAAGCGCACTGCGCCCTCGGCGTCTTGGTAGAAGCGGTGGCCGTGGTCGAGCCAGCTGCGGACATCGGCGTCCGGGTTGAAGTGTTGGTGGAGCTTGCCGACGATCAGACCATCGACAGACGGTGGGAGCGTCGCGGCGTGGACCTGGCGTTGCTTGCGCAGCACCTCGACCATGGCCGCTGTATCGGCCTCGCTGCGGTGGGCGTCATCGAGGGGCTCGCCGACGTAGCGCCGGTAGCATGCCTCAAGGCGGTGGGCATTGACGTTGCGCTCGATCTGCAGCGTGTCGATGCACGGGTGGTCGGGCGATAGGCCGGTCTGGCCGGCGGCGATGAGTTCGTTGTGCAGGAACTGGACATCGAAACGATGGTTGTGGGCGATGAGGACCGCGCCTTCCACCAGGGCTTGGATGCGGACCGCGTAATGGGAGAACGCCGGCTTGTCGGCGACCATCTCGTCGGTGATGCCGTGGATCGCCATGCTCTCGGCAGGGATCTTCATGTCCGGCTTCACCAGGCGCGTCCAGCGGGCCTTCTCTTCCAGTTCGGAATCGAGCTCGATGAAGCAGAATTCAAGGATCTTGTCCTTGTCCGGGTCGATGCCCGTGGTCTCCAGATCGAACGCGACCAGTTTCACAAGCATCCCAGTGGGCGGGGCCTCAAAAGCTCCCCCCTACGCGTCCCGGATGAACGACCAACCCTCTGGCGCGGGCGTCACCTGGAAAATCGTGGTGAACACCGTGAAGTCCTGCTGTGCAGCAGGCCAGACCTCATCCGCGACCAAGGTGAGTCGCATGGCGGTGATGTTGGTCCAGCCAGCGACATCGTCGGCATTGATGTGGACCAGCAACGGGTCGGTGCCAGTGCCTGTGAGTTCGAGGCCATCACGGACCTCTAGGGTCCAACGGAATTGCGTGGGCTCTGGGGGTTCCAGGCTGTCGGTCCACACCGCTTCGATGACCAATGTCTGCATGTGCTGGCGCGGCTCGAGGTCGAAGACGCAGGTGCAGTTGCCGACGCCCGCGGTGCTCTGGGCTTCCGCTGTCACGTTCTCGGCTGGTCCGGCGGACAGCGGAATGTAGCCCGGGTGCGTATCGGTGATGTGCTGTGGGACCGGTGGCTCATCGGTGGCGAGGACCATTCGGGCTTTGACGGTCTGTCCCGCCGCGACCTCCACGACCTCGACGGCGTCGTCGTGATCGGCGTGGCGGGCGGTCAGCTCGTAGGTGCCTGGGGGCAGGTTGCTGAAGGTGAAGCCACCAAACAGGTTGCTTGTCGTCTCGAAGTGGCCCGGCTGCATGGTGATGATGGCACCATGGATGGGGCGGATGTCCGGGGTCACCGCGGCGCCCGAGATGTTGCCGAGCGTCGACGGCGACGCCTCTGTAGGTTCGGCAGCTGGCTCCTTGGCCGTGCAGCCGGCCAGTATCAGGAGAATGAAGAGGCACCAGGCCCAGCGGGGCACAGCCTCCATCCTATGTTCTCGCCTTATGTACTTGCTGGCACGAACGTTGGTCTGATGGCGTCAACGTCCGACTACTGGCCGAACGACCAGCCAGGTGGGGCTCCGTCGACGTAGAACAACGTCAGGAATCCATCGAACGGTTGCTCAACGTCGGGGATCTCGCTCGAGGATACCTGGACCCATAGCTCGCCTTGGCTCTCGCCGAATGCCGCCCCGGCCGATCGCATGGTCTCGCCCGCCGCCAGGTAGTTGGCCGTGTGGCCCTCCTCATCGGTGCCGCCCCACAGTTCCCAGTACAGCACATGCTCGCCGGTGGGGTCGATGCTCGGCGTCCAGTCGCCCTGCAGCACGGCGGTCTTGTAACCGGGTTCGACGCCGAACGTGAAGATGCATTCGCACAGGGTCGTGTTGCCGACGTAGTAGGTCAGCAGATAGACCGCGTAGATGTCGCTCGCGACCATGTGGCCCGAGAAGGTGATGGTCTGATGGAACGGCAGCGGCGTCGGGTCGCCGGGGATCTGGATGACCGGCTTGGCGACCTCGCCCGCAGTGACCGTGACCTGCATCTGGATCATCAAGTAGCGCTCGGCCGAGGCTTCCAGGAAGTAGACGCCTGGTTCGAGCTCGGGGAACACGAACGTGCCGTCCGCTTCCGTGACCGCGCTCATGGCCAATGTCTTGAGTTCCACGTTGGCACCGGCCACAGGCGTGATCGTGGCATCGACGACGACGCCGCTGATGGCGCCCGTGTCGAGGCCCGCATCGACCTCCTTTGTCGCGGGCAGGCCATCGTCGGTCTCGGCCGGCGCCTCACCGGCACAACCGGCCAAGATCAAAGAGAAAGTAAGGAGGAGGATGGGCAGACGCATGGTACGTCGACCCATGTGCTGGCAAATAGCGGTTGTGGATGCCTAGGCGCGCACGACTTCGATGTCGAAGGTCAGCGTCTTGCCGGCCAAGAAGTGGTTGAAGTCGAGGGTGACGGTCGCTTCGTCGAGCGACTGGACCGTCGCTTGCAGCGCTTGGCCGTCCGGGGTCTGTAGGCCAAGGACCTGGCCTTCCTCGAGGTTGTCCGCGTCGAGCATCTCGCGAGGGATGGTCTGCACGCGCTCCGGGTCGGCGTGGCCGTATCCCTCTTCCGGGGGGATCTCGACGGTGGTCTTGTCGCCGATCTCCTTGCCGCGGACAGCGTTGTCGAAGCCAGCGATGAGCTGGCCGGCGCCGACCGTGAATTCGAGGGGGTCGCGACCCTCGGAGGAATCGAAGACCTGCCCATCGGGCAGCTTACCAGTGTAATGGACGGCGACGGTGTCACCTTCTTTGATGGCCATTGAGCTGTTCACACTCGGGCTCGTACTTAGGTGATGGGGCGGGGGCCTTGGGGCCGGGGGCCCGGCGATTCGCACGTGTCGTGCGAGCCCGCCGTGGGGTGCTCGTCATGACCATAAACCGGCGGGGCCATGGTGCCATGTGAACGCGGGCAACCAAGAACATCCAGGGCTTCGGTCGTTCGGGCTCGTCGTCTTGCTCAGCGCCGTGACGCTGGGCGTCTTCTGGTACATCTACATCCACCGCCTGTTCTCGACCGCGGACCGACGACGAAGCGTACCCTTCTTCGGCAAGACCTTCGCGGCGATGGTCGGCCTTGCGGCCTTGACCGTCGTGGCGTTGTTGTGGGTGGGGCTCCCTGGGCCAGGGGCCGACGACGGGCCCTTTGCATCGTACCAGCAGGATGGAGGCGCATTCGTCGAGACGCCGGTCCCCGTCGCCGAGCCGCCGGGGGGACGTGACGTCTTGTCTTGGCAGACCAATGCCGCTGAGATCCTCCTTGTGGCGACGGCGATCGTCACGGCCGCGTTCTTGTTCATGGAGGTCGGGCGCTTCCACCCGGCCATCACCTCGCCCATCGCACTGCCTGCCTTGACCCTGGCCTATTTGCCGTTCGCCTTCATTCCCGGAGTCGGCTGGGCTGCGCTGGTCGTCGGGCTTCTGACACTCGTCGCCATGCACGACCTGCATCGAGGTCTCATGGCGTTCTTCGAGGGTAAGGATCTCGACGGCGGCCCCTATGGGGGCCTCGCGGCGGTCGAGCCGGTGGCTGACGCCTTCTAGCCCGCTTCCGCCGCCGGCGCAAGCGTTGCACCCGATGGCTGCGGATTGCGGCCCCACTTCCAGGCCAACAATCCGGCCGTGGCGAACATCACCAGCGAGTAGAACGCCGGGCTGAGCGCGGCGGTCGCCGACTCAAGTTGCGTCGTCGCCAACACGATGCCGAACGTACCGTTCTGGAAACCGACTTCGATGATGATGCTGCGGCGGCGCGGGCCATCGGTGAAGCGACCAAGCAAGTAGCCGGCCCCCATGGCCAGCAGGTTGAGCGCTAGGGCAGCCGGCACTGTGATCGCGGCCTTGTTCCAGAAACCATCACGGTTCTGCACGATGGCCGCCGCCACGAGGAGCACCAGGAACGCGATGCCACCGAGGCGGAACGGCCGATCGACGCGGGCCGCGAAGCCTGGCCATTTCTTGGCCACGACGATGCCGAGCAGTACTGGGATGGTGATGACGACCAGCACCAGGCCCATGACGTCGCCGAACGACAACGCCACGCGCACCGAATCCGCATAGAGCCAGCGGGTCGCGCCGAGCAGCACCAGCGGCGTCCAGACGATGGCGGTCAGGCTGGTGATGGCGGTCAAGACAATGGACAACGCCGAGTCGCCCTTGCATAGGTGGGCGAGGACGTTGCTGGTGGCACCGCCGGGCAACGCACCCAGCAGCAACAGGCCGATGGCGATGTCGCGGTCCATGCCGGTGTAGTGGAAGGCCACCACCACGGCGACGGCTAGCAACGGCAGGATGAGCAACTGGCCGGCCAAGCCGAGCAGCAGACCGCGTGGCTTGGCCGCGACCTCCTTGAACAGTCGCGCCGGCGTCGCCATGCCCATGCCGAACATCATGACTGCAAGCACCAAGGGCAACAGGACATCCGTCACGACGCTGGTCTCCAATTCGGCCATTGCGCGGCGACCGCGTTGAGCCTACTTCAAGGGCGAGGTGTCGGCGGGCCCGCCCAGCAGCCGTTAAGACGCGGTGTTCGGGTGGGAGGTCGTGCGTTTCCTTCTCCTGCTCGTTGCCGTGGCCACCGCCGGCTGTCTGTGGCTTGACGCCGAGACCCCCGAGCCGGAACCCGTTGCCAGGTCCTGGCACTTGTCGTCCGACGTCGTGGTGCAGGAGGGCTTCTGCGGAGACTGCCATTACGGCATGACCGAGATGTGGCTGGCGGATTGGGAACAAGACGCCCTTGGCTGGAATCTCACGGTGCGGCCCCGCTGGGTCGAGGCACCCCTCGTCGCGGTCCAAGTCGGATCGCTGCTCGAAGCCAGCGGATGGCATGCAGCCGAGGTTGGCATCGGTGAGACACACACGGTCTCATTCGATGCCGGCGATGCCGATCATGTCCTGTTCAAGGCCTACGGCTCAGGCCCGGCCCACGATGTCCTTGCGCTGAGCGCCAACCGCCAGGACGTCGTCGTGACCAAGCTGGTGTTGACGGCTCCCGACGGGACTGCCTACGATGCGACGGGCCCGGAGGAAGACCTGCGCATCGTCATCGCACCCGGCGCCCCCGGAACATGGCAAGCCCAGGTCACGTACGTGGACGGACCCCCCGGCGGCAGCGTCCACACCTACTACGAACTGCTCGAGGGCGACGTGGTGTCCGACGTCCAAGACGAGGCGAAGTTCCGATTCCTCAGCAACGAAACGGGTGCGCCGCCAGTCGTCGACTTGCGCGTGCAACCCCATCATGACCATGCATTGTTCCAGAACAGTGATTGGGACAGCATGGACAGCACGGCGTTCGGCATCACTTACACGCCGCAGAGCGGGCCCTGGCCAGAGCCGCGGACATGGAACGAGACGGAGATTGATGCATTCTGGCCTGCCGACGAATACCTGTTCCACAGTTTCACGGGGTCGCTGATGGGCGTGTACCAAGACCAGCCGGGCCACAATGACCTCGGCTTCGGTGGCGGCTACCCTGGGTTCTCCTCGCCGGACGGCGACCCGGTCTTGCCGGGCACGCGCAGCATACGGCTAGAGCTCACATGGAGTCCCGCTACCGAAGAGCCTGCGCTCAACGTCAAATTCAGTCCCGCCCATTGGGTGTACTTCCTGTACCCCGATGCGACGGAGAGGGGGCCCGGCCGCGCGGTCTTCGAAGTGCCCATCACGCCGGTGTGGTGGGAAGAGCCGGATCAGACACTGGAATGGTTGGAGCCCGGCGTCGTGCGCAGCTTCTACGACATCGCGCCCTATATCGCGGAGGATGGCGAGGTCCACGTGCTGGACCTAGATTTCGAACTCAAGGCGTTCGCGCTTCGGCACTAGCGTGGGGGCAATTCGGTCGGGTCCATCCAGAAGAACTCGATGATGTGCCCGTCCAGATCATGGAAGGCGCGGCCATACATGAAACCCAGATCCTGCGCCGGGGTTTCCTCGACGCCGCCAAGCGCCAGCACTTTTTCTGCCATGGCGTCCACGGCGGCGCGGTCCTTGGCACCCATGGCCACGGTGCATTCGACGGTCGAACCGTCGGCAATGGGGCGTTTGGTGAACTGGCCGAGGAACTCGCGGGTGAGCAGGTGCAGGTAGCGGCCTTCGTCGATGGTGAAACTGGCGGCGTCATCGTTGGTGAAGGCCGGGTTGGGCTTGAAGCCGAGGCCCGCGTAGAACTTTGAGGCCGCGGCGAGGTCGCGGGTGGCCAAGTTGACGAACACGTCGGTCATGCCGTAGGATGGGGGATGAGGGAGAAGAACGTGGTGTGGGGTTCTGGCGTGGTATGCGCTGCTGTGGCCATGGAGGAAGCCTCGACTTTGGGTGGTGGGGGCATGCGGGAGGAACCTTCTTCATGGGAGCCATCGTTTTGGCGGCATGAATCGGCAGTCGCTCATGCGGGACTTCCCCATCGTTGTGATTGCGACGCTCCTCACGGCGGGTGTGTTCTGGTTCGTTTACCTGCACCAGATGCTGCGAGCACGAATCGTCGGGTCGGGCGGGCGCTTCCCGGCGCTGCTGTTTTGGGTCATGGCGTCGACGCTCTTCGTCGGCCAAGCCCTCTGGTTTCTGGTAGGGGAAGGTGCACGGGAGCTGTATGTCTCCGGGCTCGTCCTGAGTATTGTCGGCCACCTTGCGGCCATCGGCTTCTTCGTGTTCGCCATCGTGCGTGGAGGCTTGCCCAGCATCACGTGGGCGCTGCCGGCGCTGTCGGGCGTTTCGACCGTTGTCGTCCTCGCAGGCGCCTTCGAGGCCTCCCGCTCCCGCGCCGCCGCGCTCGAGACTTGGGGCTGGGTGCCTGAACTCGTCGTGTTCTTCGTGGCCTGGTACGCCATGCACCGGGATTTGGTGCGCGTGGAATTCGTGGAGCCCGTCTTGAGCTCCGTCACGTCGTCGCCGGAATAGCCGTCCGGCTCCGCTGCCGCCTGCGTGGGCCTTGGCGACCGCGTGTAGCAGTGCTACGGGGTGTGGCGGTCTGTCAGCCCAACGGCTCGCTGCCGTGCGCGGAGTTGCGGTCTGTCGGTTCGACAGCTCGCTTGGCGACCTGTCGGCCCCGTGCTCGTCCTGGGCTACGCCCAGAACAAGCACGAAAGCGTCTCCGCTAACCTACTTCTCACGAAGTAGGTTCAGTGCGGAGCCGCTCCAGAACCACCCAATCTGGTCGTCGGACATCGAGTGGCGTCCTTCGAAGGACTCCTCGGTGCCATCCAGGTGGTGTAGGGTGACCTTCACGTTCTTGCCGGGGGCCAAGGAGGCGACGTCGGCAGAGATGAGGTCGCCCTCGAGGATCTTGGTGTAGTCCGCAGGGTCGACGAAGTTCAGCGGCAGGATACCCTGCTTCTTCAGGTTCGTCTCGTGGATCCGAGCGAAGCTGCGCGTGATGATCATGCCGCAACCAAGGTGGCGGGGTTCCATCGCTGCGTGCTCGCGGCTGCTGCCTTCACCGAAGTTCTCGTCACCGACGACGCACCAGGTGACGCCTTCGGCCTTGTAGCGGCGAGCGATCTCGGGGTACAGTTTGACCTTGCCATCGGCTTCATCGACGCGGCCACCGACGTGGTCGTTGAAGTCGCTGTTGGCACCGATGTAGCAGTTGTCGCTGATGTTGTCCAAATGGCCGCGGAAGCGCAGCCAGGGGCCGGCTTGGCTGATGTGGTCGGTGGTGCACTTGCCCTTGGCCTTCAACAGCAAGGGCATCTTCTGGAGTTGCTCGGTTGCCCGGGGCGGGAACGGCTCGAGCAGTTGCAGGCGCTCGCTGTCCGGGGCGACGACGACGTTGACCTCGTCAGCGCTCGTGGGCGGAGCGATGTAGCCGTTAGGATCGGGCACGAAGCCGCCCTCGGGCACTTCAGGGGCCTGCGGCGGCGCGACCAGCATGACCTTCTTGCCGTCGATGACAAGCGGGTCGGTCATCGGGTTGAAGCTCAGGCTGCCGGCTAGGGCGTAGGCCATGACGATCTCGGGGCTGCCGATGAACGCCATGGTCTTGGCCGAGCCGTCGTTGCGCTTGGGGAAGTTGCGGTTGTAGCTGGTGACGATGGTGTTCGTCTCAGCATTGTCGGCCTCGGGGCGGTTCCATTGGCCGATGCACGGGCCGCAGGCGTTGGCGAGGACGGTGGCGCCGGCGTTCTGCAGTTTCGCCATGATGCCATCGCGTTGGATGGTCAGGTGGACCTGCTCGCTGCCGGGGGTGACCAACAGGGGCGTGACGGCCTTGCCGCCGTGGGCTGCGGCCTGTTCGGAGACCTCAACGGTGCGGACCATGTCTTCGTAGCTGCTGTTGGTGCAGGAACCGATGAGACTGGCACTGACCTTGTCCGGGTAGCCTTCCTTCTTGACGGCTGCGGCCATCTCGCTGATGGGGCGGGCCAGGTCAGGCGTGTGGGGGCCGACCAGGTGGGGCTCCAGGGTGTCCAGGTCGATGTGGATGACTTGGTCGAAGAACTTCTCGGGGTCGGCAGCGACCTCGGGGTCGGCCACGAGCATGTCGTGGTGCTCGTCCGCGATGTCGGCCAGCTCGGCGCGGGCGGTGGAGCGCAGGTAGATGTTCATGCGCTCATCGTGCGGGAACACGCTGGTGGTGGCGCCGTGCTCGGCACCCATGTTGGTGATGGTGCACTTGCCGGTGGCGGAGATGGACTCGCAGCCGTCGCCGAAGAACTCGATGACGGCGTTGGTTCCGCCCTTGACGGTCAGGATGCCGCACAGCTTGAGGATGACGTCCTTGGGGGCCGTCCAGCCACTGAGCTTGCCGGTCAGCTTGACGCCGATGATCTTGGGGTGCAGGACCTCCCAGGGGAATCCGGCCATGACATCGACCGCGTCGGCGCCACCGACACCGGAGGCCCACTGGCACAGGCCGCCACCGTTGGGGGTGTGGCTGTCGGTGCCGATGAGCATCTGGCCTGGGAAGGCGTACTGCTCCAGGGCGACCTGGTGGATGATGCCGGCGCCGGGCTTCCAGAAACCGGAGCCGGTCTTGGCGCAGGCGGTGCGCAGGAACTCGTAGACCTCGGCGTTGGTCATGTTGGCGACCTTCATGTCGGCCGCGGCGCCTTCTTTGGCGGCGATCAAGTGGTCGGCGTGGACGGTGGTCGGCACGGCCGTGGTGGGCTTGCCGGTGGTCAGGAACTGCAGCATCGCCATCTGAGCGGTGGCGTCCTGCATGGTGATGCGGTCGGGGCGCAGATCGAGGTACGCCTTGCCGCGCGTCAGGTCGGCGCCGGCAGGGTCGTCCAAGTGGCCGTACATGATCTTCTCGGCCAAGGTCATGGGGCGTCCAAGGCGTTCGCGGACGACCGAGATGCGCTCCTGCATCTTGCGGTAGGTCTCGCGCACGAACTCGGGGGTGGATTCGATCTGGACCGCCATAAGCTTCAATCCGCGACCAGATGGAGCGCTATGTCAAGGTTTGGACGGGAGCCGGCGGGGTCCGCGCGGCGGGCCGGGTGGTCGGTCGAAGCCACTGCATCACCGGGGGCGGGGCTTCCGCTTCGCCAAACCTGTCGGCCGGCGGCGGCATTTCAACCGCTTGCACACGTTGCCTAAATAGCAGGAGGCCGGGTCAGACCATGTGCGACGTGTCCGATGCCCGGGATGTTCAGCCATCATCCAGGCCACCAGCGAGGTCGTCACGTGCAACCAATGCGGACTCACCGGCCGCGTCGACGCCGAGACGGCGACCAAGGGCCAGGGTAGTGCCAAGAAGACGTCGGGTCCGGAACGGGACCCCTGGCAGATCACCATCGACCTACGCAGCCTCAACCCGGCTCGCTGGCCTGCTGGCGGCCGTGCCTTCGCCGTTGTAATGCTCATCGGGCTCGCGTTCTTCGCCGGCGGATTTGCCGGCATCACGTTCGAACGGGCCAAGACCGATGTCCTCGCCGACCTCGACGACGGCGTCTTCGGCAGCGGCTCGGGTACGAGTGCGTCGAACACGGAGGGGGCCGCGTCCCCCGGCGGGGCCGCCGAAACGACCGGCACCGCAACGACCACCGCGACGGCGACGAACCCGCCGCCCAGCGCCTCGACGATCCGCCACGACTACACGGACGCCGACACGGACCCCGTCGTGACGGTGAAGGGCGGTCTGGTCCGTGTCAGTGTCCTGTTCGATGACCAGGGCACGAGTTCGCGTTTCTCTCTCAAATTCCTGCAAGAAGGCAAGGTCGAGCGGTCGATCAGCGCCTCCTATCCCGGCAAGTACGAAGCCGTCCGCTACCTTGAGGTGCCTGTCGGGACGTACGACCTGCAGGTCGGGGGTGCCAGTGATCAATCCACTTGGACCATGCGAATCGATGAACCTCGGGGTGATGTGGCCAACAGTCGCGGCGGCGTGTTCAGCGAACACGGCGACAACGGCGTCGGCCCCCTCAAGGGCTCAGGCGACATCGAGGTCTCATTCGCCGCCAGCAAAGGTGCCGGCGGCACCGTCGCCGTGAAGGCGTTCCGAGCCGACGGCTCGCAGATCAAATCCTGCGGCACAAGCTTTGGCTCGACGACGCCCGACAGTCAGTACAGCCATTCGTGGACCTGCGCCGTCGGAACCGAGACCCTCGTCTACTTCGATATCGCGCATCCACTCGACAAGGAAGACACCTGGTCCTTGGCAGTCACTTAGGTCCGGGCGAAACGGCCCAGTGCTTCGGTTCCGAGTGCCGTGCCGTGCAGCACGACGAACCGGCCCTTGCGCTCCGCCGCCACAAGGCCTGCCTCGCTCAACCGTTTGATGTGGTAGTTGACGGTGCTCGTCGACATGCCCAGGTGCTCTGCCACATGGACGGCGACGATGCCCGGGCTGCTGCAGATGGCCCCCAGCACGTTGCGGCCCCCTTCGCCCTTCAGCAGTGGGGCTGCAGCCATCACATGGCGGTCGACCTCACCCTTCGGGAAGAAGCAGTTGAAGCCCTTGTTCGCCTTCTCCACCAGGATGTCTGCCGCGACCATCTTGCGAACGTGGTGCTCCATGGTGCCGCGGCCCTTGCCAATGCGGCGCACGAGCTCTTGGAAATGGATGCCTGGATCGGCCTGGATGGCATCGAAGATGTCGCTACGGACCGGGTGCTCGAGCAGGTCTTCCTTGCGGATGCGCGAGAACATGGGCAGCGCACCGAACAGGCCCTTGAGTGCTGGCAGCAGAAGCACCAGGGCTCCGGCTCCGACGGCGGCACCGGCCAAGGTGGCCGCTGTCGCCGGCCGCGGCATGACCCACGCGCCCTGGCCGGCCGCGTGGATGGCCCAGTCGTCGTCTGCGTTCGGCTGCCAGGCGGGGTCCCCGAACGTCGGGTCGGGGTAATCGGTCGTCAGCCGAGCCCACTGGACAAGCCCGCCGTTGGAGGCGACGGCCAACCGTTCGTAGATGCTACCGCCATCGGGCGACAGCGGGCCACGTTCGAGGCTGAGGGTGTCGCCTTCCCAGCCATAATCCGATGCACTGCCACCCAAGCCTTGCAGCCTGGCCATGGCTCCGGCCACCTCGGCGAGCGGCCCGCGGGGCGCCGCGCCGGCCGCGACCGCTGGCTCTGAGCACCATGGATCGGGCACGCGGATGCGGGTGACGGTCAAGTCTTCGGTGGTCTCCGTGTGGCGGTGCAGCACGACGTTCACGGTGGCCGTGCCGTCGCTGGCGCGGACATGCCAGCTCTCGTCGACGATGGGGTCGATGTGATCGGGGTCTGGGGTGATCAGCACATCGTAGGATGCGCGGGTAGCGTGGGCTCCGGGGTGGGCGGCCAGCCAGTCCCGCCATTCACGGCAATCGGCGAGGTCGTCGCTTGTGTCTGCCACGGCGTCGGCCAGTGGCCAAGGGTGGGCCAAGGCGGTGGCGTCCGGGCCCCAGGGGGCGTCGTCGGGCGTCGTGGCCGCCATGGACGGCACCGCTGGCTCAGCGGCTTGGGAGCCTGCCTGGAAGGACACGAGTTCGTGCAGGACGTAGAATTGCGGGGCGCGGTAACCGGCGCCAAGTTCTTCGGCGATGGCTGGCGGCATGGAGGTCGTTCGGGTCATGACGCGCAGGGGGTATGCGGTATCCGGTGCGAACCACAGACGCAACTTGTCTTCTTGGCCCGCCATGCTGAAGACGACGGTGTCGCGGCCGTCGACGACATCTTCGCCACTGACCACCAGGTCGATGGGCCCGTTGATGTGGTCGACCTCCGCGAAGCCGAGGTCCATGTCGGCCGGGCACTCGCCGTGCACCTGGATGGGGTCCCACATGTCACGCGGGCCATCCTGCACGGAAGTGCGCCAGCCGCACGGGCCTGGAACGGGGAGGGGCTCGGTTAGTGTGAGTTCGGCCAAGGAGACATCGTGGGTCGAGCGTTCACCGAGCAGGCTTGGCTTGAACTCGATGGAGCCCAGTTTGCTGGCCCCTGTCAAGAAGGTCGTCGCGATGGTGTCGTTATCGGCGTGGTGGGTGACATGCCAGTCGGACGCGCGGACGATGTGGCGGGGTTGGTCCAACAAGGCGACCCAGTCACCGACCTCGGCCGTGTAGGCGCCGACGGCGGTCGAGACGCCGTCCGTGTAGGCCTTCATCTCTGCCTGGAACTTCTCGTTGCACGCCTGCATCTCCTTGTTGTAGCGATCCATCTCCTGCTGCGAGCCGCCGGTCGGAGGTGGCGGCATGCAGTCCATGACGGGGACGCCGGGCAGGTTGAGCTCGGGCATATCCAGGACATCGCGCAAGTGCATCTCGTAGTACTCGGTGCGCCACTCCGCCACGAACGATGCCGTGGTGACCAAGCGGCCTTGGCCGTCCAGCATCAGTTCGTCAGGCAGGCGTTCGAACGCGTAGCGGGCGTTCATGTCGACGTATTCGCCGCGGCCGTCCTTGACGATGACGAGCGCCGTCTTGTACAGGCCTTTGTCGCCCACCCGACTGGACTCCGTCTCGAACCATGCGGGGGAGTCCTCCGGAGGCGCTTGTTCGGCGGCCTGGGCTCCCGCGACGGCGAAAGATCCCATGAAGACGATGAAGAAGACGGTGACTGCAATCAGGCCGCGTAGCCATTGGTCCATGGGTCAGACTCTCCCAGGCGTCATAAGAGGCGCCTGGGACGATGTTCGAATCCAGGTTTGGGTCTTGCGGCGTGGGCGGGACGATGTTCGAGCCATCCCTGGCATCGACCGTCGGGCTCGGTGGTGTCCTGTTCCTGGCCCTGGCCAGGCGTCGCGTGGCGGCAACAACTCTTATCCCGATGCCGGGCCCGTCGCCATCGATGAAGTGGTCTATGTTAGTCGCCGTGGCGCTCGTCTTCTCCGGTTGCGCCAGCACCGCGCCGACGGCGCAAGACATCCATGATGAGGTCCCGGCCCTGACGTCGGCGCCCGTGCGGGACTACCTGCACAACGTGTCGCAGATCCTCCAGGGCATCACGACCGTCACCGAGAACTTCCGCACGCCCATCACGGAGCTGATGCAGCTTGACACCTGGATCATCCGCCCGGTCCTTGACGGACCGGTCCCCCTCGTGCTCGAGGTCACCCCCTACTACGCTGGCGGCGAGCCTGCCAGCCTTGGCCGCGTCGGTGCCGAACTGGTCGCCCGCGGTTACGCGGTCGGCGTCAGCAGCGTCCGCGGCACCGGCAACTCTGGGGGCTGCTTCACGCAGGGTGGCAGCGAAGAGGCCCGCGATACCAGCGCCGTCATCGAACACATGGCGTCGCAGGAATGGAGCAACGGCAACGTCGGCCTCATGGGGGTCTCGTACCCCGGCACGACGCCCCAGGATGTCTGGGTCGAAGCACCCCCGAGCCTCAAGACCATCGTGCCGATCAGTGGCATCTCGGACCTTTACAAGTACAACTTCGTCAACGGCGTCCCCATCAATGTCCAGGGCTTCGGCTTCAACGCCTACTACTGGGCGTTGGTCGGTGTCGGTGCCCCGCCGTTTGGCGGCACCAGCCCGACGCAGCCGCAGCAAGTGCCTGGCGCGGTCGCCGGCGAGGCGTGCCAAGACCAGATCGACGTCCAATTCGGCGGCGCCAGCAGCACCCTCGATGGCAACAAGGATGCGTACTGGCAAGAGCGCGACTTCCATGCTGAACTGCGCGACTCCTGGGAAGACAACCCGGACCGTGCCAGCGTGTTCTACATCCACGGATTGCAGGACTGGAACGTCAAACCCCACAACATGGAGGACTGGCTGTCGGCCATCCAAGAGACCGGCGTTGCCTACAAGATCTGGCTCGGCCAGTGGGGCCATGCCTGGCCATCCCCCAGCGGTGCATCCAGCACCTGTGACTTCGACGCCGACGCCGGCCGCGGCGCGTCCTGCCGCGCCGACTGGTGGGGCGAGACCATGGTCGCCTGGTTCGATCAGTTCCTCAAGGGCATCGACACCGGCATCCTTGATGCACCTGCCGTCCAGATCCAGGACGACGATGGTGTCTGGCATCACGAGCGCACGTTCCCGCCCGACGATGCCATGTGGCACCGCTTCGCGCTCGGCGCCGAGCAACAGTTGGACGCGAGCGGCACGGGGCACACGGGCCAGGTCACCTACCATGACGCCAACGGTGGCGCGGTCGATCGCTCGGCGGTGCCGCTGCCGCTACCGGGAGGCAACGAACCGACCCGCGTCCTATGGCGCACCGAGCCGCTGAGCAGCAACTGGACCATCAGTGGCCTGCCGGTGTTCCATGGCAACGTCACGGCGGACAGCCAACGCGCCAGTCTCATGCTCAGCCTGGCCGAAGAACTCCCCGACGGCACACTGCGCAGCTTCAACTATGCCGCCATGAGCCTCAACCACGTCAAGAGTCTGGCCAGCGGCGATGCCGATATCGCGGGTGAGCGTCAAGAAGTCGAGGTGCGGTTCTTCCCGCAGATGGACGTCGTCCATGCCGGCAATCGCATCGTGTTGATCGCCAGCGGCAACCTCGTCGGCAGTCCCGGTCCGAGCCTGCAACCGGTCAGCGATGGCGGGCTCATCACCATCGATGTGGCTGGTGCCTGGCTCGACCTGCCGGTCGACCATGGCCTCGTGGTCGAGAGCCCGCAACCGTACGCCAACCTGTGAACCGACGTCACTGCAGCAGGTCGGGGCGGCGGTGCTCGGGTAGGCACTACGGGGCTCCCGCCCAACGGGGACCAAACATACGTTCAAGGCCGGTTTCCACCACATGATGGTCTTGGTGAGGGCCCATGGTCCGACCGAAAGACAACCTGAATGCACCTCCCGACGACAGCCATCGATTGCCCAGCCTGCCGAAAGGACTGCAGGCTGTCTATGACGGCCTCGCCCGCCTCGGCGCCACCGGCCCGGGGATGGGGCGCGATGTGAAGTTCCTCGCCAAGGAGCTCCATGAGAACAAGAAAGAGATGGAGCATGAGCTCCACGTCTTGGAAGGCAAGGGCGTGGTGGCCCACCAGACGAGTGGCAACGAGACGACCTGGTACCTGCGCAAGTAGCACCGCGAGAGGGACCGCAAATCCCGGCGAGGCGCTTAGCTACGGCGGCGTGCCAGGATGGCGATGAGCACCGGGGCGACGACCCACGTCGCCGGCGATTGCTTGGTTTCAGCCGGGGCTTCGTCGAACGAGCCGAGCGGCACTTCGACGATCTCCTCTTCGCCACCGATCAAGCCGGCCGGCCGGGCATCGTAGTACTCGAGCAATGGCAGGTCCATGCGGCCGCCGGGGTACAAGCTGAGACCGCCGGGGCCCGGGTCGCCGCCGGTGAAGGTCGCCTCGAGTTCCAGCACCAATTGGGCACCTTCCTCGAACGGAATGTAGTCACCCGCCGGCAGCGGCGTCAGGGTCAGGTCGAAGGACTGCTGGCCGCTGGTGACGTCCTTGGCACCACTGCCATCGAGGGTCGCGATGAGGGCCTGCACACGGCCGTTGTAGAACCCTGGGTCGCAGAAGTCGAGCGGTTCGGGCCCGCCGATATGCAGCAGTCGTCCCGTGACCTGTACGCCGACGTGCGGGGCGGTGGCGCCGAGCGTGACGGCCAACGAGCCGGTGCGCTCAAGGTCCATGTCGAGCCCGAGGCGCAGGTTGGGGATCATGCAGATCGACCAGCGCGTGGTCTGCCCAAGGAACCCGCCCGGACCTTCCTGACCCACCACGGGGATCTGTTCGTCGCCGGGATCGTTCTCGAGGGTGTTCATCCAGATGCGGCCATCATCGCCGCCGAACGCTGCAGCCGCCGTGGCGACGGTGCCATCGGTCAGCGTGTGGAGCCACAAGGTCGGATGGTGGCCGGCCGGCTGAGGCACGCTCAGGTAGTGGACGCCGAGTTCGATGCGGGCCCAGTTGGCATCGTCCGACTGGTCCTCGACGAACAGATGGAACACGTCACTGCCGCCGTGCTGGTGGCCAGATGGCGTGTGGATGAGGATGTTGAACAGTGTCTGCGCACCGGGCTCGATGGTCAGGGTGCCATTGGGCCGAGCGAAGGTCCAGCCGCTGGGCAGGCCTTCGATGTTCATGGTCACGGCCGTGCTGGTGTTGCCTGTAGTGTGCAGCTCGACCGCGTAGCGGTAGGTGGCCTCCCCGCCGTTGCTGGCGCGGAACGGGGCCGGGCTCATGCCGTACAGCGTGCCGCTCGACGTGGAGCCGCCGAACTGGAATGTGAAGTTGGCTGGAGCGTCGAAGCCCATCTGGTCGCGGGTCACCAGCATGTCGTCGGAGCCGCTGTTGGTGAAGTCGGGGCCGCCGAGGCTGAACTGAGAGTAGCTGCGGGTGATGATGTGCGTCAGGGTGCGGTCCTTGGCGGGAGGGGTGCCGGCTTCGTCGACGATCAGCTCGCGGGGCACGCGGGCTGTGACGGTGCTGGCCTCGATGTCCTTGACGGCGCCCAAGTTGGTGGCGATGGCTGGCCCGTCGACGCCGCCGGGTTGCACGGAGTGGAGCTGGCCGTACGCGTTGCCGAGCGGGTCGACACCTTGCTGGACGTAGTACGCAAGTTCGCCGTATTGGAAGTAGGTGCGAAGATCGCCGGCGTTGGCGCATTGTCCGCCTTCGCAGTCAGGGAACCCTTCGATGTCGACGGTGAACAACAGGTCCTCCGGTTCTTCGATGATGCCCACGGCAAGCAGGTCGACCGCCTGCCAGTTGCCGGGCGCGCCTGCAGAATTGTTGTAGCTCGACACCTCGACGTCTCCGGACGGGTCTTCCAATAGCCACTGGGCCGACGCCATCGGAAGCAGGAGTACCGTCAGCAGGAGGGTCGCGCGCACGAGGGGGCGTCGCCTCTCGCGCATATACGGTTTGCGTGGGGTGGCCCGCGTCGGTCGCCTCAGGCCAGTGCTTGCTTGGCGATGACGAGGCGTTGGATCTCGCTGGTGCCTTCGTAGATCTCGGTCACCTTGGCGTCGCGCATCAGGCGTTCGACCACGTAGTCGGTGGTGTAGCCGTTGCCGCCGTGGATCTGCACCGCTTCGATGGTCGCCCAGGTGGCGGTCTCGCTAGCAAACAGTTTGGCGCGGCTGCCCATCTCGGGCGTCAGCACACCGGCGTCTTGGGCGGCGGCGGCCTTCATGTATAGCAGGCGCGCCGCTTCGATCTTGACGTCCATGTCTGCGAGCTTCCATTGGATCGCTTGGTTGGCTGCGATGGGCTTGCCGAACTGGACCCGTTCCTTGGCATAGGCGAGGGCTTCATCGAAGGCGCGTTGGGCGATGCCGACCGCCTGGGCGCCGATGCTGATGCGGGACCCATTGAGGGTCTCCATGAGCTGCTTGAACCCGTCGCCTTCCTTGCCGAGCAGGTTGTCTGCCGGGACGCGCATGTCCGTGAAGCTGATGCGCGCGGTGTCGCTGCCGTGTAGGCCGAGCTTCTCTTCCGCGCCGTCCTTGTTGAAGCCGGGAGTGCTGGTCTCGACGGCGAACAGACTGAGGCCCCGGTGGCCGGCCGACGGGTCGGTCTTGGCGGCGACGATGGCGCTGCCGGCGTGGTTGCCATTGGTGATGAACACCTTGTCGCCGTTGATGATGTACTCATCACCGTCGCGCACGGCGGTCGTGGCGAGTGCTGCGACGTCGCTGCCGGCGCCGGGCTCGGTCAGGGCGAAGCAGCCGATCCATTCGCCGCTGGCGAGCTTGGGCAGGAAGCGTTGTTTGACGGCGTCGCTGCCCCAGTGGACGATGGGGGTCGCGGCGACGCTGGTGTGGACGGCGACGGTGACGCTGGTGCTGGCGCAGGCCCACGCCAGTTCTTCGAGCATGGCGTTGAACGCGACCTTGCTGACCTGGACGCCGCCGAACTCTTCGGGGATGGTCGGGCCGAGCATGCCGAGCGCGGCCAGTTCCTTCAGGGTCTCTGTCGGGAAGCCGCCTTGCTTGTCGAGGGCTTCCGCGCGCGCCGCGACGGCACCTCGCGAGAATTCGCGAACGGTCTTCTGGATCAGCTGCTCTTCGTCCGTGAGGGCAAAGTCCACGGGCGGGCCAATGTGGGCCGGCTCATAAGCGCCCGGGGCCGCCCTGCCATGCCAGGGCCGGCAGGATCTCCGCCATCAGGCGGTTCTCGCCGCCGCGCAGGCGTTCTTCGAAGGCGCTGCGGCCGATGCCAAGCCGCGAGGCGACCTGGGCGGTGGTGGCTCCGCGCGGGCTCTCGTAGTATCCGGCTTCGTGGGCGGCCAGCAACGCTTCGGCTTGTTTGGCCGTCGGCGCTTGGAGGGCCGGCTGCAGGCTCAGGAAGAATGCCGCAGTGACCTCTTCCGGCCGCAGTGACCGCCGCCGGGCCACTTGCGTCGGGTGCTGGGCTCGCAGGGCATCGAGCGCTGCTTGTTCCCCGGCGCCGAAGCTGATGGCGTCGTAGTGCTCCCAGCCGCCGCTGATGCGCAGGGGCTGCTGCCACATCATGTCGTGGCGTTCGATGATACGGCTGATGCTGGCGTTGGGGTCGGCTGCGGGGTGCCAGACCGCGAAGCCACCATCGGGGGTCTGCACGAGGCGTGCCGGCTTCAGGTGCTTCTTGGCGGCTGCGGCGAACCCGGGCCAGGCCGTGGCGCGGCCTCGGAATGCCACGACCTCGAAGCGGTGGCCGCTCCAGGCGAGCAGTTCCCCGTCGACGTCGCGGCTCAGTCGTGCGACCGGGCAGTCGTGCTCGACGCGGAACGTCACCTGGCGGATTCCCCCGTCCATAGACGGGTATGGGGCTGGGGGATTTGAGCTCGACGCAACCGCCACCCTTTCCTTTGGCGCGTTTGTCGCTCGTATGTGGCCGTCCGCATCGAGCTTCCTGTGCCGTTCCCGCTGCGCACCGTGAACGCCTGGCTGTTCCCAGGCGATGAACCGGCACTGCTCGACTGCGGCATCGGCGACCGCATGGTCTACGCCAAACTGGTGGCCGACATCCGCGCCGCCAACGTCGACCCGCGCGACCTCACCCTATACCTCAGCCACGGGCACGTCGATCACGCCGGCAATGCCCTGATGCTGCACGACGACTTCGACATCAGACTCGTCGCGCCCTTCGTCGAGGCGCCCTTTGTCGAGACCTTCCGCCGCGACGAAGAACCACGCAATGACGCCTTCGCCGCCGCCCTCGATGCCCACGGCATGCCCGGCGAGATCGCCAGCCGCATCCGTGAGCAATCGGACCACATCGACGATTACCTGGAAGACTGCCCCATCTCTGCCGACCTCCCCGACGGCACGCCGCTCGTTCTGGGCGACCAGAAGGCCACCGCGTTGCGCACCCCGGGCCACACGCCAGGTTCGACATGCTACGTGCTGGAAGATGCAGTGTTGACCGGCGACACCCTGCTCGAGCGCATCACCAGCAACGCCGTCGAACTCAAAGACGACGACAAGGGCGCCTACCACCAATACGTCGAGACGCTCGATGTCCTGCGGCGCTTCGTCGGCATGGAAGCCCTGCCCGGACACCACGCGCCGTTCACCATCACCGACGCCGTGCTGGACTACCACATGGACAGTCACCGCAACCGGCGCAGACGCATCCTCGGCCTGCTCGACCGGCCCAAGTCGGCCTGGCAGTTGTTCCCGGACATCTTCCCCGGACTCGACCGCGACAACCACTACTTCATGGGCATGGCAGAGATCGTCGGCCACTTGCACAGCCTCGAGATCGACGGCAAGGTGCGCCTCGACGAAGCAGCCGGGCGCCGCCGTTTCGTCGCCGCTTGATGCGCCCCGCGCGACGAATAGACTCCCGTCTCATGGTAAGCGTAGCCTCATAGCCGGCGGCCCCTTTTGCCACTCATGGTTCTACGTCGCGCTTCCGCCGCCTGGAAAGGGAGTCTCAAAGAAGGCCAAGGTCACGTCAGCACCGAACGCGGCGTCCTCGTGGACACACCCTACAATTTCTCCGGCCGCTTTGAAGAAGGAACCGTCGGCACCAACCCTGAGGAACTCATCGCCGCCGCGCACGCCTCGTGCTTCTCCATGGCGGCATCCGCCGAATTGGGCAAGCTCGGCATCACGCCCGACGAGGTCGCGACGAAGGCCACGCTCCGGTTCGAGAAGAAAGATGCCGGCATGAGCGTCACCGGGATTCATCTCGACTGCAAGGTCACGGCCCCCGGCGCCGACGCCGCCATCGTCGATCAAGGAATCAAGGCCGCCAAGGCAGGCTGCCCCATCTCGCGCCTGCTGGCGCACATCGACATCACGCTCGAAGGCGGACTGGCCTAGTCCCAAGCTCAGCGACGCATCGCCCGCGTTCGATGGCCCATCGGCCTACGCGGTGGAACAGGGCTTTGCCGGAGACCAAACCGCGACCCGCCCACCCCCGCCGGCAGCGCCATCGCATCACGCGTCCAGGCAGTCCGGGCGCCGTCGAGGGCCCTGGCGCGGCGACGGCCGAGGGGCCTGAATCGAGGCCATTATGTGCGCGCCAAGGCCGTGTTCGGACATGCAGTTTCAGATGATCCAACCGACCCAAGACGCCAATGCGACCTGGGAGCGCTTGCAGGACTTCGGCAACATCGCGGATTGGAACTCCGGGATTCGAGCCAGTCGCATCATCTCTGACACCGCAGGCGGGGTCGGCATGGAACGCCAATGCGATCTGCAGGGCAATGCGTACGTGCGCGAACGTGTCACCGAACTGGCGCCCGCTGAACGACGCCTGGGCCTGGAGTTCACCCACTTTCCGTTGCCCGTCCGCATCCATGCGACCTTCACGATCAACGACGACCACGTCCACATGCACTACTGGTTCCAGGGCAAAGGATTGCTGCGCCCCATGGGGCCCGCGTTGAAGCCGGTATTCAAGAAAGCGGTGCGGGGCCTGCTCGAGGACCTGGTCCGCGTGCCCGCGTAGGCCTTGACCAAAGCGATTGACAGAGCCCCACCCGCGGTTTGCTTCGGAACGTGACTCCCCGGCGCGTCTGCTTCAGCGACTGCCTCGCCGTGGCGCCCGATTGCGCCACGCCTGCCAAGCGCCGGTCGACCACAAAGCCCACAACACCAGCAGCGGCTGGAACAACAACCGGATGCCGCGCGCTGCATCGGAGTCAAGGCCGAACGCGTCGACCCGGTTGACGAACTGCGAGATATTGCCCGGGAACACCGCGACGAAGAAGGCCGCAGTGACCCAGCCCACGATGACACGTTGCCGAGGCAGTGCCACCAACGCCAGGCCCAGCAAGACCTCGACGATGCCAGACAAGATCACCACGAGGTCGGCACTGACCGGGATCCACGGCGGGACCTGCGCCTGGAATTCGGCACGCGCCCATGTCAGGTGCCCGAGTCCGGCCAGGAGCAGGAACGCGGCCAGCAGCAGACGAGGGGCCATGCGCATCAACTCCGTCTTGCCGCTGGGGCCCGCACTCGTCATGACAGCCGTTGCTGGGATCGGGGTCGGACCAATAAGGAGTAGGGCGCGGCATGGTGAATGGACGACCTCAGATGGTTGGGGTCACAGCAGGGTATCTGGTGCCATGGCGTACGAGCAAGCCATCCCCCTGGGGGCCGATCCAGTCCACGGACGCCAGGAACATGGTCAGGGCTTCCGGGGCCATCCGGCCAGGGTTCGCCAACGGCCTTGGAACGCCATAACGCAAGACCCACGCGGCCCGACGACGGCCGGCTGGAGTATTGCGTACGAGAGGGCCAGCGTAGCCGGTGCTGGGATTTGCTTGCATTGACCACACAAACCTCGAACCGCTTGCTCGGGCAACTACTGCATCAGACCCTCCGCTACGAACGTTGTTCGCGCGTAGGAATCCCACTGCGGCGAGGCTGAGGCAACGGCGGCCAGGCG
>JBFJNL010000016.1:0-25372 GCA_041618195.1 Thermoplasmatota archaeon | reverse complement strand
GCCGCAATTGAAGGTCAAGGACGGATACCACGCGCTGCGCCTGTACCGGACGTACCGTCAGAACCGCAGCCCAGCGATCAAGAAGGATCTCATCGAGTACAACCGCGAGGACATCGTGCACACGCAGATCATCCTCAACGGATTGCGCGAGATGATGAAGGACCTCTGATCACGACGTTCTCGCCGCTGCGCGGCACCATCTGATCGGCGTCATCGACCAACCAGACCCACGGCCCCTGAGCGGCAGCCTCGCCGGCGGCCAAGGCCGCCACGCATGCCTCGAAGGCGTCGTCGCGGGTCGGACACAAGGCCATGGTGGTGCCCAGGCGTTGACCATGCCGGGCGAACGCCCAGCCCCACTTGCCCGGGGCGATGCGGAACACGGTCGGAGGGGCGCTGCCCTCGCAGACCAACCGCAGGTCACGCTGGACCTTCATCGGGTCGCCGTATAGGATGCCCTGGGCCAAGCCTTGATCGCCATCGAAGAGTCGCCAGACCCAGGCGTGCCCCTCCTGCATGATGTAGAACGTGGCCATGTGTTGTCCTGTGTCGCACCGAGCCACCACCGTTATGGTCCAAACATCGAACGTTCACGGCCGGCGGGGCCGGTGCCGTGTCGAAGCGCGAGACCCGAGTCGCCCATTCAGGTGCGGTCTTCGACAGCGACCGCTTCTTGTGCCGTCGTGCCCCACGAGATGCCTTGCTGCTGGGCCACGGGGAAGTAGCAGCTCTGTGTGCCGTCTTGGACGCAGCGCACCATGTTGGCGGCCTCCATCTTGCGCAGGTGCCAGCGCACCGTGCCGGGATTCATGTCCAGTGCCTCGGCGAGACTGCGTTGGTTGGTGCCCGGGTGGACCTCCAAGAAGGTCAGGATGCGCTGGGCGTTGGGGTTCTGCATGGCCGCGTTCTGGATCGCCTGCTCCTTGGCTTGTGTGCCACCGCGGGTCGGGTAGTAGAGGCGACGCCCCTGCACTTTCTGGGTCTTGACCAGGCCGGCCATCTCCAGCTTGCGCAGGTGCCACTGGGTGTTCGTCACCGCGGTCTCGTGGCGTTGTGCCAGTTCGCGCAGGTGGACGCCCGGGGAGGTCTCGACGATGTCCAACAGTGACTGGCGCATGGGGTGCTCCAGCACGTTGTGCTTGTCGATGTGGCGCAGGCCACCGACGCCGAGGTAGTAGGCCAGGCCGGCGAGGGCCACGAGGCCGACACCGACGCCACCGACACCCCACACCAGGCCGCTACCCCAGTCGATGCCGTCGCCGCCGTCACTGACGGCAGGTAGGCCGGGATCGTCTGCGGGGGCGTCCTGTTCTGGGTCCAGTCCCGGGCCTACCGGGTCGGGCTGCGGGTCTAGTCCCAACGGATCGTCTGGAAGCAGAGGCTGCGCGACGATGGCCGGGATGCAGAAGATGGCGATGATGAGCGCTATGCGTTTCATTGGGAAGGGAGCGGCGTCCCGACAGGGCGTGCCGGGGCGTCGACGGGGCGGCCCTCGCGGGCCTCCAGGGCACGGTTCCCCAGTGGTGTGGGGTAGAAGCGCGAGCCATCCGACTGGACGAGTTCGTCCAAGAGTCCATGGTCGCGCAGCTTGCGCAGGTGCCAGCGTGCGGTGCCGCCGTGCAGGCTCAGCCGATCGGCCATGATGGTGGCCGGCGTGCCTGGGTGACGTTCGACGTACTGGTAGATGTGCAGGGCGTTCTCGTTCTGTAGGGTGGCCAGGGCGCGGCTGACCTTGCGGATCTCGACGCCGCCTTCGACGGGGTAGAAGACACGGAAGCCGTTCACGCGCTCGGATTTGACGAGCTCGGCGGATTCCAGTTTGCGGATGTGCCAGAGGATGCTGGAGGTCTTCATGCCGAACTCTTCGGAGAGTTGCTTGAGATGTACGCCGGGCGTGGCGCGCACGAACCCGTACAGCATGGCGCGCTGCGGGTTCTTGAGGGCCTCCTTGGGGGAGATGTAACGGGTGACCAGCGCGAAGCCGCCCAGGCTGATGACGGCGGTGGCGACACCGATGAGGGAGAACCTGACGGCGTCGTCACTGATGGCGCCGGCGATGCGATCGGCGAAGCCGGGGTCGTTGCGGTCGGCCGGCGGGGCGTCACGACCGGGGTCGGCCGGCTCTTCTCCCGCGACCAGATCCGCGATCTGCTGTTGGGCCTGGCCGGGTGCCAGGAGGTCTTCTCCCGCCTGCAAGACATCGGGCACTTCCAGCGCCTGCGCAGGGAGTGCGACGAGAATCAGTCCTAGGGCTGCGAGGGCTAGCGACCGCCTATGCATAGCAAGATGACTGGGCCACTCCATGGCCTTAAGGTTTCGGGCAGCGCCCCTGCGCAACCCCCGGGTTTCACCCCCAACGACCTGCCCGCGCCGGCTTTTGACCGGGCCCGGCGTCGCCTAGAGGCGACCCTGTGCAGATGCGCGGGTTGCTCACGACACCGCTTCGAGGCCATGGGCCCCGATACGGAAGCGGGCCTGGCGGCCATCTTCGATGCTGCGATGCTTGAGGACCGTGGCGCGCCGGGTGCCGTCTGGGCGCTTCTCGAATCGCACCAACGCCTTGACCAGGTGTTCCATGACGCGGCGGGCGAACGGCTGGGTCGTGTCCTCGCCACCATAGACCTGACCGGTCACCAGTACGGGGACGTCGGCCTGGCGGGCGAAGTTGGTGAGGTGGTGGAGCTGCTTGTACAGGCTCCGGCTGGCCTCCTTTTCCCGGTCCGAGTCGTCGATGTGCAAGCGGTAGTGCATGTTGATCGAATCGACGACGATCAGCCCAAGGCCCTTCAGCAGCGCGGTCTTCTCGACCATGCGCTCCTGTTGCTTGATATCAAACGGCGAGAAGAACAGCATCGACTCCATCATCTCGGCCGGGTCGCCGGCGGCGCTGAACACCTGTTCCATGCGTCGGGCACTGACCCCTTCCGTGTCGACGTACGCGACCTTCTTGCCGGCCATGACGACCTGCCGGGCGCATTGCAGCGCCAGGTTGGTCTTGCCGCTGCCACCCTCCCCGAAGACCAGGGTGATGGCGTCCTCTTCCAGGCCCCCGTCGAGGAGGGCGTCAATGGATGAGCACGCGGTCGACAGGGACATGGATGGTTTTGGACGGGCGGTCAGGCATTTCAGCACGCCGGGCCGGGCGCGGGCCTCACGAGCCATGGTGCGGCTTGATCCGGCTGGCTGCGGCGGGCTCAGAACCGGTAGGCTGTGACGTCCTGGGGCGTGGCGAGCTTGACCTTGGTGGCGACCAAGATGCGGGCGGCCTCGTCGTCGACCTGTTCGGCGACGCACAGCACCAGGTCGACCTCGAGCTCGCGGGCCGTCTTCAGCAGCTGGCGGGCGATCGGGACGTCGAGGCGCGGTACGATACGGCAGACGACGCGTTGGGGCTTGCCATCCGGGCGCTCGGCGGCCAGGTCGATGACGTGGCCGGCGATGGCCGGCGAGGAGATGACATCGAAGCCACACTCTTCCAGGCGGAACCGCAGCCGGCCCTGCGTGTCGCCGCGGGGCAGGTCGATGTTGCGCCGGGGCGTCGTGCTGGTGGACGAGCGGCGGGTGGACTCACGGTCCATGCGGCTGGCACCGATGCCGGCCCGTTCGAGGCGAGCGCTGCGTTCGCTGCGCGGCGTACGGGTCGCGACCGCAGAGCGGCGGGTGGAGGAACGGGGTAGATCGAGTCGGCTGGGCGCCAGGTCGATGGCGGTGTCGACGCGGGCACGGAGAGCGTCGAGACGGTCCGTCAGGCCACGCGGCACGCCGACCAGGTCGGCAACGGCAGCGTCGGTGTCATAGACGACGTCGTTCGTCGCAGGGACGTCCTTGATGAGACGAGCCGAGACGTCGGCGCTTTCGGCGGCAGCGCGCGCCAGCAGGGCGTCCGCGCTGTTGGCCGGTGCTTCCGGCTGCTCGACATCCGTGACGGTCCATGGGCCGCGAGGGTTGCGGGGACCGGACGGCTGGGCGATGAGTGTCGTCTCGCTCTCGGCGAGCAGGCCGCCCGCGGGTTCGATTTCGATGACGCGGGCTTGGCCGGCCGGGTCCTCGGTCGTGGCGAGGTCGTCGTTCCGGCGAGCGACGCTGGATCCGACGGCCTTGTCCGCCTTGAAGCGGGCCATCTTGCGGTCGACCTCGCGCAGCAGGGCCAGGCGCTCATCATCTTGGCGACGCTTGTCCTCCTCGAGGCGGGCGCGGTGATGGGTGGCGGCCTTGCGCTCTTCGGCCTCTTTGCGGGCCAGCCGCTCTTCGTCGACCCACTTGTCATGCATCTCCTTGAGGAACACGCTGCCCTGCAGGCGGATGTGGTCGTTGGCGGAGATGACGTAGACGGCGACGATCTGCTTGAAGCGCGAGGTCTCGAGTTGGGGCCCGATGCCTTCTACGAGATCGTCGAAGTGCTGTTCTTCGACCTCCGAGACGGAGTCGCAGGGCACACGGATGGCCAGCCGCCAGCGGCGCCGAGGGTCGTCGGGGGCCTGGAACAGGGAATGGCTTAGTTGACCGGGCAGTTCTTGGCGCCAGTGCTCGGCCTGTCGGCGGTCGAAGGCCAGGCGCTCCTTCATCAGGTCCTGCAAGGGCCGCACGTAGACCTGGGCGACGCGCTGCTCACCCATCAGCAGGCAGTGACTGACATCGTCGACATCGTCGGGCTGGAGGTGCTCGACCGCAGCCTCCACGTCGTTGACGGGGTCGGGGTCGTCGCGGGGCACACGGATCAGGAGCACGCGGCGCTCCGGCCCTTCCCAGACTTCCGCGCCGTACTCCTTAGCAAGATTGCTGCGGATTCGGGCCGCTTCTTCGGGCGGTACGGGCATCGGCGCGGCGCGCTGGATAGCCATGGCTATGCTTGCAAGACCAGCCCCTACGAAAAACCGTGCCGAATCGGTTTGCCGCAGTTCATGGGACCATCTGCTGCTGCAACCATGGTGCGGAGCGCCGCGTCCTCAGTGTGGGGAGCATCCTACTGCCACCATGTCGCGGCCTGCACCTCGCGGCCCGGACCAACCTGTTGGCGGCGCGTGTCCGATGCCAGCCAGGGATGACGCCAAGCCTAGGTCGCTTGCTGGCCACGATGATTGCCTGTCGAGGCCGGGGCACCGGACGCCTGCGCGGATCGCACAAGACGAACCTGACCCACCCTGCCACCCGAACTTGGTGCCGAACCGATCGAGACCCCCACCCCATGGCTGCGTGTAGAACGTTGCAAAAGGTATGGAGTAGGACGAAACGGAGAGAGAGTAGGACGAAAAAGAGCCTCTGCGTGTTGATGGTGTTGTAAAGAAAAGACTTGACCGGTGATTTTGGCTAGAGATGAATCCGTTTTCTGGAGGCCCCCAGGAGTAGATTGGGTTCCACAGGAAATTAGGGGGTCTCTCCCAACACCCATCCATCCAGGGGGTCCAACAGGGTCGATTTGGGCCCAGATCGGGCCATTTCCACGGGTCGGCCGTTTTCCATAGGATGCACTGGACATCAAGGTCAATCTCCACAATCGGGTTGGGCGGGCTTCCCTGTCTGGTGGCTGCCGGGATGGCCCGATGAGGCCCTCAGGTCATGCGGTCACAGCACCACGTCATCATCGCTGATGATGGGCCGACTGCCACGATGGTATGTCTGGCCGGCGCCCACGACCTCGTCAAAGATCCAGGTGTCCGGCTCTTCGAGCTCTTCGACGTTGAGGATCAGCAGATCGGCAGGCCTCCCTGGTGCCAGCCGCCCGACAGGCAGGGCCATGGAGACGGCGGCTTCGTGGGTGTAGTGCCAGACGGCCTCTGCGGCGCTCATGCGTTCGGCTTCGACAGGGTGTGCCGTCGCCGAGCGGATGCCGTACAGGGGCCCAAAAGGCATGCCGTCGCTGCCGAAGGCGACCCGTAGACCGGCCTTCATGAAGGTCTGGAAGCGGTTGTTGAGTGTGAAGCGGTCTCCGATGCGCCCTTCGTACATGCCGCCCTTGGCACTCCAGGCACCGACGAAGTTGGGTTGGCTGCTCGCCCAGATGCCCAGGGCAGCGGTGCGCTGGACCTGGCCGTCGTGGACGATCTCGTAGTGTTCGAAGCGGTGCGCCAGCGGCCGCCGAGGGCGTTCGGGCTCGCCGGGCTTGTGGGGTGTCCAGGGGCGGATGGTCTGCAGCGCCGGGTCGGCCTCGACCAGGTGTTCGTAGGCCTGCAGTCCTTGTTCCACGGCGCCGTCGCCGATGACGTGGGCGTGGATCTGGATGTTGGCGGCCGCGGCCTTCAGGAACGCAGCATCCAGGTCGGCGTCTTTCCAGTTGGCCCGGCCGTGCGTGTGTTTGTCGCAGTACGGCTCGAGCATGAGCGCTGTGTGGCCGCCTAGGCTGCCGTCCAGGAACACCTTGAGGCCGCCGTCGCGGAACATCGATACCGGGTCTTCGATGACCTGCTCGGCACCCGGTGCACCGGCCATGGGGACGCCGACCTCGCCGTCGGACGCCGCACGCAGGGGCCGGCCGGTCCGGTAGCCTTCGCGGATGATGTCGTCGAGCGCCTGGGCGTAGGTGCTGCATTGCACCCGCACCGTCAGCCGGCCGTCGCGGGCGGCGCGCAGCAGGGCCGCGCGCAGCGGCAGCTGTTCGTAATCGCCGACGGTGGTGACGCCGACCTCGTGGGCGACGCGGCATGCGGCCCCGACTGCGCGGTCAAGCTCGTCGTCTGCCGCAGGCAGCGCCTCGTTCAGGTACAGGCTGGGCTCTTCGAGCAGGACGCCGGTGGCGCTGTCGACGCGGTCGTCGTCCCAGCGCTCCCGGATGGCGGGCAGGGCGGCCGTGTTGGCGATGGCGACGTGGCCACAGATGCGGCGCAACACCAGGGGGCGGGTGGTCAGGGCGTCGAGTTCGCGCCGCGTCGGCATGGCGTCACCTTGCCAATCCGCTTCGTCCCACCCCTCGGCCGTGACGGGGCCATCTCCAGGGTGGGCCTCGAGCCAGGTGCGGACGCGCTCCAGGGCTTCGTCGTGGCTCTTGGCACCGCGCAGGTCGGGGCGGTTGCGTTTGATGCCGACGTGCAGGAAATGCATGTGGGCGTCGACGAAGCCGGGGATGATGACGCGGCCGCCGAGGTCCTCGACCGTGACACCGTGCATGGCGGCCCACGCTTCGACGTCCCCACGGCCCAGTGCCACGATGGCGTCGTGATCCCACGCGATGCCGTCGGTGACGGCGGCCGGGGTCTCCATGGTGTGGACACGGGCATTGACGATGGCGCGCACAGTACTGGCAACGGCCATGATGTCATGGTCGTTGTGCCAGGGAACCGGGGTCGGGGCCTGTCTGATTACAGTTCCATAGGAAGTAAAGGGGTCGAAAACGGGGTTTGTTACCAATCGCGCTGTAAAGGGGTCCGTGCATGCTTCGTCTGGTGGCTTTGGCCACCGATTCGGTCGGCCTTACGACTGGATGGGATGCAACTAGGGAAGCAGACAGGGATGATCCACCTCCCGGGGACCTTCTGCGACCCGCCTTGGCTACGTTTCTATTGAACCCTGGATCGGCGCGCCTCCGAGAGGGAGCGCGTTCTCCACAGGAAACCAAGGGGTAGCAAAAGAGGCGAATCTACCCCATTGTTGCGCCTGGACCGCGACGCCCGCGCAGGCGCCCGCGCCTCAGGTGAAGCAGGCCAGCACGCGGTCGTGGTTGATGCCGATCTCGTCGGCGGTCGCCGTCGCCATGTCGGGGCACGGTTTGGTGCGCGGCGGGGCCTGCGGCTTGGGCAGGTCGGCGATGAAGGCGTCCAGGTCGTCGAACGTCTCCAGCGACATGCCCCCCTGGGCCACGAGTTTGTGGGCCCGGGTCGTGCCCGTGTCCCACAGGCTGCGCAGATCCTCGTTGGCCTGCAGCGCCTTGACGGCCGTCTTGGCGCCGAAGCCCTTGATGCCCGGGTGCCAGTCGGTGCCGCACACGATGGCGACCTGACGCAATTGCCAGGTCTCCAGGCCGTGGGTCTGTAGGTCGGACAAGCTGTGCAGGAAGGTGTTCTGGCCGCCCGCCCGGCGCAGCACGCTGGGCGCGCCTGCCACCAGGGCGTCGAAGTCTTCGGTGGCCACCGCGTCGGCGTGGCCTTCGAGGCATAGAGCGCTGGCGTAGCGTTCGCCGTCATGGTCCGCCGTGACCACCGCGACGCCAAGGGATTCCAGTAGGCGCGTACAGTCCTCGATCATCTGCGAATCGAAGTACACGGTGCCGCGCATCAAGCGGGCGAACTCGCGCATGTCCCCCGCGGCCTTGGCGGCCTCGGCGCGGGCGAGGTTCTCCTCACGCTTGCGGATGCGCTCC
The DNA here is from genome assembly GCA_041618195.1 of Thermoplasmatota archaeon. Lineage (GTDB taxonomy): Archaea > Thermoplasmatota > E2 > JACPAO01 > JAHFTW01 > JBFGSX01. The sequence goes on along the minus strand of JBFJNL010000016.1, from coordinate 17,082 downwards.
TGGACCGTGGCCAGTTTGCGCGGGTGCACGGGGCCGTCCCAGATGACGATGGGTTCAGCGCCGGCACCGCGCATCTGGCGGATGAGGCCCAAGAAACCGAGGATGTGGCTGGTGGCGCGGCCGGTGTCGTTGCTGCGAAGCACGTCGCCGTCCTTGCCGCGGATGGTCGTCAGGTAGCGGAACGCCGTGTTGTGACCGTCGATGGCGATGCGTTTGCCATCATACCATCCGTCCGGGACCGGGTACTGTTCGAAGAGGTCGCGGAGATTGACACCCATCCTATGGTCACCTAGATGGCGGCCCCACATGGGGGTTTGGGTCGCGGCGGTGGCGGCTTGGGCAGGCGGCCCGAGGGGCGCAAGTGCCCGTGCCGGGTCCACGCCTCGCCGCGACGGCCTCGCCGCTCCACACGCATCTGCTTAAGGGACCCGGGAACGTTGATGATCATGGTATGCTGAGGGACGCGGAAGGGCGGCTTGAGGAGGCGCAGGTCGTGCAGGCGTACATCGCCGAGCGCGACATCGCCTGGGTCCGCTTCGGCATCATCGTGTTCAACGCGGTGCTTTACCTGGTGGCCCTCCCCCACGACCCGGCCCGCCACACCTTGGCGTTGTGGGTCGCTCTGGGGGCGGTCGTGTATGGGTTCGCGGTGGTCGCGGCCCGGCCCTACGAACACCTGCATATCCTACGCACCAGCGCCTACACGCTCGCCACGGACTCAGGGCTGATCGCTGTCTGGCTGTACGCCACGGGCGGGCTGGCGTCCCCGTTCTACCCTCTGTGGGCGGTCTCCATCGTGGCAGCCGTGTTCCGCTTCGGTCCCGGCATCGTCGCCTTGGCAGCCGGGGTCTACATGGCGGCCGATGTCGGCATGCTGTTCGCATCGGGGCACGTGCTTCGCCAGCACGTCGGCGAGATCACCATCCGGGCAGGTTACATCCTCATCACCGGGGTGCTCGGGGCACTGGTCGGGCACCGTTGGCAGGCCTCTGTGCGTGCCCGCATGAAGCTGGCACGGGAGATGCAGGACAAGGACATGGTCTTGGCCGAAGCCGAGCGCGTCCGGGCCCTCACCGATGCTACCTCAGAAGGCATCGCCATCCACCGCCAAGGCCTCATCATGGAGGTCAACTCCGCCTTCGCCAACCTGTTTGGGCGCCAGCCCACCGAGCTGATCGGCATGGACGTACGCGACCTGGTTCATGACGATTCGGCGGGCCTCCTCGAGGACCGTCTCGCCAACCCAGCGGATTCGGGATACGAACTGTGGGTGCGCCGCGGAGAGGAGCGGATCCGCGTGGCCGTCCAAGGTCGACCCATCCGGTTCAGGGGCCAGGCCGCGCGCGTCGTCGCGGTGCGTGACATCACCGAACGGTTCCACGCGGAACGCGACCGGGCGTTGGCCCATGAACGACAGGTCGAGATCGACAGACTGCGGCAGATCGATGATTTCCGCACGCAGTTCATCAACACCGCCGCCCACGAGCTCAACACGCCGCTGACGCCGATCAAACTGCAGTTCGCCGCCCTGCGTGATGAATGGGTGGGCAGGCCGCGGGCCATCGACTTGCTGGAACGCAACCTGGATCGCCTGTCCAGCCTCGTGCACGACATGCTGGACGTCGCCCGCTTGCAGAGCGGCCGCCTCCGCATGGATGTCCGGGCCGTCGATCTTGTGCCGGCGCTCAACGACATCATCGACACTTTCGAGGCGACCGCCCTGCAACAGGAAGTGCAACTGGAACTGCTGGCACCGGGCCGCCTGACCGCGTATGTGGACCCGGACCGTGTGTCGCAGATCATCACCAATCTCGTCAGCAACGGCCTCAAGTTCACGCCCAAGGGCGGCAGCGTCACCGTCGTCGCCCGCGACGCTCCCGGCGCGGTCCGCATCGAGGTGGCGGACACCGGCAAAGGCGTGCCCTCCGACCAGGTCGAGCTGCTGTTCCAGCCCTTCGGGCAGGTCCAGGCCGACCCACAGGTCCCCGGCACAGGGCTCGGGCTGTACATCTGCAAGACCTTGGCCGAGACGATGGGCGGACGCATCGGCGTCGAGACCGAGGGGGAAGGTGCCGGTGCGCGCTTCTGGGTCGAACTCCCCGTCTCCCAGGCCGCCGCCGAAGCAGGGCAGGCGCGCCAGGCGTTGCGGCAAGCCACCGTGCCTGTGCCGCCCAAAGCGCCAGAGCGCGCGCCGGCATCGTCATGAACCGACGCGGAGGTCCAAGCGCATGGATGCCCTGCCGTTCAAAGGTCACCGAGTACTTGTCACGGGCGCCACGGCGGGCATCGGCCTTGCGGCGGCGGAAGCGTTCTGCGCCCAGGGAGCCAGCCATGTCACCATCGTCGGTCGCCGGGAAGCGCGCTTAGACGATGTGGCCCACCGCCTTGCCGACAACTACGGGACGACCGTCCATCCGGTCGTGCTCGATGTGCGCGACGCCAAGCAGATCCAGGCGATGGCCAAGGAGCACAAGCGCCTGTTCGACGTCGATATCCTGGTCAACAACGCGGGCCTGGCCCGGGGCACTGACCCGATGCAGAACGCCCGCATCGAAGACTGGCAAGAGATGATCGACACCAACGTCACAGGCCTCCTCGCCGTCACCCGCGTGGCCTTGCCGTCGCTCATCAAGCGCCAGGGCCATATCGTGAACCTGGGCAGCGTCGCCGGCCGCTGGACCTACCCAGGCGGGGGCGTGTACTGCGCCACCAAAGCAGCCGTCGCCGCCATCACCGAGGGCCTGCGCTACGACCTGCAGGGCACCGGCGTGCGGGTCACCAACATCGAACCCGGGCTCGTCGAGACCGAATTCAGCCAGGTGCGTTTCCGCGGGGACACCGCGCGCGCGGCGAAGGTCTACGCCGATGCGGAAGTACTACGGCCGGAGGACGTCGCTGAGGCCATCACCTGGTCGTGTGCGCGCCCGGCCCACGTCAACATCCAGGAGATGGTGCTGTATCCGACCTGTCAGGCCGGGGTGCGTGACGTGGTCCGGGGCGCGTAGGGCCTAAGCGTTCTTCTTCGCCTTGGGAGCCTTGGGGATCGGGGCCGCGAACTGCTCGGATTCCGTGCTACCCTCCATCGCCAGCGTGCTGCTGGTGCCGCCACTGATGGCGCGATAGACCTCGTCGAAGTACCCGGTGCCGACCTCGCGCTGGTGCTTGGTCGCCGTGTAACCGTCGGCCTCGGCCGCGAACTCCGACTCCTGTAGGCGGACGTAGGCCGTCATGCCTTCCCTGGCGTACGCCTTGGCCAGCGTGAACATGGATTCGTTGAGCGCGTGGAACCCGGCGAGCGTGATGAACTGGAACTTGTAGCCCATCTTGCCCAACTCCGTCTGGAAGCGGGCGATCTCATCGTCATTGAGGTGCTGGCGCCAGTTGAAGCTCGGGCTGCAATTGTAGGCGAGCATCTTGCCGGGGAACTTCTCATGGATGGCCGCGGCGAAGGCCCGCGCTTCGTCCATGTCCGGCGTGCTGGTCTCGCACCAGATGAGGTCGGCGTAGGGGGCGTAGGCCAGGCCGCGGGCGATGGCGTGTTCCAGGCCGGCGGTCACGCGGAGGTACCCTTCGGCCGTGCGTTCGCCCGTGATGTGCGCATGATCGATGGGGTCGACGTCGCTGGTCAACAAGGTCGCGGCGCGGGCATCCGTGCGTGCGACGATGAGCGATGGCACCCCCATCACATCGGCCGCCAAGCGTGCCGCTTTGAGCGTGCGGATGTGGTGGCTCGTGGGGACCAGGACCTTGCCGCCCAGGTGCCCGCACTTCTTCTCGGACGCCAGCTGGTCTTCCCAGTGCACTCCGGCGGCACCGGCCTCGATCATGCTCTTCATGAGTTCGAAGGCGTTGAGCGGGCCGCCGAAGCCGGCCTCGGCATCGGCGATGATCGGCACGAACCAATCCCGGGTGACCGTGCCTTCCGACCATTCGATCTGGTCGGCGCGCCGCAGGGTGTTATTGATGCGGCGGATGACCGCAGGCACCGAGTTGACCGGGTACAGGCTCTGGTCAGGATACATCTGCTCCGCCAGGTTGGCATCGGCGGCGACCTGCCAGCCGGACAGGTAGATCGCTTTCAGGCCGGCACGGACCATCTGCATCGCTTGGTTGCCCGTCAGCGCCCCGAGTGCACTGATGTACTCATCCTCGTTGAGGAGGTTCCACAGTCGCTGGGCCCCGTGTCGAGCGACGGGGTAATCGAACTGCAGGCTGCCGCGCAACCGCACCACTTCCTCGGCGGAATGGTCGCGTTGGACGTTGGCCCACCGGGGGTGGCTGTCCCATTCGCGTTGCAGTGTGTCGGCTTGCGCTTGGATGTCGGCTTCGATGTTCATGCGGGGGTCTCCTGGATGCTGGCGTACGCGGGGATGGTGAGGAAGGCGGGGAATCCGTCGCCCAGCGCGACGTCGGTGAGCAGTTGAGCGGCGGCGTCGACAGGTGCCTCGGGGGCCTCGGACGACAACCGTGCCGCAGTGGCGGTGATGAGGTCCGCGACGAGGGCCTTGGTGATGGGGCGCCCGTCTTCGAGCGGCACCCGGTGCTGGACCCATTGCCACAGCTGGCTGCGGCTGATCTCGGCCGTCGCTGCGTCCTCCATCAGGCCATGGATGGCCGCCGCGCCGTTGCCGCTGAGCCAGGCGACCAGGTAGCGCAGGCCGACGTCGACGTTCTGTTTGACGCCCGCGAGCGTGGTCTGGCCGCCCGGCACGGCGAAGTCCAGTAGTTGTGCCGCCGTGACGGGCACGTCGCGCGGGGGCACATGGAGTTGGTTGGGGGCGTCGCCGAAGCGCTGATCGAAGATGGCCACGGCCACCGGCACCAGGTCGGGGTGGGCGACCCACGTCCCGTCGCAGCCGTCCTCGGCTTCCCGCTGCTTGTCTTTGCGGACCTGCGCCAAGGCGTTGGCGGTGCGCTCGGGGTCGTGCCGGTCCGGGATGAACGCGCTCATGCCCCCCATGGCGAAGGCGCCGCGCCGGTGGCATGTCTGGATGAGCAGTTCCGTGTAGGCGCGCATGTGGGGCACTCCCATCGTGACCTGGCCCCGGTCGGGGAGCAAGCGGTCGGGGTGTGTCCGTAGCGTCTTGATGCAGCTGAAAATGTAGTCCCATCGTCCAGCGTTCAGGCCGACGATGTGGTCCTTGAGGGCGAACAGGATCTCATCCATCTGGAACGCTGCCGGCAGGGTCTCGATCAACACCGTGACCTTGGTGGTGCCGGCGGGCAGGTCGAGCGCCGCCTGGGCATGGCGGATGACGTCGTCCCACAACCGCGCCTCTTCGTGATGCTCGAGTTTGGGCAGGTAGTAGAACGGGCCACGGCCCTGGGCGACAAGCGCCTTGGCGTTGTGGTAGAAGGACAGGCCGAAGTCGAAGAGACTGGCGCTGACGGGGCTGCCGTCGACGAGCACGTGTGCTTCGTCCAGGTGCCAACCGCGCGGCCGCAGGATCATCTGCGCCGGAGTATCGTTGACGCGGTAGGTCCCTTTCGTCGGGTGAGCGTACGACAGGGTCCCTGCGGTGGCGTCGCAGACGTTCTGGTGGCCTGCGACGATGTTGCCCCACGTCGGACTCAGGCTGTCTTCGAAGTCGGCCATGAACACCTTGGCACCCGAATTGAGGGCGTTGATCATCATCTTGCGGTCGACCGGGCCGGTGATCTCCACGCGGCGGTCTTGTAGCGGCTCGGGGATGGGGGCCACCTGCCAGTCGCCGCTCCGCACGTCGGCGGTCTCGTCGAGGAAATCCGGCAGGGCACCTTCGTCGAACCGCGCCTGCCGTTCGTCACGTGCCGCGAGCAGGGCCTGCCGGCGTGGCTCAAAGGTCCGCGCCAGGTCGGCCACGAACGCCAGGGCCTCGTTGGTCAGCACGTCGGGTTCGGGCGGCGGGGTCAGGAGTTGAAGGCCCGGGGGGGCAAGGCTTGGCATGCCTGCCTGCACCGGGCCGACGTATCTTGAAACTATCGCACAGGTTCGTACTGGCCGTGTACATGTTCGGGTTTTCGAGATGGGCGGGACCCCAAGCAAGGACTTCCGGGAGGGGGGGTATGCAAGCCCGACGGTAGGAAGCAGCGGAACTGGCCTGGAAACAGGTCGACGGGCAGGGCCGTCAGGCGTCGCCCTTGCGGGGTCGCCGGCCCGAGCGCCGGTCGGCCGCCTTGCCCGGCACCCCATCGCCGTTCTTGGCGGCGGCGCCGTGGCCGTTCTTCGCCCGGCCATTGGGCTTCGCCGGTTTTGCGGCGTGCCCGTTGGTCATGAGCCTGTCCGCATGGCCGTTGGTCGGTCTCTTGCCGGCCTGGCCTTCGCCGTTGGCCCCGTTGTGTGGCGGGTGGGCATGGACCCCGGCGTGCGTGCCGGGGCCGACGAACTGCTCCCGTTCGGTCGACCCGTCCATGGCAAGGGTGCTGCTCGTGCCGCCACTGATGGCGCGGTACACTTCGTCGAAGTACCCGGTCCCTACCTCCCGTTGGTGCTTGGTCGCCGTGTAGCCCTGGGTCTCTGCCGCGAACTCCTGTTCCTGCAATCGGACATAGGCGGACATCTGCTCACGCTTGTAGCCCTGAGAGAGCTGGAACATCGCGTGGTTGATGGCGTGGAATCCGGCCAGCGTGATGAACTGGAATCGGTACCCCATCTTGCCCAGTTCGTCCTGGAACGATGCGATGCTGGCATCATCGAGGTGCTGGCGCCAGTTGAAGCTCGGGCTGCAGTTGTATGCCAGGATCTTGCCGGGGAACTTGGCGTGCACGGCATCGGCGAACTCCTTGGCCTCGGCCAGGTCGGGTTTGCCGGTCTCGCACCACAAGACATCGGCGTAAGGCGCGTAGGCCAGTGCCCGGGCGATCGCGTGGTCGATGCCGGCCTTGATGCGCAGGTAGCCCTCCGGCGTGCGCTCGCCCGTGATGTGGGCGTGGTCGATCGGGTCGACGTCGCTGGTCAACAAGGTCGCCGCACGGGCATCGGTGCGGGCCACCAGGATGGTCGGCACGCCCTTGACGTCGGCGGCCAGACGTGCGGCTTTGAGCTGACGGATGGCATGGCTGGTCGGTACCAGGACCTTGCCGCCCAGGTGCCCGCACTTCTTCTCGGACGCCAGCTGATCCTCGAAATGCACGCCCGCGGCACCGGCCTCGATCATGCTCTTCATGAGTTCGAAGGCGTTGAGCGGGCCGCCGAAGCCGGCTTCGGCATCGGCGATGATCGGCACGAACCAGTCGCGGCTCAGATCGCCTTCTGCCCACTCGATCTGGTCGGCCCGTGCCAGGCAATTGTTGATGCGCCGCACCATGGTCGGCACGGAATTCACCGGGTACAGGCTCTGATCTGGATACATGGTCTCGGCGAGGTTGCCGTCGGCGGCGACCTGCCAGCCGGACAGGTAGATCGCTTTCAGGCCGGCACGGACCATCTGCATCGCTTGGTTGCCGGTCACGGCGCCCAGGGCGTTGATGTAATTGTCTCCGCCGGCACCATTGAGCAGTTTCCACAGGCGTTGTGAACTGTGGCGGGCGATCGGGTTGTCGAACTGGATGCTGCCGCGCAGTCGCACCACTTCCTCCGCCGTGTAGTCGCGTCGGATCCCTTTCCAGCGCAGGTCCGTGGACCATTCATGGCGCAGGGCATCGGCTTGGGACTGAATGTCGGCTGAGATGTTCATGACGTCAACTCCGCATGCGTCTGAGCGGCAAGCACGGTGATGAAATCGGGCAATGGCCACACCAGCACTGCCTTCTCGAGCAAGGCCGCGGCCGCGTCGATGGGTGCGTCCGGGGCCTCCGCACGCAGGGCCGCCACGTGCTTTCGGATGCCTGCCTTGATGATGGACGCGTCGACGCGTCCGCCGTCGGCCGTCTTCACACTATGGTAGCGCCAGTGCCACAGCTGACATCGGCTGATCTCGGCGGTCGCCGCGTCCTCCATCAGGTCGTGGATGGCGACGGCACCGGTGCCCGTGAGCCACGCGGTCAGGTAACGCAGGGCCACCTCGATGTTGGTCTCGACGCCGGCCTGCGTCACCTGAGCGCCTGCGATGTCGGGTGTGAGCAGGTCTGCCGGCTTGACGTGGCTCGGCTCGTGTCTGTGGATCTGGTTCGCTCGTGTCCCGAAAGCTTCGTCGAAGATCGCCATGGCCACCGGCACCAGGTCGGGGTGGGCGACCCAGGTCCCGTCGAAGCCGTCGGCGACCTCCCGCTCCTTGTCGGCGCGCACGGCGGCCAACGCAGCGTCCGTCACGGCGTGGTCGCGCCGGTTGGGGATGAATGCGCTCATCCCGCCCATCGCCAGCGCCCCTCGGCGATGGCAGACGTCGACCAGGCGCTTGGCGTACGCTTGCATGAACGGAGCCGACATGGTGACCTGGGCCCGGTCGGGCAGGGCGTGCGCATCGTCTTCCGCGAAGACCTTGATGTAACTGAAGATGTAGTCCCAACGCCCAGCATTGAGGGCCACGATATGGTCACGGAGTTCCCAAAGGATCTCCTCCATCTCGAACGCCGCAGGCAGGGTCTCGATCAACACCGTGACCTTGATGCTGCCGTGGGGAAGTTCGAGAGCGCGTTCCACGTGGTCGAGCACACTGGCCCACAGGCGCGCTTCTTCGTGGCCTTCGAGCTTGGGGATGTACAGGTATGGGCCGGTCCCGCGTGCCAGTTGCTCGCGGGCGTTGTGGGTCAGGGTCATCACCGCGTCGAAGAAGCCGGCCGACACCGGCTGCCCGTCGACGACCGCGTGCGGCTCATCCAGATGTAGCCCCCGCACCCGTACCACCAACAACGCCGGGTCGGGGCCGACGGCATAGTGCTTGTCGCCCGTGCTGAGTCGCAGGTCCCCGCGTACAGCATCCATGATGTTGCCTTGCCCGGCGATGGTCTTGCTCCACACCGGGCTGTGGCTGTCTTCGAAGTCGGCCATGAACACCTTGGCACCCGAATTGAGGGCGTTGATCATCATCTTGCGGTCGACCGGGCCGGTGATCTCCACGCGGCGGTCTTGTAGCGGCGCCGGGATGCTCGCCACGACCCAGTCCTTGGCGCGGATGTCTGCCGTCTCGCTGAGCCAGCCCGGGGACTTGGCGATGCGCTCCCGGCGGGCCGGGCGTCGGGCCAACAGTGTCCGGCGAGGTTCGTCGAACTCGCGGTGTACCTCGGACAGCAACGCCAGGGCCTCCGGCGTCAAGACCCGGCCGGCGTCTGTGACAGCCAAGTCTGTGATGCGGAGTTCTTCGATGGGGTCCAGGCGCGGCATGAGCGAACAAAGGCTCTGGCGGCCAAAAGCCGCATAGGGACATGGTTGGGGCCGCAAGGGGGAATGCCACGAAGCCCGGCGTATCGGCGCGGGCCCCAGCGCCCTTCCACCCCAAGGCCTAAGACGCGCTCCGGGGACTGGTGGGCATGCGTGCGTTGCTGGTCCTCGGCTTGCTGTCCCTGACCGTCCTTGCTGGCTGCATGGACGACACTCCCCCGGCCGCCGGCCGAACCCCCGAAGCCCATGGCCCCGTGGGCAATAGCCCGTTCAACGGCACCTTGAGTGCCTTCGGAGAGACGTTCGGCTTCGAGATGCCGGGCGACGGCCAGGGCATCTGGATCCACGATGATGTGCTGCTGTGGACCAACGGCCAGGACCTCTACCTCGCCGACGTCAGCGACCCCGAAGCCATCGTCATGCTGGGCAACCTGACCGGGCTCGGTGCCCGCGATGTCGACGTGCTGGATTGGAACGGGCGCACGTACGCGGCCCTGGCGGGCAGCGGACGGGGGGTGCACCTCATCGACATCACCGACCCGGCCGATCCGATCTTCATCAACACCACGCAGATGCCCTCGGCGGGGGTCCACAACCTGGCCGCCATCGCGGGAACGCCGTACATCTACAGCAGCGGCGCCAGCGGCGTCCCTGGTGCGCAAGCGGCCGTCGGGCAAGGCTCAGGTAAGGTCGATGTCCTTGACATCACCGACCCGTCGTCGCCGGTCATCCACACCTTCGTCATCCCCGCCATCATCGGCGCCACTCCGGTCGAATCCGATGGCTGCCATGACATCAGCGTGCGTGCCGACCTGGCCCGCGCGTACTGTGCCGGCGGCGGCGGCCGCTACTACGGTGCGGGGGGCGAGACGTTCATCTGGGACATCTCGGACCCGCTCGACCCCATCTGGCTCGCGGCCATCGACGACCCGCGCATCAAGTACCACCACCAGGCCTTCGTCAACGACGGCGGCGATATCCTGATCATCAACGACGAGTATGTCGGACCGTTCCTCCCCGGCGTGCCGGTCGGGGCCAACAACTGCTTCGATGCCGGCCTACCTCTGGTCGGAAGCGAGGACCAGATCCCGACCGCCGCCGCCTGGGTGTACGACATCAGTGACGAGGCCAACCCCGTCCAGATGGCGTTCATCCAGAACGATGCCGGTTGGGACGGAGAAGGACTGCCGCCGAGCCCTGCCGAGGGCAACTGCGGCAGCCACTTCGGTGACCTCGTCACGGGCCAAGAGGCGTTCGTCATGGGATGGTACCAGGGTGGCACGATCCTCGTGGACTTCAGCGATCCCGCCGACCCGGTCATCCTGGACATCGAACCGGCCGACGGCAGCCATTGGGACAGTCGTTACTGGCGCGGCCACGTATACCACGCAGGTGCCGATCTGGTCGTTTCCACCCTCGTCTGAACCGACGGGGCCGGTCACGCGCCCAGGTAGATCTTCTTGACCTCTGGGTCGGTCAGCAGGTTGGCCGCAGGCCCGGCCATCCGTGCCCGCCCCATCACCAGGAGGTATGCGTCATCGGCGGTCTGCAGCGCCATGGTGGCGTTCTGCTCGACGATGACCAACGTCTTGCCCTCGGCGTTGAGGGCCTCCAGCGAGGTCAGGATCTCCTCCACCACTTGGGGTGCCAACCCGACGGACGGCTCGTCAAGCAACAGGATCTCAGGGTCTGCCATCAGGCCACGTCCGATGGCGAGCATCTGCTGCTCGCCGCCGGATAACGCGCCGGCTTTCTGGTTGCGGCGTTGGCGCAGCGCCGGGAAGCGCTCGAACACGTCCTCCATGCGGGGCGGGATGGCGCTACGGTCTTTCGCACGGAACGCCCCCATCTTCAGGTTCTCCGACACGCTCAGGCTCGGGAAGACCGCTCGGCCCTGGGGGACGAAGCAGACCCGGCGGTCGACCATGTCGGCCGGCTTGGACCCGGTCACATCTTCGCCGCGCAGCAGCAGCCGCCCGGCCTTGGTCGGGACCAGCCCGAACAGCGCCTTGAGGGCGGTCGATTTGCCGGCACCATTGGGCCCGATGATGGCGGTGATCTTGCCTTCGCGGATCTCCATGTTCAGCGCGTGCAGGATCTGCACGCGGCCGTAGTAGGTGTCGATGCCGTCGGCCCGTAGAATGCTCATTCGTTCCTCCCGGTGCCCAGGTAGGCCCGGATGACGGCGGGGTCGTCACGCACCGCTTCAGGTGGCCCGTGGGCGATGACGCGGCCTTGGTCCATGACGATGACCTGATCGCATTCGGCCATGATCATCTCGATGTCGTGTTCGATGATGAACAAGGTCGCGCCCTTGTCACGCAGATCGTGCAGCAGCGCCAGGATCTTCTTGCGCAACGTCGGGTTGATGCCGGCCATGGGCTCGTCCATCATCATCAATCGGGGCTCCAGGCTTAGCATGCGGGCGATCTCGACGAGCTTCGATTGGCCGTAGCTCAGCTGTCCCCCCATGACCTCGGCGCGGTGGTCCATGCCGACGAAAGAGAGCCACGCCATGGCCTCGGCGCGGACCTGGTCTTCGGTGCGTTTCCATCCCCCCAGCAGTGCGCCGCGCAGGCTTTCGCCGGGGTGCCGTGGGTGCGCCACGAGCAGGTTCTCCAGGGCGCTCATCGCAGGGAGCAAGCGCACCAACTGGAAGGTGCGCGCCATGCCCATACGGGCGATGCGGTGCGGCGGGACGCCGTCGATGCGGCGCCCTTCAAACTCGATACGCCCGCTGTCTGGGCGCTGGAATCCGGTGATGCAATCGAAGAGCGTCGTCTTGCCGGCGCCGTTGGGGCCGATGAGGCCGGTGATGGTGCCCTTCTCCACCTGGAGGTCGACGCCGTCGAGCGCCCGCACGCCGCCGAAACTGCGCGTGACCCCCTCGATGCGCAACATCAGCTGTTCCTCCGCGCCAGGCGTCGCCACAGGCGGCGGAACTGGATGTCTCTGCCGCCCAGGATGCCGCTCGGGCGCACCAGCATCAGCACGATGAGGATCACGGCGAAGATGATGATGCGCAACGCGGACAGGTCGAACCCGCCCCCGAGGTCCGCGGCGCGAAGGGCTTCGGTGACGCCGACGGCGAGTTGGTTGATGAAATTGATCAGCAGCGCCCCGATGAGCGCCCCGTGCAATGTGCCGAGGCCACCGAGGATGACCATCACCAGCATCAGCACCATGAACGGGAAGCCGTAGCCGAGGGGGCTGAGGATCTGGAAGTGGTGGACCGTCAGGCTGCCCGAAAGGCTCGCCATCAAGGCGCTGATCCACAATGCCTGGAAGCGCAGGAAGGCCACGTCCTTGCCCAGGGAGGCCGCCGCAAGACGGTCTTCGCGGATGCTCCGCAGGACACGCCCGAAGGGGCTGCGCTTGATGCGCCCGACCAGGGCATGCACGCCGAACGCGATCACCCATGCCAACGCCAGTTCGAGGATGCGGGCGGATTGTGGGCCCCTGCCGAAAACGGCCCCCAGCGGCCCGTCGATCATGCACGCCAGGTCGCAACCGAACGGGTTCATCGTCGGGATCCCGAAGATGCCGTTGGCGTAGATACCCGTCAAGACGAACTGTACCATGACGCCCAGCCCCATCGTCGCGATGGCGAAGTAATCCCCCGTCAATCGTAACGTCGGGATACCGACGAGGAGCACGGCGATGCTGGTCAGCAGCATCCCGAACAGGATGCCCAGGAACATGTCCCCGCCGAAGTAGTCCGCGTGGGTGGCATAGGTCGTGCCCAGCGCGCCGAGGGCGAAGAAGCCGACATGGCCGAGCTGGAACAGGCCGGCGTAGCCGACGGCCAGGTCGAGGCTGGTGGCCAGGATGAGGTAGACTGCGAAGGTGAACAGGATCTCGAGCAGGAGGCCGCTATTGGTGAATGGCGCGAACAGCGCGTCCCACGGTGTCATCGGCGCTTCACCTCCTTTCCGAACATACCTTGCGGCCGGACCAGCAGGAACCCGACCAGGATGACGAAGGCGATGACGTTCTGGAAGCGGCTATCGATGAACTGGCCGCCGACGTTCTCCGCGAGGCCGATCAAGAACCCCCCCAAGAAGGCGCCCGGGATGTTGCCGATGCCGCCCACGACCGCGGCTGTGAACGCCTTGATGCCTGTGAGCAGGCCCAGCGTAGGGCGCAAGGAGAAGCGCAGCCCCCAGAACACGCCGCCGACCGCCGCCAGGCCGCTGCCGATGACGAATGTCCAGGTGACGATGCGGTCGACGGGGATGCCCACGGTCAGCGCGGCCTCCTGGTCATCGGCCACCGCGCGCATGGCCTGGCCGGTGCGCGAGCGGCTGATGAACCACTGCAAGGCGACGAGAAGCAGGATGGAGACGACGAGGATGGTGGCGTCGAGGCTGGACAAGCGGATGGGGCCCAGTTGGATGTCTTGCGTCAACAGTTCTTGCCAGACCGAGCCGGTGTAGGTGCTGCCGGCCTCCTTGAACGTCCGGCTCTGGGCGCCAAACAGGAATTGTGCCATGCTGGCGAGCAGCAGACTGACCGCGATGGCGGTGATCAGGGGGGACAGCCGATCGCCGCCGCGCAACGGGCGGTAGGCGACGCGCTCGATGAGGGCGCCCAGGCCGGCGGTCGCGATGATGGCCCACAAGATCGCCAACGGCAGACCGACCAGGGGGTACTGTACGACGAGCAGCCATCCGAGGTAGCCTCCCCAGACGAACACGTCGCCGTGGGCGAAGTTGATGAACTTGAGCACGCCGTAGACCATGGTGTAGCCCAACGCGAGCAGGGCGTAGAGGGCGCCGACGGTGATGCCGTTGACGACGAACGGTGTCAGTTCGCCCAACGCAGGCCATCGTAGGAACGGCGTCAAGGCGGCGCCTTGTTGCCAGATGACCGCGCAGGCGAACGCCCAACCCCAGACGGCGAAGGTCGACCACGTCCAGTGGCGTCGTGCCAGGCGCACGGCGGCCGGGACGGCGAAGACGAGCGTGGCGATGGCCAACGCACCGGTGGGGTCGTCCATCCATACCAGTCGGCCCCGGGCGACGACCATGCTGGCCAATAGCGAGGCCAACGCCAGGCCGATGCCGAACGTGGCGATGCGACGTTTGTGCCCCGCGTCGATGTGGGGCCAGGCGACGCGCAAGGATTCCAACCGCTCGCTGGCGGGCCGGCCGACCTCCGCGATGCGGCTGCGCACCTGCGGCCAGCGCAGGGGCAGCAGGACAAGCGCCAAGGCGCCCATCAGCGCGGGGCCGAGGTACGGGTGGCGACTGCCCTGGTCGGGGGTGAATCCGCGGACGTCGCCCAGGCGGAGCAGCGTGGTCGGCGGGTCGTTGTTGCCGGGCGTCGGGTCCCATGCGCCGGTGATGAGGGTCATGCGCAGGGTGTGGTCGCCGGGGTCGTCGGGCATGATGGCCTCGAACGTCCCCGGTTGCCGCTCGGCGCCTGGTTCAAGGGTGCCGTTCAGCGCGCCGATCAGCCGGTCGTCAAGGCGCCATTCGATCACGTAGGTCTGGTTCTGCGTCAGGGTGTTGGCCCCCACGACGCGCACGTCGAAATGCACGCGCAGGGTCTGGCCAGGTTGCGCGGCGACCGACCGTTCGTTCCATGACGTACCGGTCTCGACGATCTCGTAGACGCTTTGCGACGGGAAGCGCAGGACGGCGTCCGCCTCCGCGGCGGCCAAGGGAGACAGCAGGAGTGCCAGCATCAGAACGGTCCGCAACAAGGCCGGGCAACCGCCCCGCCGGGCGTAAGCGTTTGGGACATTATTCCGCACGCACATCATTATAGCTCGTGGGGTGGCTCCCGGTGGCATGCAAAGTCGCACGGCCATCTTGGCCCTCCTCCTGCTTGCCATGCCTCTGTCCGGTTGCTTCGGCGACGGGGACGACGAGATCGTCATCGGCACGCTGATGCCACTCACCGGCCCGGCCGCGACGTTGGGCCAGCCGACGTTGCTCGGCGCCGAGATGGCGGTCGATGAGATCAATGCCGCCGGCGGCATCGACGGCAAGCAGATCCGGTTGGAGATCGGCGACACGCAGTTCCCCAACACCGAGGAGGCCGTCAAGCAGTACCGCCGCATCGTCGGCGAAGGTGCCCAGGTCATCATCGGTGCCTTGGCTTCGGACAGCACGGCGGCGGTCAAACAGGTCGCCGACACCGAGAAGGTCGTGCTGATCAGCCCGAGCAGCACGCGTCCCAGCCTGTCCGGGCCGTCCCACGGATACTTCTACCGCACCATCGCCAACGACGACGTGCAAGGACCGCAAGCGGCGCAACTGCTCAAGGAGACCATCGGTGGCGACAGTGCCGTCGTGATGTTCCAGCAGACCGGCTATGCCCAGGGGCTCAAGGACGTCTTCGTCCCCGCATACCAGGGCTTCGGCGGCACGGTGCTCGGCACCCCCATTGCCTGGAGCGACGATGAAGGCACCATGCCCGGCAAGGCCCAGGAGGCCGTCGCCCTCAACCCTGAGTATATCTGGATATCTGGGCAGGCCCCCGAGATCGGCTCCCTCATCAAGGAACTGCGCAACGCCGGCTTCGACGGGGACATCATGGCCTCCGAGGCCATCGAAGGGCAGGGCATCTTCGCCGTGGCCAAGGCCGAGGTCGATGGCGTCTACTTCACCAAGAGCAGTCCCGACACCGCCGGCACCGCCTACACCGCGTGGCTTGCCAAGTACCAGGCCAAGTACGGCGCCGCTCCCGGGCCCTTCGACGTCTACGCATACGATGCCGTCTACGTGGCTGCCGCCGCCATCGAAGCGGTCGGCAACGACGGCGAAGCCATCCGGGGCTGGCTTGAGAACAACGGCGTCAGTGGGCGCATCACCACCCCCACCATCGCGTTCTTCGAGGGCGATGTGACCACCGGCGGCTACGTCTTGTTCCGTGTCGACAGCGACACCCAGAGCTTCGTTCCGGCTTAGTGCCGGGTGCTCCCCTTCTCCTTTTCTTCTAGCATCGGCATTATCATGGAAGACCCTCGTCCAGGGGCTATGTTCCATGAACGCATCGACGCCTTGCAGATGACCCTCCCCCCGTGGCAGCTCAAGATCCTCACGGCGGCGGTCGTCGTCGTCGCCGGCTGGCTGTTCATGAAGATCGGCATCGGCCTCATCGAGCGCGGCATGCGGCACAACCGCTACATCGATGACACCCTGACCCATTTCATCCACGCCGTCATGTCGGCCATCGGGTGGATCGTCATCTTCATGGCGGTCCTGGCGACCCTGGGCGTCGATCTGGCCGCGTTGGTCGGTGGCTTGGCCATCGGCGGCTTCGTCATCGGTTTTGCGCTCAAGGACACGCTCGGCAACTTGGCAGCGGGCGTCATGCTGCTGTTCTACCGCCCGTTCAACATCGACGACACGGTGACCATCGCAGGCGAGACTGGCGAGGTCACCAGCCTCGGCATGGCCCTCACCACGCTCAAGGTCGCAGACGGGCGCATCGTGACGCTCCCCAATGGCAACGTCCTGGGCAGCTCCATCACCAATCACACGCGGTTGCCAATCCGGCGCGCCGATGTGATGGTCGGCATCTCGTACAGTGACGACATCGACGTCGCCATCAAGGCCATCATGGAGGCGCTGCCCCAGGACCCCCGCGTCCTTGCCGAACCAGCCCTGTCCGTGCGTCTGACCGAACTCGGCGAAAGCTCCGTCGGACTGCAGGTCCGGCCGTGGGTCGCCACCGGAGACTTCTGGCAGGCCAAAGCGGACTTCCACGGCATCGTCAAGCGGGCCCTCGAAAGCGCGGGCTGCTCCATCCCCTTCCCACAGCGCGACATCCATGTCCACACGGTGGCCGGATGAAGCGGGTCCGCCTGCACATCACTGGCAAAGTGCAGGGGG
>JBFJNL010000015.1:0-25424 GCA_041618195.1 Thermoplasmatota archaeon | reverse complement strand
GGCCACGTTCACCCTGGAGCAGGCCGTCGAGTTGATCGCCGAGAAGATCGCCAAGGGCCCTGTCAAGAAGACCCGCAAGGCGCCCGCGAAGAAGTCGGCGGCCAAGAAGGCCCCTGCCAAGAAAGCGGCCGCCAAGAAAGCCCCTGCAAAGAAGGCCGCAGCCAAGAAGGCCCCCGCCAAGCGCAAGCCCGCCGCCAAGAAGGCCGCGCCGGCAGCCGCCGCAGCCGCGCCGCAAGCGTAGGCTTGAAGGCGTTCAGTGATTCGGGCCGCTTATGACGGTCCACCTTCCTCCTTTCCTCACCTTCGAAGGCATCGATGGCTCGGGCAAATCCACTGCCCTGGACGCCGTCGCCAAACACCTGGCCGAGAAAGGCCGCTGCTGGGCGACGCGCGAGGAGACCGACCACCTCGGGCCGGCCATCCGACGTAGCATCGAAGCCGGCGCCGATCCCCGCGTCGTCGCGCACCTGTTCTTGGCCGACCGCGTAGTCCACGTCAAAGAGATCCGCCGCCACCTCGATTCAGGTGAGACCGTGTTGTGCGATCGCTTCGCCCACTCCACGTTGGCCTACCAGGGCGCGGCGCTCGAAGGCCAGATGCCGGAAGCGGTCACGTGGCTGCGCGCGTTGCATGCACCCATGGGCTTGTGGCCTGATCTGGTACTGTGGTTCGACGTCGATCCGGCCGTCGCCGTGGAGCGCGTCCAGGGTCGTGGCGCAGCGGCTCCGTACGAGAAGGTCGCATTCTTGGAGAAGGTGCGCGCCCAGTACGCGGCGCTCGCCGAGGCCGAGCCGGAGCGTTTCGTACGCATCGACGCGTCCCAGAGTGTCGAGCAAGTGGCCCAAGCGGCCATCGCTGCGGTGTCGTCGTTTCTTGAACGACGCAAGTGACCTCACTGGGTCTTCGGGGCGCGCTTCTTTGGCTTCGCCTTGACCTGCCAGCTCCAGCCACGGCGTGCCATGATGCCACTCCACCAGAAGCTCAGGAACATGAAGCCGAACGTAGCGACGCCGCCGATCAGCAGGACGTCGCCCCAGGTCAGGTCAGCCATACACCGGGAGTGTCAGAAGGAAGGGAAAAGGGATTCGGCACACGTGTCTACGCGTAGCGATATTCGAGCACGCCCTGGGCGTTGGGGACCAGCGTCATCTTCTGCTTCTGCAGCGTCGATGCGTGGCCCTCGTGGTTGCCCATGGTCTCATGGTACGTCTTGGTGAACGCCATGACATCGATGGCAGGCATGCCTGGCGTCGGCACGAAGCCGACGGAGTCAGCGAAGTCCCCAAGGTACGCGACGATGGTGAACATGCCACCCGGCGCCTGGTGGTCGTTCATGACGTTGAGGCCGACGTGGTCGTGGAACGCCCAGAAACCCGGGTTGTCCGCCTCGACGAGCAGGTCGAAGCGTTCACCGGGTCCGATCGAGACCGTGTCAGCGCGCTGGGGCGACGGGTCTTCGTAGCCGTCACGGTGCGTGATGAGGTAGTTGTGGCCGTGCAAGTGGATGCTGTGCCATTCCTCGCCCACGTTGATGAGGCGGATCTTGTACGTCTTGCCCTCTTCGAAGAAGATCGGCGACGTGTCTGGGAACGCCTTGCCGTTGATGGTGTACGAATTGTAGACCGGCGTGTAGGGCGGGAACTGGGCGAAGTACCAGTCGCGCTCGGCGCGGCCGGGGGGCGGGTCGCCGTGCTCGCAGGCGAATTCGTCTTTCACCACCTGTGGGACGTTTGGATCTGTACAGATCGGATTGGACATCGGCCCTAACGCTCCGCCACCGCCGTAGTAGTCCTGGAACTGGCGGCCCTGGCAATCGGCGTCGCCGACGGGGTAGCCGCCGACTTCGCGGTTGGCCGTCGGGTTGAGGCCGCCGTGGATGTGGCAGTTGTCCCACTCGTCCAACATCAAGGTGACCTCCTCATCGTAGGGGTATGTCGGCTGGCGTTCTTCGACGATGAAGGCGCCGTACATGCCGAGGTCGATGTGGTGGGCGACGTCGACGTGGCAGTGGTACCAGTACGTCCCCGCCTTCATGTCCTCGAACACGTAGGTGCGGGTCTCGTCCTTGTGGATGGGCAGTTGGCTCAAGAACGGCACACCGTCATCGCGCCAATCCACCAGTCCACCGTGCAAGTGGAACGTGTGCGGGAGGTCGTTGAGGTTGGTGACGGTCACGGTGACCGTGTCGCACTCCTTGACCCGGATCGTCGGGTTGGGGACGACCAGGCCGGATTCACCGTTCTCGGGGTTGGATGCCAGTCCGCCACCGCCGAGCTGGAAGCCCATGGCGACGACGCTCATCTCGCGCTCGGCACCGGTCAGAGGGTCTGCGCTCAAGCGGTAGATCGGGACGCTTCCAGACATGCTGGCGGTCACGAAGAAATCGACCGGGACATTGCGGCATTTGATGTCCTCGCCGACGCCGTCGACGCCCTGCCCGCCGCCGAAGCAGCCAGCCGTGGCGACCGAAGCGGTCACGAGAAACAAGACGATCCAGTTCTGACGCATGGTCCCTTCGACCGATGCCACGATGATAGAGTTTGTCGCTTCGGCTCAAACGTCCGGGTTGTCGACCAGCCACTGCGCCGTGGCGCTTATCGCCGCAGCAGAGGCATGTTTGGGTCGCCAACCGAGCGCCAGCAGTCGATCGACCGCCAGGCCCATGTGCTTGACGTCGCCTTTCCAGCCGGCGCCGCCCTGTGCGGCCCCGCCCGTGAACGAGTACTCCGGCGAGATGCCCATGACGTGTGCCACGGCGTCGGCGATGGCGGTGACGGGGATGCCGTCTAGACTGCCGACGTTGAACGCCTGCGCGCCGCCGTCGGCTTTGGTGGCAGCGTGGAGCATGCCGCTGACGACGTCGCTGATGTGGACATAGCTCTTGGTCTGCGTGCCGTCGCCGAGGATCTCCAGATGTGCCGGGTCCTTGCGTAGCTTGTGCACGAAGTCGTAGGTCACGCCGTGGTTGCTACGGCTGCCGACGACGTTGGCGAACCGGAACAGCAACGCGTCGATGTCGAAGGTGCCGGCGAAGCTGGCGATGAGCCCTTCGCACGCCAGCTTGCAGCCGCCGTACACGCTGATCGGCAGCAGGGGCCCGTAGGTCTCGGGGGTGGGCATGACGGTCGCTGCGCCGTACACTGTGCTGGTGCTGGTGAACGCCATGTGTTTGACGCCGTGGCGGCGCATGGCTTCCAGGACCTGCCAGGTCATCGCGACGTTCATCTCGTAGTGTGCGCCAGGATCGGTCTCGCCGGTGCGGACCTCTGGGTTGGCGGCCAGGTGCCAGACGCTGTCCATGCCTGGCATCAGGTCATCGAGTGTCGTGGCGTCCGCGGCGTCGCCTTCGACGAAGGCGATGTGCGGCATGGCGTCCTGCAAGAACGCCTTCTTGCCGCTACTGAGGTTGTCGAGGACGGTGACCTGGGCGCCAGCGGCGACGAGGCCGTCGACGACGTGGCTACCGATGAAGCCGGCACCGCCGGTCACAAGGATGCGGGCGTCCTTCAGTTCCATGTCACTTCCTGACGATGAACGCGCGGTGTTCTTTCTCGTACGGGTCGAGGTCTGTCTCTTGGACGATGTTCAGGCCGGCTTCCTTGAGGCGGCGGCGGACTTCGTCGTAGATGACGCCCAGGGGGCTGGCGACGTCGATGCTGCGCGCCTTGATGAACAGGAAGCCGTGGCCACCCTTCTGCAAGAACTGCATGTTGCGCAGGAAGATGTCGACCTGGTGGCGTTGGGCGACGTCCTGGATCAGGGTACCGACGAAGCGGTCCATGTAGGGGGCGTAGCGTTCCGGGTGGCCGGCATCCTCGAGGATGGGGATGACGTTGTTGCGCGGCTCCATGTTCCACAGCAGGTCTCGGGTCGAGCGCGGCGAGAATTCGACTGCGAATACGCGGCTGTCGTCGCCTAGGATGTCACTGACGTGGCTGACCGTGGTGCCGCTGCTGGCGCCGAGGTAGAGCACGTCGCCGGTGGGTTCGATCCAGGGGGATTGCGGCGCTGCGGTGGCGAGGGCGCACATCTTGGAGCGCCACGGCGTCCATTGACGGTACTCGACGTTGCCACGCAACCGTAGGCGCTCGGCGTATACCTTGGTGCCGGGGACACGGTTGACGGTCCAGAACAATCCCTTGTCCTCGTACAGGCCGGCTTGCTTGAGCTGTCTCATTTGCGACCTCCAGGCGGGGCCGCGGGGCCCTTGCTGAACTTGTCTTTCTTCTTGCTCCCCGGACCGCTCGACTTCTTGCTGGACCAGTCGGATTTGCCGCTGGGCTTGTGGTCGGGTTTGCGCTCGGGCTTGCTGTCGCCGCTGGGCTTGCTGCCGGGGCTGCCGGTGGCGCCGGAGCCACTCCAGCCGGACCGGACGGCGGGTTTGCCCGCGCCGCCGGACCAACCGGAGCCTGTCGGACGGGGGGCCTGGGCACCGGCGTCGCTTCGCGGCGTACTGGACGGAGTGCTGGGCGGGGTGCTGGGCGCACTGCGTCCGGCGCCGCCCCAGCCGCCGCCGGCCGGGCGCTTGTCCACGGGGGGGTCGCTGCTGGCGTTGCCGCCACCGCTCCAACTGGATTTGCCAGCGGGCCGGTCGCCGCCGCGCGGGCCGAAGCCGCCACTGGGCTTGCCACCACTTGGCTTACCGGCGGGCCGGGAGCCGTAGCCGCCGGCCTTGCCACCAGAGTCGCCGCGCTTGGCGTACGGCTTGGCGCCGGGTTTGCCGAAGGGCTTGCCACCTGGCTTGCCACCGGGGCGACCGCCTTGCGGGCGGGCCGGTGGCTTGGCCTTGCGGTATTGGATGACCTTGATGTCTTTCTCCAGGCCGGCCGTCAGGAAGTCCTTGAGGTCGTTGCCGGTGAAGGCGTCGGCCTTGGCTGCCAGGCTGGCGTGTTGGGCCAGGGTGCGGGCGATGGCGCCGCGTTGCCACGGAGGAGCCTGGTGGAGCTTGGGGTGTTGGAACAGGATGCCGTGCTTGGGCGGCTTGGTGCCTTCCTTGAGGTGCCTGAACAGCGCCGTCTCGGCGCCGTACAGTTGCAGGGTGCCGGTGGACACGGTGGCGAGTTTCTGCAAGGTGCCGGCCATGGCGATGAGCCGGGCGCCGATGACGGGGCCGGCGACGACGCTCAGGTTGGGCGCCATCTCTTCCATGATCTGCGTGATGCGGGTCTCCAGTGCGGCCCACGACTCGTGGACGGCGCGGAGTGCCGCGGCGAAGCCACGCACGACCGCCATGTCGGCGGCTTCCAGTTCGGTGCCAAGGCTGTCCTCGGCTTGATCGACCTGTTCGAGCGCGGTCAGGACGCTGGCACGGTCGCCGTGTTCGGCGACGAGGGCCGCGAGCTGTTTGGGGTCGGCGAGTCGGGTGACCTCGGGAGCGTGCAGGGCGTACCATTCGCGCAGGCGCTCGACCATGAGGTTGGCGGTGCGCACCAGGTCGTCGACGGCGCGGACCTCTTCGGCCAGGATACGATCCTTCTCTCCGTGACGCAGGGCGAGCTGCCGGCGGGCGCGGAAGAGCGCGGCGCGGTGCAGCAAGGCGCGGTCGATATCGGGAAGGGCCCGGGGCTCGAAGCGGACGGTCGTGGCCGTCGCTGCAAGCTCGTCGAGTCGGTCGGCGATAGCGGCCGGATCAGTGCCGGCATCACTCCACATTGGGCGGGCCACGAAATCGCCAATGAGGCCGGGCTTTAAGCGGCATCTGCCGGAGCGAGCGCCTAGAAGCGGTCGATACCGGCCCGGTCCATGGCGGCCAGCAGTTCTTTCTGCACCAGGGTCGCGGTGCGCGGGCCGCGGTAGATGAAGCCCGTGTAGATCTGCACAAGGCTGGCACCGGCCTGCATCATGGCGAAGGCGTCGTCGCCAGTGAAGACGCCGCCGACACCGATGACGGGGGTGTCGAGGCCGCTGGCGAGGTGGCCGACTGCTGTGACGGCGCGTTGACGCAGGGGCGCACCGCTGAGGCCGCCCGGGATGTCTGCGATGCCTTCTGGGCGGGCACGGGTGGTGTTGACGGCGATGATGCCTGCCGCACCGGCGTCGATCGCGGCGCGGGCCACGGCGAGCAGCTCGTCGTCGGCACCATCGGGGTGTAGTTTCAGGAGCAGTGGGCGCCCGGTGACGCCGTCGTCCATCGCTTCGTGCAAGCGACCGATGAACGAACCGATGGCCTTGGGGTCCTGCAGGTCGCGCAAGCCCGGCGTGTTGGGGCTGCTGATGTTGAGGGCCACGTAGTCGCCGGGGGCGTCGCGGGCCATGTCGGTGAGGCGCCGCAGGCTCTCGTCGCGGGGCGTGTCCTTGTTCGGGCCGATGTTGATGCCGATGGGGCCGATGGCCGGATGGGCATCGATGCGGGCCTGGATGGCTTCCCAGCCTGGGCCGGGGAAGCCCATGGAGTTGACCAATGCCTGCTGGTCGGGGAAGCGCTTGATCCGGGGCTTGGGGTTGCCCGGCTGCGGCTTGGGGGTGACGGTGCCGATCTCCACGTGCCCGAAGCCCATGGCGATCAATGCGTTGTAGGCCTCGGCTTCCTTGTCGAAGCCGGCGGCCATGCCGAGGGGGTTGGCGAAGTCAAGACCGAAGACGCGGGTGGCGAGGCGCGGGTCGGCCGCGGGGGCCTGCACGAGGCGGCGCGCGGCGGGGTGGCGGTGTGCGAGGCGCAGGAAGCGCATGGCCGTGTGATGGGCCGTTTCGGGGTCCAGCTTGAACAGTGCACCCTTCAGCGCGTCGTACACAAAGGCGTCGACACGGTGCCGGCTCTTAGGGCGTTGGGTCACGTCGCGCGCGACGGCTGCCGGCCGGACGAGATTTATGACCGGTGTGCGATGTCACGGCATGGTCCAATGCGCGGCGCTCAAGGAAGACGGCACGAAGTGCGGCTCGCATTCCCGCGCCACCAGCAAGTACTGTGCCAGCCACGCAGCGTACCGACCCAAGGGCCGAGCGCGCACGATCCTTGACAATCTCAAGAAGGCCCGGGCGATGAAGGACGTCCGCAAGCGCGCCTCCAAGACCAGTGGCGGCAAGGGCGCCATCCGCAACCGACCCGCCGCCATCGCCGTCATGGGCGGCAAGTCGAAGTGCGCGGCCGTCACGGACGCGGGCAAGCCGTGCAAGAACCTGCCACGGCCGGGCAGCAAGTACTGCACGGCGCACAAAGGCTACCGGCCCAAGCGCGCCTGATAGGGCGCGGGCCTCATTGGGCCCGGCCATGGAGTTCAAGCTAGCCACGACACCAGTCATGCCCATGGCCATGTACGGTGCCTGTGATTACTGCGAGGCCGTGGTGCGCGTCAGCAACTTCGACACCCACCGCAACTTCCATGTCCAAGCCGGCACGAAAGACCCCGGACCACACGGTTACAGCGAGCTTGGCGCCGTCGAGAGCATCCAGTATTAGCGGACCTTGACGACGATGCGCTTGGCCTGGCGCCCGCTGGCCAGCTCGGTGAGCCATGCTTCGGCCTCGCGCCATTGTGGGAAACGGCGCTCGGCCGCCTTGAACTCCTTGGGGTGGATGATGCGCTTTCCTCCGCTTCCCATGCGGGGCGGCATGACGATGTGCAACAGTTCGTGATAGACCACGTAGTCAAGCACGAACTCCGGGACATGCTCATCGTCGAGCACTTGGCTGATGACGATGGCGTTGTGGTCGCTGTCGTGGTGCCCAAAGCGGCGACGGCTCTCGGTCTTGGTCCAACTCAGCACCGGGGCGCTGGGCAAGCGGATGTCAAGGTCCAACACCACGCGCATGAACGATTCGAGCAGGCTGCGGTGGGTACCGATCGGATCGATGTGTTTGCGTCCCGTGGCACGTCGGCTGTCGACGCGCCGGGCCCTCACCTTGTCGGCGTCCAGGTGCTGGTGGTAGTCGGCACAGTCCTGGGCGTCAAGCTTTGTTTCGGAGATGCCCAGCAAGCGGCACATGAGAATGCCACTGACACCGCGCAGGACGCCGTCGGGTGCGTCGCGGAGGTGGTGGCTGAGTCGCAGGAACATCCGACCGTCGCGTTTGCGGATGGTCGATTTGGTGGAGGCGTACGGGTAGAACGCCACGTGCGGTGCCGGTCGCGCCGCCAGGCCCAGCAGCCGCTCATGCACGCTCTGCACCAGAGGTACCAGACCCGGTGCCGGCTCTTCTCCCATCCAGGTCTGGCACCCCGTGGCCGCATATAACCCGGAAAGAAGCGGGCCGAGCGCAGGCGCACCCGGGCCACGCCGCAGGTGTTCTCCAGGGGCCTCTGCGACGCCGCCCCGGGCGGCCCTACCGCGGCGTGGGACAATCGGCCCGGGGCCCCGGCGGGAAAATCATCCATCTGTCTGAAAGGAACCCTTATCCCCAACGACAGCCCATCCAGACCATACGGGATTTCCATGGCTGTCGGCTTCGTCCTCATCAGTGCCGCCCCCCAGAAGGAGCATGACGTGTACAACACGCTCCTGAAGGTGTCCGAGATTGTGGAGCTCCACCCGCTCTTCGGTGAGTACGATCTCATCGCCAAGCTGGAGGCCGCCGATTTCGACACGCTGGGTCATGTCATAGTCAACAAGATCCGTTCCATCGAAGGGGTCGTCGACACCAAGACCCTGACCGGTACCAAGTTCTAAGATGGCGCTGGACACGGTTTTTGCCGCCACCGCGTTGCTGAGCTTTGCCTTCACGCTGTTCGTGGCCGGTCTCTTCGGCGCCCGCTTTGGGCAGGGCCGCAGCCGCGGCATCGGGATCCTCATCTCACTGGTCGCCGTGCTGTTCGCCGGCGTCTTCATGGCGCTCACCTGGCCCATCGTGCCCGGCGTCGAACCCATCTTCGATTCGCGCCTCGTCAGTCAGAGCATCATCGCCGTGCTGGCGGCCACGCTCGGGGCCATCGTCGCGATCTTCATGTTCGTGGCCAGCGTGATGAAGGCTTAGACCAGCTTAGACCAGGCCGACCACGTAGCGGTCCACTTCACCGCTGACCAACAGGCCGCCGTGCTGCATGGCGCGCAACTCATCCATGAAGCGTTGACGATCGAGGGCTTCCGGGTACAGGTAGCGCGTCAAGGAGACACTGACGCCGTCCTCGGTGTCTTCGATGTCGTAGTCTGCGTTGCGGCGTTGGAACACGCCGCGCAGGTGGAGCTTGAGTTTGCCGCGGCCGTTCTCGTCGAGCTTGTGGTCGCCGAACTGGACCTCGAAGCGCGTCTCGAGTCGCCAGGATGGTGCGCCGCCCTTGCCCGCCAGCAGCATGCTGACGCCGCCGATGGTGATGCGGTCGACGAAAGCATAGCCGACTGGGGCCTCGACGTCGCTGATCTGGACGCCGTCCTCTTCGAGCCATTTGCGCATGATGGTGTGGTCCATCAGGCCACCGCCTGTTGCAGGGCGACGATGCCGGGAAGCTGCTTGCCTTCAAGGAATTCCAGGCTCGCGCCGCCGCCGGTGCTGACGTGGGTGACGTGGTCGGCGATGCCGAACTTGCGGGCCGCTGCCGCCGAGTCGCCGCCGCCGACGATGGTGGTGCCGCCGCAGTCCAAGAGGGCCTGGGCGACGGCCCGGGTGCCGAACTGGAACGCGTCCCACTCGAAGACGCCCATGGGGCCGTTCCACAGGACCGTGCCGCTGTCTGCGATGGCCTTGGTGAATGTATGGATGGTGTCGGGGCCGATGTCCAGCCCCATCCAGGTGGATTTCTGGTAGCCGACGCGGACGGCGCGGTGCTCGGACTTGGCGTCGAACGAATCGGCTTCTTCTACGTCCGTGGGCAGCAGCACTTCGACACCCTTGTCGGCGGCCTTGGCCAGCATGGTGCGGGCGTAGTCCAGGCGGTCTTCTTCGACGAGGCTCTTGCCCACGTCGTGGCCCTGGGCCTTGAGGAAGGTGAACGCCATGCCGCCGCCGATGATGATGCGGTCGGCCTTGCCCAGCAAGGCATCGATGACGTCGATCTTGTCGCTGACCTTGGCGCCGCCCAGGATGGCGGTGAACGGGCGGCGGGGTTCGTCGAGGGCCTCGCCGAGAGCCTTGAGCTCTTGGACGATGAGGGTGCCGGCGTAGGCAGGCAAGATGGTGGCGACGCCGGTGGTGGAAGCGTGGGCGCGATGAGCGGTGCCGAAGGCGTCGTTGACGTAGACGTCGGCGAGGCTGGCCAGTTGCTCGACGAACGCCGCATCATTGGCGGTCTCGCCGGCGTGGAAGCGCAGGTTCTCCAACAGCAGGACGCCACCGACGTCGAGTTTGGCGACGGCGGCCTCTGCGACGGGGCCGACGCAGTCGCTGGCGAAGCCTACCGGGCCTTCAAGCAGCGTGGCCAGATGGCGGGACACCGTTCGCAGGCTGGCATCAGCGACGCGCTTGCCCTTGGGGCGGCCCAGGTGACTGCACAGGATGACCTTGGCGCCCGTGGCCTGCAACGCCGTGATGGTGGGCAGGGCGGCGCGGATGCGCAGGTCGTCGCTGACGACGCCGTCTTGCAGTGGGACGTTGAAGTCAACGCGGACAAGGACACGTTTGCCGGCGAACGCATTGCTGGCGATGCCGTCCTCGAGGGTCTGGACCTTCACGAGCCGGCCAGCCCCAGACCCTTCATAGAGGGCGCGGCGCAGGTGGCGGCTTATTCCACGTCTTCGTCTTCTTCGGCCTGCTCCTCGAGTTCTTCCGGTTCCGTGACCGGATCGCAGCGGATGAGGAACTCGGGGACCGCCTCGTCGGGGCCCATGGCGATGACCAGGTCGCCGCCCTTGAGCCGGAAGCTGCCGCGCACTTTGCTGTGCCAGCGGCTGCCGCGGCGGACGGCGAGGATTCGCATGCCGGTCTCGGTCTCCAGCTCGACCTCACGCAGCCGAGGGCCGACGAACGGGCTTTGTTCATGGACGACGACCTTGGTGATGCTGCTGTCCGAGTCACGGATGCTCTCGGCCAGGACCGGGTGCAGTTCGACATCGCGCAGGACGACGTCGGCGATCTCGAGGGCGCTGTTGGCGATGACCTCAGCGGCCTGAGCCACGCGCAATGCGATGATGGCGCTGTCGATGTCAAGATCATTGGAACGTACGCGTTCCAGGACCATGCGTTGGAGTTTGATGAGATGGTCACCCATCTCGCTTTCCAGCTCGGCGACCGCTTCAGCGAGCTTGTTGCTGTCGTAGAAGACGCTGCTGTAGGCAAGGTCCACCATCAGTTCGCTGGTGTCCTTCATCTCGAGCAGAAGTCCCTCTGGCGTGTCGGCGCTCATAGTTCGTCCTCCTGTCCCGCCATGAAGCGCTTGAAGTGCTCAGCGCCTTCTCGTTGGCCGCGCACGACCAGGCTGTCGCCGGCCTGGATCTCGACGTTGTGGTTGGGGTCGTATATCCAGCGCTTGCCGCGGCGCAGGGCGATGACGCGCACGCCGGTCTGGGTCTCGAGTTCGAGCGCGCCGAGGGTCTGGCCGACGACGCGGCTGTCGGCGGGCACGCTGAGCGTGCCGACGCGGTCGTCCGCCTCATCGAGGACCTTTCCGATGAACGCCTTGGCTTCGAGGTTGGCGTCGAGGATCTCGACCATCTGTGCGGCCGCGTTGGCGATGTGCTCGCTGGCGTCCGCGATCTGTAGAATGCCGGCGACCTGTTGCGCTTCGTCCTTGTTGCGGACGCTCATCGCGGAGATCAACCGGAGTTGATACTTGAGCCAGTCCATGCGCTGTTCGAGCAAGGCGACCTCTTCGCTGATCGGGTCGGAAGCCAAGACCAAGGCGCTGTATGCGAGGCTCGTCATGAGCTCGCTCAGGTCCTTCATCTCGGTGAGGATCTCGAGCACGGTGACCGGCTCGTATTCGACCTCTTCGTAGGCATCCATGCGGCGTTTTTTCCAGAATTTCATAAGGCGAGCCCCTCCGCTGCGAGCAGAAGGAAGACGATGCCCACGGCGTCACCTACGGAGGTGAGTACCGGGACCACGACGTTGTCAGGATCCCAGCCATAGCGATGGCTGAGCATGCCGACAAAGATCACCAGCACGATCATGACGAGCATGATGGCGATGCCGGCGACGAGCGTGGTCAGGACCAGGTCAAGGAACCGCACGGGCGAGGCGGCTCCCAGCAACGGGGCCGCGACGTAGGCGACGACCCCGAGGAAAGTGAAAGCGATGACGGTGAGGATGAGGCTGGCGGTGACGTCCCGGCGGAACCCTTTGGCGCTGTTGCTCCACAGGCCGCCGATGTGCAGTCCACTGGCGACGCGGCTGCCTAGGATGCTGCCCACGTTGCCGCCGATGCCGTTGACGGCGGGGATGAGTGCCAGCAGGATGGGCAGTTCCAGCAAGCGGTCTTGGAAGCGGACGAGAATCTGACCGGCGAGGATGCCGATGAAGAGCGCGCCGGTCAGGACGGGCAGGCTCTGCTTGGTGATGGTGCGCCAGTCGGCGCGCAGCGGCACACCCCGGGCCCTCATGCAAGACCTCCAAAGACCTTCGCGGCGACGAACAGGCTCAGCAGGGTGAACAGGTCACTCATCGTCATCAGCACCGGGCCGGCGACGTTGTCCAGGTCGAGGCCGCGGCGGAACGCGATGCGCATGGTGACCACGGCGACGCCGGCCATGATGACGCCACTGAGGAGCCCGGCGCTGATGGCGATGGCGGCCAGCAACGGGATGCCCGCGGAAGGCAAGCCCAGGCTAAGGGTGACCAGGTGAGCGACGACGGCGGCACCGGCGCTCAGAATGAGGCCCAGGACCATGCTGGCACCGAGGCTGTGCCAGAGGATCGGGGAGAACCACCGGTCAGGAGGGAGGATACCGAAGCGTGCCTGGGTGCCCAGGCGGCTGCCCATGCTGGTGCTGATGTTGCCGCGCATGGCAAGCACCGCGGGAACGAGCGCCAACAGCCCGGGCAGTCGTTCGAGGTTCTCTTCCATTCGGCCGAAGAACGAGCCGGCGATGACCTCAATGATCACCATTGCGAGCAGCAGCGGCAAGGACTCCCGTAGGATGTCCTTGACGCCGGTCTCTGCCATGGGCTGCGACTAACCTTTGGACCTTAGGCCCTTCTGGTCAGGCGCGGCCTTTGTGGATGTTGCAGTAGGTGCTGCCTTCGAGGGGCGACTTCTTGCATTGGTTGCCGGCCTTGGTGATGCCCAGGCAGTGCTGAGGCGTGGCTTCGGCGGTCGGCTTGGGTGCCGCAGCTGCAGGTGCAGCCTTCGCCTCGTCGCGGACGGCGGCGTCGCGGCGCAGGAACGGCAGACCCGTGGTGAGGTTCTCTTCGACGACGTAGCCTTCGGGCAGGGCGCAGGGGGCGCCGCTCTTGGGCTCGCTCTTGGCGAAGAAGTAGATGCGTTGTTGGCGGCCGGTGCTGAGCTCGACCATGCGCGTGTACAGGCGGAACTCACCGAAGGTGAAGGCCTCCATGTCGTCGACGGCGTGCTCGGCGGCACTGATCTCTTCGGCTTCCGGAGCCCAGTCTTCTTCGACCGGTTCGGTGGCCTGCCAAGCGTCCCCCGGCGCGTCCGTGACCTGGTAGTCGGGGCTGGCCGTCCATTCGGTGGCCTCGCTGGCCGACTCGTCGACCCATTCGCTGGCGTCGTCGGCCTCAGGCATCCAGGCGGCTTCGGTGTCGGGTTCGGTGGCGTCGCCCTGTTCGGGCCAGGCCACTTCCGCCTCGGCGGCTTCCCAGGTCTCAGGCTCGTCGACCTCAAGGGTCTCCGGGGCTTCGAGGGTCTCGGCTTCGGGCGCGTTCTGTTCGGGCCAGGCAGCGGCCTCGCCTTGGGTGCGCTCAACGAATTCCACAGGGGCCTCTTCCTCGGCCACGGCGGGGGCGTCGACCCAGGCGTCGGCGTCCGGCTCTTCCTCGGTGGTCCATTCGGATTCGTCCGTCTGCCACGGGTTGTCGATGTCGACGCCGTGCTCAGAGCGGTCGCCATCGAGGGGAATCCAGCCGTGCTTGACGGCGGGGTCCAGGGCGGTCTCGGCGAATTCTACGGAGGCAGCCCCGCGGGGGCGCTGCGTGAAAGTGGCGGGAGCGTCGCCGCTGGCGACCGTGAATCCGACCTGCTCATCACCCTCGTCGACGACACTGAACGCGCCGGCACCGCTGACGCGGCCCTTGCGGTATTCGAGTTCGATGACGCGGGAGCCTTCACCCGACATGCCCAATGCCTCCTTGATCTCCGCATCGGAGTAGCCGAGGCGGCGAAGCATCGAGACCAGGTATTTGCGGTCGTCTTTGGCACTGGGGTCCAGGGCGAGGTGGTCCAGCGTATTCCTCAGGGGGTCGGCACGCACACTCATAAGCAATCATCCAAATCTGGCCGCCTTCAATACGTTTGGCTTGTTCCTCTTTCTGAGGTCGGGTGGTTCCGCTTATAACCAGGGCCCTCATCGACGGCTTCCTCGGGGCTATCATGATCCAGTTTGGGCCAGCGGGAATTCCGCTCTCTTGTAAGGGCCGTACCGTGCGTGACGGCATCATCTACACGCGCAACCTTGAGCTGGACGCTATGGAAGTCCAGTTCGTCAGGGGTATCCGAATGACGGAAGAAGAGGCGCGCACCGTGCGCCAGACGGCCGAGGAATCGGGCGTCGAGCTTCATGTCAAGGCCCCGTATTACATCAATCTCGCCGGCGACGAGCGCAATGTCGCCATGAGCGTCCAGAAGATCTTGGCCACCGGGAAACTGGGGCACGAGATGGGCGCCCAGACCGTTGTCTTCCACCCGGGATTCTACGGGGATCTCTCCAAGGAAGAGACCGTCAAGCGCGTCGTCGAGAACCTGCGCGCCATCCGCAATGTCTTCGTGCGCGAAGGCTGGACCCCTCGTCTCGGTATCGAGATCATGGGCAAGCGCAACGTGTTCGGCAGCCTCGACGAGGTCATGGAAGTCTGTGCCCGCGTGAAGGGCGTCGTCCCCGTCGTGGACTTCGCTCACTTGCACGCCCGCGGCAACGGTATCCTGCAGAACCCGGAGGATTTCCAGGCCGTCTTCGACCGCCTGGCCAGCCTCAACCTGGATCACTACCTGGTCCACTTCACGGGCATCCACTACGAGAACGGCAACGCCCGTTACCGCCTGCCCATCAAGAAAGGCGACCTGAAGTTCGAGCCCCTCTGTGAGGTGCTGCTCGAGAACAACATCAGCGCCACCATCATCTCCACCAGCCCGATCATGGAGCACGATGCGATGTACATGAACATCGTCTTCGACCGTGTCAAGGAGCGCCGCGATGCCCGCATCGCCCGCGAACTGCGCGAAGCCCAAGAGAAGGAGGTCAAGGACAAGGAGGCCGAGATCAAGCGCGTCAAGGACGCGGAAGAGAAGGCCATCAAGGACGCCGCCGACGCCAAGCAGAAGGCCGAGGACGACGCCCGCAAGAAGAAGGAGGACGCGGAGAAGGCCAAGCAGAAGGCCAAGGACCTCGAAGAGGCCCGCCTCGCCGCGGCCGCCGAATTCATGGCCAAGGTCGACATCGTCCAGAGCGACGATTCCGGCCGCCGCCAGGTCCAGTACGGCGACTACAAGCTGTACAAGAAGGGCAACCGCTTCCAGTTCATGAAGGCCAAGAAGGAGGGCTACAGCACCGTCTTCAAGGTCCCCGAAGGCAAGGTCGTCGAGGAGAACGCCCAAGGCGTCCCCATGCTCCGCGACCCGCCGCAGTTCCGCACCCCGAAGGTCACACAGACCGACGAGACGGGACGCCGACAGGTCGTCGTCGACGAGTACAAGTTGTACAAGAAGGAGGGCCGCTTCTACTTCATGAAGGAGAAGAAGGAAGGCTTCAGTCTCGTCTTCAAGGTCCCCGACGACAAGGCCGTCGCTTACAACAAGAACGGCGTGCCGCTCTTGCGAGCCAAGGAGGACTAAGCTCCAGCGGGGCCGCCTGCCATGAAGCTGCGCGAACCCCTCGAGTACATCCAGGATGCCACAGCGGCAGCGCTGGAGGTGCCGGATGAGACGATCAAGCGTCTGCTGGACATCATGCAGCCGGCACAGCGCATCTTCACCTACGGCCGCGGTCGCAGCGGCAACGTCGCCAAGGCGTTCGCCGTGCGCTTGATGCACTTGGGATACTCGACGTACGTCATCGGCGAGACCATCACCGCCCCGGTGCAGAAGGACGACGTCGTCATCTGCATCTCCGGCAGTGGTACGACGTACCCGGTCGTCATGACCGCCGAGTTGGGTCGTCGCCAAGGTGCTCGGGTCGTCGCGGTCACGGCGCACGAGGAATCCGAAGTGGCGCGCCTCGCCCACGTCGTGATCCCCTTGCGCCACCCGCCGGGCAACGGTGAGCGGGCCAAGTTCGCACCCCTTGGGACTCTGTTCGAGACCTCCGCGTGGCTCCTGTGCGATGCCATCGTGGCGATGCTTATGGACCGCCTCGGCGAAAGCGAGCTCAAAATGCGCGAACGCCACGCCACGCTCGAGTGAGCGCGCGCACAGCACTGGCACGGCCATTGGGGCTCGATCTGGTGGACCCGGCCACTTTTCGGGCGGATGTTTGCGATTCTCATCGCTGAAAAATATCAGCACGCATTATCCCGTGGACGCCGGTATCATGGTGTATGACCAACGCTGGCCCGGCCATCGGTGTCTGTATCTTCGTCACGCTTCTCGGCGTCGCCGTCTCCGCCGCGCTGTGGACGGGACAACCTGAGCCAGGACCCGCTGGCGCCGTGAGTGAACCCGTGACCGTCACCATCGACATGGTGTCGGTGACGTACGCACCGGCGAGCATCACCATCCCGGTCGGTTCCACGGTGATCTGGAAGAACCTCGACCCCTTCGGCCACACGGTCAGCCCCACCGACACCAGCAAATGGGCAACTCCGGGGAGCGGCGATGCCCCGACCGACTGGCTCCAGGAAGGCGAATCGTGGAGCCACACCTTCAACAAAGCCGGCACCTACGACTACTACTGCTTGCCCCACGCGGTCTTCACGAACGGCGCATGGCAGGGCATGATCGGTACCATCATCGTGTCCGAGCAAGCGGTCCGCGAAGACGGCGCCCCCAAGCCGGGCCCCGCCTTGCCGGTGAACGTCCAAGAGATCGGCCGCGACCCGGCCGACGTCCCGGCGCCGCTGCAACGCGCCGCTGGGCAAGTGACGCTTGAGCTGAGCGCCGAGGAGGTCGTCGCCGCGATGACCGACGGCACCACGTTCACCTATTGGACGTTCAACGGCACCGTGCCGGGCCCCATGCTGCGCGTCGTGCAAGGCGACGAGGTCACCCTTCGATTGCACAACCTGCCCACCAGCAGCACCGGGCACAACATCGACCTGCACGCCGTCACAGGCCCCGGGGGCGGTGCCGCCTTGACCGACGCAGACCCGGGCGAGACGGCAACCTTCACGTTCAAGGCCCTCAACGCCGGCCTCTACATCTATCACTGCGCCTTCCAGGACCCGGCACTGCACGTCGGCCACGGCATGTACGGGCTCATCCTCGTCGAACCCCGAGGCGGTCTGCCGCCCGTCGACAAGGAGTTCTACGTCGTCCAAGGAGACTTCTACACACCCTTTGGTGCCAAGGACGCCGGCCACCATCCCCATGACGTGGCCTCGGCGGATGACGAGAACCCCACGTTCGTCGTGTTCAATGGCCGCGTCGGCAGCCTCACCGACCGCATGCTGCATGCCGACGTCAACGATACCGTCCGCATCTTCTTCGGCAACGGTGGTCCCAACCTGGTCTCCTCATTCCACGTCATCGGCGAGATCTTCGACCGCGTCTACTCCGAGGCCTCCACGGACAGTCCGCCCCTCGAAAGCGTCCAGACAACGCTCGTCCCCGCGGGCGGGGCCACCATGGTGGAGTTCAAAGTGGAGGTCCCAGGGCAGTTCTTCCTCGTGGACCACAGCCTCAACCGCCTCCACAAGGGGGCATTCGGCATCCTCGAGGTCGCGGGGCCGCCAGACCCCAGCATCTACCGTGAGGGCCCATAGGCCGACGGCGACAGGCACTTAGCACAGCCCAGGCAGAAATGGCCCCATGGACCACGCCCTCAGCCTGGTCGATGCCTACCTGCAGGTGAACGGGTTCTTCACGGTCAAGGAGTACCCCATCTTGGAGCGTCAGGGCAACACCATCCGGGAGGTGACCGACCTGGACATCTTGGCGGTGCGCATGCCCCACGCGGGGCGGGTGCTGCCGCGCCCGCGGCTGCCGACAGGCCTGAAGATGGACGTCGATGCCTTGCTGGATTTCCAACCGGGTCGCGGCGAGTTCATCATCGGCGAGGTCAAGGCGGGTGCGGGCGAACTGAACCCGGCCATGTGGCGCAAGTCGGTGTTGTTCGAAGCCATGCGCCGCTTCGGTATCTGCGATCGCAGCGCACTGGGCGCTGCCGCCAATCAACTACATGCCACCGGTGAAGCGACGACCGCCGCCGGACGCATCCGCCTCGTGGCGTTCGCGTCGCGGCCCTCGGAGCGCGGGGTGCCGCACCTGAACATCGGCCTGGACCACGTGGTGGCGTTCCTGGAGCAATACATCGCCAACCATTGGGCGGTCAACCGCACGACGCGGTTCCGCGACCCGGTGCTCGGGCTACTGGCGTTGCTGAAGAAAGCGGATCAAAGCACCTGACCCTTAGCGTTGCACTTGGGGCATTTGACCCGCAGCGGACGCGCCCCGGTGTCGGTGACGTCGAAGTGGAAATCGCAGGTCTCGCAGGCGAGTCCCAGCGCGATGAT
Source organism: Thermoplasmatota archaeon (assembly GCA_041618195.1). Classification (GTDB taxonomy): domain Archaea; phylum Thermoplasmatota; class E2; order JACPAO01; family JAHFTW01; genus JBFGSX01. Next base: position 6,781 of record JBFJNL010000015.1, on the reverse strand, counting down.
CTTCTTGGCCGGCTCCGGCTTGGGAGCGACGCCCACCGGCGGTGCTGTGCCATCATAGATGCCCAGGCCCTGGCAGTTCGGGCAGATGTGCGTGATGGGCCGGTGCCCGGTATCATGGATGTCGAAGACCGCCTTGCAGCGTTGGCACTGGACTTGCCGCATGATGCCCCTCGCGTAGCCTTGCGGTGCCTCCCGCAGCAAGAACAAGACGCCGACGATGATGACGAGCACGAAGAAGAACAGGCCGAGGGCGATCCACAGCCATGTCGACAGAGACCACAGGTCGAGGGCACGGGTGGTCAATCGGCTCTCCGTGACCTCCAGTGCCTCGAGTGCGAGCCACATCAGGAACGCCAGGGCGGCGCTGGTCGCGATGACAGCAGTGACGGCGAGTCGGCGGACGTCTGCGAGGTTCACGGGCGTTCCCGCAGGAGCACAAGTTCACTGGACATCGCCGACCGAGCCGTCACGGGGATCACTTTTCCTGGATCGCGGCGCGGGCAGCGGCCAGGCGAGCGATGGGCAGCCGGTACGGGCTGCAACTGACATAGTCGAGTCCGGCACGGTGGCAGAATTCCACGCTGTCCGGGTCGCCGCCGTGTTCACCACAGATGCCGACCTTCAGTTCCGGGCGCGTCTGGCGGCCTTTCTCGGTGCCGATCTTGACGAGTTGGCCGACGCCGGAGAAGTCGATGGTCTGGAACGGATCGTGCGGGATGAGGCCGTGGTCCTGGTAGTGGCTCAGGAAGACGCCGGCGTCGTCGCGGCTGACCCCGAGCGTCGTCTGGGTCAGGTCGTTGGTCCCGAAGCTGAAGAACTCCGCCTTGATGGCGATCTCGTCGGCGGTGAGGGCCGCACGGGGCAGTTCGATCATGGTGCCGACGAGGTAGTCGACCTCGATGCCTTGTTCCTCGAAGACCTCGGCCGCGATGCTGCGCACGAGGGCTTCCTGGTGGTCGAATTCGGCGGCGAAGCCGACGATGGGGATCATGATCTCCGGGTGCACCTTGACGCCGTCTTTCTTGACGATGCACGCCGCTTCCAGGATGGCGCGGACCTGCATCTCGGTGATCTCGGGGTAGACGATGCCGAGGCGGCAGCCGCGGTGACCGAGCATGGGGTTGGCTTCACGCAGCGCATCGATGCGGTTGCGCAGGCGCTCCAGATCGAGGCCCATGATGAGTGCGAGGTGCCGTTGCTCCTTCTCCTCGTGGGGCAGGAACTCGTGCAGCGGCGGGTCGAGCAGGCGCACCGTGACAGGCCGGTCACCCATGGCGCGGAACAGACCTTCGAAGTCCTCGCGCTGGATGGGCAACAATCGATCGAGGGCCTTGCGGCGGTAGTCCTCGTTCTTGGCGAGGATCATCTCACGCATGTGCTCGATCTTGCCGGGCCCGAAGAACATGTGTTCGGTGCGGCATAGGCCGATGCCCTCGGCGCCGAGGGCGATGCTGGCTTCGGCTTGATCGGGTTGGTCGGCGTTGGCGCGCACGCGCATGCGGCGGAACTTGTCCGCCAGGCCCAGCAGGCGGTCGAACATCTGGTAGAACGGGGCATCCTTGGGGTCGGTGTTCTTGTCGACCAGGACCTGGATGACCTCGCTGGGGAGCGTGGTGAGTTTGCCGACGATGACTTCGCCGGTGAAGCCGTCAAGGCTGAGCCAGTCACCTTCGTGGACGACCGTGCGGCCGACACCGAAGGCCTTGGCCTTGGCGTCGATGCGGAGCGTGTTGCAGCCGGCGACGCAGACCTTGCCCATCTGGCGGGCGACGAGGGCGGCGTGGCTGGTCATGCCGCCGCGGGCGGTGAGGAAGCCCTCGCTGGCGTGCATGCCGTGGATGTCTTCGGGGCTGGTCTCGTCGCGCACTAGGATGACCTGTTCGCCGCGCTTGTGCCAAGCGACGGCGTCATCGGGGGTGAAGACGACGCGGCCACTGGCGGCGCCGGGGCCTGCGTTGAGGCCCTTGGCGATCATCTTGCCTTTCGCCATGGCACCGTGCTTTTCCTTGGGGTCGAAGACGGGGCGCAGGAGTTGGTTGAGTTGGTCGGGCAGGACGCGCATGACGGCGTCCTTCTCGCTGATGAGGCCTTCGTCGAGCATGTCAAGGGCGATCTTGACGGCCGCCATGCCGGTGCGCTTGCCGGTGCGGGTCTGCAGCATGTACAGCTTGCCGGACATGACCGTGAACTCCAGGTCCTGCATGTCATGGAAGTGGCCTTCGAGTGTCTTGGCGATGCTCGCCAATTGGTCGTAGGCCTCCGGAAGGAACTCGCGCATCTCGAGGACGGGGTGCGGGGTTCGGATGCCGGCGACCACGTCTTCACCTTGGGCGTTCTGGAGGAATTCGCCGTAGAACACGTTCTCGCCGGTGGCTGGGTCGCGGGTGAAGGCGACGCCGGTGGCGCAGTCGTCACCCATGTTGCCGAACACCATCATCTGGACGTTGACGGCGGTGCCCATGTTGTGGGGGATCTTGTTGAGGTCGCGGTAGGTCTTGGCGCGCTTGTTGCTCCACGAGCCGAACACGGCCTCGATGGCACCGAGGAGTTGTTCGGCGGGGTCTTGGGGGAAGTCCCGGCCGGTGCCCTTCTTGATCATCGCCTTGTATTCGTCGCACAGTTCGACCATGGCCTCGGGGCTGAGGTTCTGGCCGCGGTCCTCGCCGTGGCGCTTCTTGCACGCTTGGTAGGCGTTGTCGAACTCCTTGTGCGTCATGCCCATGACGACGTCGCCGTACATGGTCAGGAAGCGGCGGTAGCAGTCGAAAGCGAAGCGGCGGTCGCCGGTGGCGGCGGCCATGCCCTCGACCGTCTTGTCGTTGAGGCCCAGGTTCAGCACCGTGTCCATCATGCCCGGCATGCTGATGGCGGCACCGGAGCGCACGGAGACCAGCAAGGGGTCGGTCTCGCTGCCGAACTTGCGCCCGGCCTTCTCCTCGAGGACCTTCATGGCCGTCATGACGTCCGCCCGGAGGTCGTCGTCGATCTTGCCGAGGCCCTGGTAACGGATGCACTCCTGTGCGGTGACGGTGAATCCGGACGGCACGGGTAGCCCGATGCGGCTCATTTCAGCCAGGTTGGCCCCCTTGCCTCCAAGGACGGCCTTCATGTCTGCGGTGCCTTCTTCAAAGGCGTACACGCGCTTGGTCGTGGCGGCCTGCATCTGGGTCACGATACGGGCAAGCCAAGCAGGCCAAAAAGGGGTTGGCCGCCACGGGGTCCGGGGTAGCCATCCCGGCGACCCGGGATTCATATAGGAATTCGCGGCCATTGAGGAATGGTGTCTCCGAGCAAACCCTTGATTGTCCTGTGTGTCGCCCTGTTCGCGGCGCCTTTGGCGGCCGCCGGGTCGACGCCTTCGCTGGTGTTCTTGGCGGATGGCGCCTCTGGCCCCGTCGGTGACGGCATCCTGACGCAGGATTGGCCGGACAGCAACGAATCAAAGGCCCGCCCGGTGCTGATCGAACTGGCCGGCCCGTCGGCCGTCTTCGTCGACGTGGAGGAGCCGCCCGGCACCCATCTGCGCGGCCACGTCTTTGCCGGCATCTGGCCGGACGCGGCCATCGCCAAGGATGCCCGGCTGCGCGTCACCCTGTGGCTCGATGACCAGGCCATCGCGGAAGCCATGGTGGTCGTCAACGTCGACCCTAGCGCCGCCCCGGACCCGGCGTCGCTGGTGCCGCCGGACCCCAGTGACCCCGAGGGCGCGGTGTACCATGCGCTGGGCACTGTCCTGCCACTCGTCTTGCAACCTCCGACGCTCGTCGATCTCGGCGTCGTCGATGTCGAGGTGCCCGCGGGCAGCCAGATCAAGATCGGGTTGGGCTTGACCGGGGCCGACGGCATGCCGCCGTTGGGTGCTGCGATGGCCGTGAAATACGACGGCGTGCTGACCCCGAGCTTCCTGTACTTGCCGTGGTGGAGCGCGAACCCGGAGGCCGTGTCGCCGCAGATTGAGCGCGTGCCCAAGGGCCAATCACCTATTGCGACGCCGACCGCGTCGTCGACCGATCCTCCTGCGCCGGCATCGAATCCGGGCAACGATAGTCCCGGCCTCAGCCTCATCGCCGTCGTGGCGGGACTCAGCGTGGCGTTGTGGCTTCGTCGCCCCTAGAGCATCTCTTTGATGCCGACTTCGACGAGGCGCACACCGACGCCGGTGATGACCAGCCCAAGCACGCGGCTCATGGCGATGGGGCCACTGCGCCCCATGCGCTTCATCAGGGCCGGCGCGCTGTTGAGGATGACGAAACTCAGCAATAGGATGAGTCCGACGCTGCCCAGCAGCACGCCCCAGTCCCAGACATTGGTGGCTTCTGCGGCAATGAGCAGCACCGCCGTCATCGCGCCTGGGCCGGCGTGGATGGGGATGGCTAGCGGCACGACGGCGATGTCATCGTGATCGATGGCTTCCTGGCGTTCGACCTGCGTGCGCTTGGCGTTCATGGGGACGCCGCTGACCATGTCGAAGCCGATCTTGAAGAGCAGGATGCCGCCGGCGACGCGGAAGGCCGGCAGGGTCAGGCCGTAGGCGTAGAAGATGAGCTGGCCGGCGACGGCGAAGATGGCCAGCACCACGCCGGCGACGATGAGCGCGCGCACCAGGATGGCCCGCCGTTCGGCGGGGGTCTCGTCCTTGGTGACCGCGTAGAAGAACGGCACGTTGGCGATGGGATTGATCATGGCGAGCATGGTCACGAAGACACCGACCGCGGCCACCAGTTGAGACACGGTTTCCAGTGGACCCGGCATCTTACTTCAAATCGTGGTCAGCAGACCGACGTCGCCGCAGGCACGTCCAGATTTTGATATGTCAGTGCCATGGTTTGCCCGAGAGTCCGATTGACGTGCCCCGACACCGACGCCCAGCCAACATCCAGGTGCGACCGCACTGCCACGTCGTCGCTGGGGCGGATGGTGATGGTGATGTCGGTGCCGTCGATGAGCCACTGCCGGGCCCAGTCGGGGTGCTCGACTTCGGTGGCGCCGGGGATGCCGTCCAGCGTGGCATTGGCGACGCCGGGTTCGTCCCAGCGGGCGAACAGGCTGGTCTGCGGCCCGCAGTGGTCCTCCTGCGAGATCAGGATGGCCCAGTAGCCGCCGGCGGCGGCCAAGAACACGACGACGGCGACGCCGAAGTGTTGAGCGTAGCGGGGCCACGTGCTGCGCGTGGGTGGGCGCAGGAGGAGCCAAAGGCCGCCGAGGACCAGGGCGAGCACCAGCGCGTGGACCCAGAGTAGGCTGCGGGCATGGCCCTCGAAGAAGCGTGCGGAGAGCAGCCACCACAACGGCACCGCCACCAAGCCGAGGGCTCCGGCAGCGAGCCAGGTCTTCATGCGACGGCTTGGGCCTCGATGGAGGGCAAGGCCGCGATGAGTTCGAGCTTGTCCTCGAAGGCGACGATCTTGGCCAGATCGCTGCGGGTCGCCGGGTGGTCAGGGCCAAGCAGGTCGCACAGCTCCGGCCCAAGACTGGTCTCGTAGGTGCCCATGCGTTTGGCGTGCTCGACGATCTCCATCTTGTCGAGGCCCAGCAGCGGCCGGATGATGGGGAGCTTGGAAGCGGATTCGAGGGTGGCGAGGTTCTCCAGCGTCTGGCTGCTGACCTGGCCGAGGTTCTCGCCGGTGACGATGACGTCGCAGCCGGTCGCTTCGGCGACTTGGTTGGCGAGGCGGTAGAACATGCGCTTTTGGAGCACGAAGTAGAATTTGTGCGCGTCGCGGTCGACGGGGATCTTGCCGAGCGCATCGCCGAGTTTGGCGACGTGGACGGTCTTGATCCCGAGGATCTGCGCGAGCTGCTTGACCTTGATGACGGAGGCGTCATCGGTGATGGGTTCGAAGGAACAGTGAAGGGCTTCCAGTTCGACGCCTTGGTCGAGCATCATCTGGCCCGCGACTGGGCTGTCGATGCCGCCAGAGAGTAGGAGGAGCGCCTTCACACTCGCTTCTAGTCGCAGGATACGGATAACGGTTGGTCTGGGGGGCTCAGCAAACGGTTCCGTAGATTGCCATTTCCTGCGGCACGGGCAGGCCCGCCTCATGGAGGACGCGTCGGACATCGGCCTGCACGGCCTCATCCGGGTGGAGTTCTGGCCACGCGTGTTGCATCTCGGCCCGGCCGTGTGCATCAACGACGAGCTCGTAGTCGTCCAAGGCCAACCGCTTCTTGGCCACCTCGAAGCCGAGGCTCCACCCCGGCACCGTCGGGTCTTCACGACCTTCACCATCATATCCCAGGCCCGCCAACAGCAGCGTCGCGTTCATGTCGGCCGAGATGTCGACGCGGTACGCATCGATGCGGTAGGATTGACCGTCTTCATAGCGGTAGGATTCCGGGCCGTCGTCCAACGGCGAGGCTAAGAAGCGCTCAACGCGGGCCTCTATCTGGTCTGCGTCGAGCGCCGTGGCATTCTGCAAGAATGCGCGCGCGTCGTCCCTGATGCCTTGCCGCTGCGCGGGGTCCCAGCTGTCGGCATTGAGCGCGCCGCGAGCATAGTAGACGCGGTCCGGCGAGGCGTAATGGTAATGCGCATAGCGGAGCGCGACGTCCGGAATGCCGACATCGAGGCCCTCCGGTGGGGCGGCCGCCGCCGTCATGGCCGCGTACAAGCCCTCATCACGCCAAACGGCCCCGGTTGGCGTCAAGTCGCAGTGGGCGAAGCAGCCTGAAAACATGAGGGCGATGAGACAAGCCACCGCTACGCGCATACCACCGGAGCCGTGGGTTAGTGGATGAAGGAGCCGGTCGCTTGCTTGATACCACAGCGCCTGCTGCTTTG
>JBFJNL010000014.1:0-26341 GCA_041618195.1 Thermoplasmatota archaeon | reverse complement strand
GCCCCCCGGCATCCCCGTCGCCACCGTCGGTGTCGACCGCGGCGACAACGCCGGCTTCCTCGCCGCCCAGATCCTCGGCGGCGCCGACGCCACGATCGGTGCCCAGGTCGCCACCCAGCGCGCCGAAGCCGCCGAGAAGGTCCTGGTGGACGACAAGTCCATCCAGAACACCGTCGAAGCCTGAGGAAGCCTTTTTTCGCGTCAGCCATTTTAGCCCGTGTGGACATTCTGACCGGACGCGAAGGGGAAACGGAAGGGCACTGTAAGGCACTCTTCTGGGATGCCGGAACGGTCATGCGTTGCGATTCGAGCACGCGTCGGAATGAATACCACTACTGTCGCGATTGCTGGGACGTAGCATGTGCCAGGCTTGACACCCCCGGCAGGTGGCCGCCCCGACTCGACGATGGGGGCGAGACCAGGCTCTGCATTGGCAAGTCCAGAATCTTCTTGCTGGCTCCGAGCCAGTACGCGCAGTATGCCCAGGGGCCGCCGAAGGCGGCGAGCTTTGACGACCGCCTGATCGCGCGGGACCCCACCGGCACCGAACAATGTTTCGTCTATCTCCTGCGCCTCGACGATGGTCGACTCTATGTAGGCCATTCCAAGGACTCGTCCCGGCGAATCCAAGACCACATCGATGGCAGGGGGGCCGCGGTCATGAAGGATGCGTCTCCCCTGGCAGTCCTTGCGGAATGGCCCGTCGTCGGCCGCGCCAACGCCCTCCGTCTGGAGCGCGAAATCTACCAAGCGCTGCGGGTGGCAGGCAACCGTGTCACGATGGGCGGCCCCGGTATCGATGGCGAGGTCCCGCGCGCGGTCGCCCTGATTTCAACGCGCTGACGACGGAGGCCCATCGGAAATACCGCGCCTCAACTCTTATCACGGACGCCTTTGTCGGCCGCCACGCCCATGGAGATGCTGTTCGACGCCGAAGAGTTCGTTAACGAGGCCGTCCAAAAAGCCAAGGACGCCATTGGTGACAAGATCGCCGTCATCGCCGTCAGCGGCGGTGTCGACTCGACCGTCGCCGCCCACATCGTCAAAGAGGCGGTCGGCGACAAGCTTCACGCCATCTACGTCGACACCGGCTTCATGCGCAAGGGCGAGTCCGAAGAGGTCGAAGCCATGTACCTGCGCATGGGCCTGAACCTCACCGTCGTCCACGCCTCCGATGAATACTTCGAGGCTCTGGCCGGCGTCACCGACCCCGAGCAGAAGCGCAAGATCATCGGCGAGAAATTCATCCGTATCTTTGAGCGCGAGTCCAAGAAGACCGGCGCTCAAGTCCTCATCCAGGGCACCATCGCCCCTGACTGGATCGAATCCGGCGGCGGCAACCGTGACACCATCAAGAGCCACCACAACGTCGGTGGCCTCCCGGATGACATGGAGATGGAGCTGCACGAGCCCCTGTACGACCTGTACAAGGACGAAGTCCGCGCCACGGCCCGCTTCCAGGGCATCGAAGTGGCCGAACGCCAACCCTTCCCCGGCCCAGGCCTCGCGGTGCGCGTCATTGGCGAACTCAAGCCCGAGCGCGTCATGATCGCCCGCGAAGCGTGCCACATCGTCGAGACCGAACTCGTCAAGGCCCACAAGGCCGGCGAGATCGAATCCCTGCCCTGGCAATACTTCGCGGTCCTCACCAACACCCCGACCGTGGGTGTCCAAGGTGACATCCGCGCCTACGGCGAGACCGTCGGTGTCCGCGCCGTCGAGAGCTTCGACGCCATGACGGCCCAAGCCACGGAGATCCCGTGGAAGGTCCTCAAGCGCATCAGCCGCGGCATCACCAACCACCCCAAGCTGAAGGACCTGGTCAACCGTGTCGTCTACGACATTTCTGACAAGCCCCCTGCAACGGTCGAGTGGGAATAGGCCGGCCACGAAGTAGTGGCGGCTAACCGGTACATCCTCCACCAGGAGTCCAGCTTGAGCGCCGTGCCGGCGGTTGGGCTCGGGCCGTTCCGCGCTGGCGCCGTGGCACGTTGTGTTTCGTGGCGAACGCCCCGTTGAAGCCGACGCCAACGCCGGTTCGGTTCACCCGCGCCGCAAGAAGTACCACGCCGCGACGGTGGCCACGACAACGGCTTTGGTGCCGCGCTTGACCCGGATCCCAAGGCGGGTCGGCGGGTGCGGGTGGGTGCCGTAGGTGGTGCGGATCCCCCACAGGTTCTCTACTGGGCCTTCGACAAGAATGGCTCGGTGCATCCAAGGTATAGATGGGTGCTCAGTGACGATATGCTTTGGGGGTGCGTTTCCTGTGCATCAAGTGGGGCAGTATTCCTTGGCACCGGTCTCCTGTAGAATGCGTGCGAACGCGATGTCCAGGGCCTGCTTGACCACCGGGTGGCGGCTGTCGGTGCCGATGCCGCCGACGACGGCACCGTCGACGAAGACATGCACTTGATCGGTGCACGCGAAGGGCAGGAAGTCCTCGGCGTCGGCCTGCGCGGCAAGCACCCAGTCGGTGGCGGCCCGGGAGTCGTCGAAGCGGCCGGCAACACTGGTGATGAGCGCGGTCTCGGATCCGAACTTGCATTCGAACACCTCGCCCCGGTTGGCGACGGGCGTGACGTTGCCCATGGTCAGGTACTGGCTGGCGAAGCTGCCGGGATTGCTGTCGAAGCCGATGGCGGCGAGGTAGAACGCCGCCTCTTCGTCCGGTTGCCAGAAATAGCACGCGTCGGGGGTCTCGCTGGGCGCCACCAGGTACGGGTCCAGGGGGTCCTCCTTGCCGCTGCAACCGGCCAGTGCAAGGGAAGCGACCAATGTGGCGACAATCCAGACTTTCATCAATGGGCCACGGGACGCAGCCCATGAGAAGGTTTCCGGCTAGCTCGCTTCACCAGGCGAACGATTGGGCTGCGGCCTTGGTCGCTGCGAAACTGGCGTCTTCGCCCAGATACGTGGCTTCGAGGTCCTTGACGCGGTGGTAGATGTCCTCGTTGGCGAACAACGGGTACCCGAGGCGCCTGGCCACGCGGACGAAATAGCCAGTGATGTGGTCGATCTCAGTGACGCGACCGGCCTGCACATCCTGCAGCATGCTGCATTTGTTCTCGGCGGTGCTTGCGACGGTCGCATCGAAAGCCGCCAGTGCATCGCCGGGCAAGCGCACGCCGGCGGCCCGGCTCAGCGACACGACCTCATCGACCAACTCCCGCGCTTGCGCCACGTGGTCGGCGAGGCCGCCATTGGGGATGCCATGAAGTGCACACAACGGGTTGATGCCGACGTTGACCGCGCCCTTGAGCCACAGGTGTCCCACCGTGTCTTCGATGATCTCAGGGGCCAGGCCCGCTTGCTCGAACAGCCCTGCGACGATCTGCGTGGCGTCGTCGATGGCGTGGCCGGGGGCGGGGCCGACCCGCAGCATCCCTGTGCCGGCGTGATGGATCTTGCCCGGTGCACGAACAGTGACCCCGTGACTGGTCAGCGCGACGACGATGCGGTCGGCGTGCGCCTGCAACGCTTCGGCATTGCCCAGGCCGTTCTGGCACGACACGAGGATGCCCTCGGGGGCCAGCAAGGGCGCCACAGCGGCCGCCATGGCAGCGGTGGCGTGCGCCTTGCAGGTCACCAAGACGACGTCGTACCGGCCAGATGGCTCGGTGATGACGGGGACTGGCCCCTGGAATCCAGTATGGCCACTGACCTGCAGCCCGTCTGCCGCGACAGCCGCCGCCAGTGCGGGTCGGCCAAGCAACGTGACATCGATCCCGGCGGCTGCCAGGCGTGCGCCAAGCCAACAGCCGATGGCGCCTGCACCTGCGACGAGGACCTTCAGACGGCCACCACCTGCTGTAGTCGCAGCAGGCCGGAGGCGTCTTCACCACCGTCATCGATGATGCCGGGGCCGTCCTCGTCGGGGATGCCTGCCAGGAGTTGGATGCGGCGGATCTCTTCCGGGGCCAGGCCGCAGACCGGGCGCAGCACCGGCAGGTCGCCAGTGACGAGGCGGCTGTGCAGTGTGTCGCCCGTGACGATGACGCGGAGCTTCTTGCGGCGTGCGACCGTGGACGCAGCCTCGATGAGGCCCTCCTTGGTGACCTTGCCCGAGCAGACGGGCAGGATGATGACGTTGGGGTTGAGTCCCCAGCGCTTGAGCGGGTCGGTGAGGTCCATGGGGGCGCTGCCCATGTCGCCGGCGTGGATGGCCTGCACGGCGCAGCCTCGGCGCATCATGAACCAGGCGGCCACGGCGCTGGCGGTGTCGGAGAGCAACACCGCGACCTTGCCCTGGGTACCCAGCGGCAAGCCGCCGGGCCCGGTGCGGGACGTGGTGTGGATGAACGCGCCTTCGCCGCGCACATCGATCGAGATCTCGACATCGGGGTCGTCCAGGTCGACCTTGGGCGTGCGTCCGGCGGCTTCAGCGGCCTTGAAGATGGCGCTGCCCACCTGGATGCCCACGTCTTGGCTCTTGAACGGGTGCTTGCCCTGGCGCCGGGGTCGCACGGCGAATTTGGTCCATTCGAGCCCCATCGCCACCTCGATGGCAGCGGCGGACAATTGCTCCATGCTCGAACCGACGCGCTTGGCCGGGCTCGCGGAGACCACGCCGAACGTGCGGCAGGCCAGGTCCACGAGTGCTTCGAGGTCGCTGCCGACAAGCCACAGGCGCGAACCGAGGGACTCGACATTGCCCTCCACGCCGTCACGCAACATGGCATCAAGCAGGTTCTGCTTGAGCCGGCTCTGCATCATGCGCCGCACGGGCTGACTCTTGATGCCGATCTCGCCGTAGCGAACCAGGACGCCGTCCACGGCGCCGCGACTCCGGCCTTCCGGATAAAGGCCTACATGACCCGCCGGTGGAAGCTCCGGACATCACTGGCCATGCCTTTGCGGGCCACCAGCCAGTCCAGCGCCTCCACCTTGACCTTGGTCTTGAAGCGGCCGGCCAGCAATTTCAGGATGGCCTCGAATTCCTTGGCGATGTCCTCGTAGGGCAAGGGGTTGCGGGGCAGCACCTCGATCTCGGTCTTGTTCTGCTGCACCGACAGGACGTCGACGATCAGTTGGTACTGCGGCTTGCCGAACTTGGCGTCCGGCGGGCGCACTTCATGGAAATCCAGCAGTTTCGTCATCTCGAACATCGCCGCCACGTCCAGACCAGGATGCGAGATGGTGGCTCGGAAAGGGAAATCGATACACAATTCCTCTATGGCGAGGGCCAGCTTCATGCCATGAGCCTCGACCTGATGCCAATAAGCGTTTGTCGGACGTTGTCGTTAAGAGGCATGCCTGACTCGGCGGCCCTACGCCCCTTGGCCAAGGGGCGCAGGGCGCCTGTGGCGCAAGTCCAATCTGGGCCTAGGATGGCCCAAAAACACCATCTGCACGCGTACCCAAGCGGCCAACGGGGCGTCGTGCCGGTCGAGCAAGCTCGACGCGGCACGAGACCGGCATCCCTGATGCTCACCGGTCAGCCTCACGATCTCCGGGTACCGGGCAACCATACGCACGCGTACCCAAGCGGCCAACGGGGCGAGACTCAAGATCTCCTGCTTAGTGCTTCAGCGGTTCGAATCCGCTCGCGTGCACTCCTTTTCACTTCGTTCAAGGTCGCGCCCGCGACCGGTTCGGCGCTCGCCGTGCTCGCTCGTCGAGAGAACGTCGCCTGCGGCTCCTTGTCTCTCAACGCGCATCCGCTCGCGTGCACTCCTTTTCACTTCGTTCAAGGTCGCGCCCGCGACCGGTTCGGCGCTCGCCGTGCTCGTTCGTCGCGCGGAGCCTCACGCCGCAGCCTTGGCCTTGCCCGAGCCCATGGCGCAGTGGCATGGCAACGTGTACGGGCCGACGCCTTGCTGGAGCGCGATCTCCTCCGCCCGCGTCGTTGGATCCGGTGCCTCGACGTTGGCGTGACACGTTCCACACGTGATGGTGAGGCTCATGGCCGACTGTCGGTGCGCGGACGCCTTACCGGTAGCGGTAGGGGCCCCGGGCCCTCTATCCCCAACCTCTATGGCCATGACGGCCTTGTCAGGAGCATGACCGAGACCGTCCAATTGGCGCCGTCAAGGGCCGATTTTCTCCTGCTCCGGCAGTCGGTGCTGTTGTACTTGGGCAATGGCGCCCGCAACGACCCCAGCGTCCTGCGCGAGGCCGTCGGCCGCACCGAATGGAAGGTGCTGGACCGCGACCGCCGCATCTGGGCCCTCGGTTCCGCCGCCGGGGACCTTGCACCTTTCGAGGCCGCTAGATCATTGGCCGACAAGAACTGGAGCGACCTCGACCCGGCGCTGCGCCGGGTGCTGGCTGAACGCGTTCTCAGCTGGGTCCGGCACGAATGACCCTGTTGCAGGAACGCATCGATCACCCCCTGCACCTGGGGCCCATGGTGGGTCCGAGCGCCGTCGGAGCCGTCGGCAACCCGGCCTGTGGCGATGTTGTGACCTTGTACCTGCGCATCAAGGATGGCGCCATCACCGAAGCGAGCTTCGAATCGATCGGCAGCAAATACCAGTTGGCGACCGCCAGCGTGCTGTGCGATTGCGTCGTCGGTAACCGTCTCGATGCGGCCCGTCTGCGCACGCCTGACTGCGTGCTGGAGAAACTCCCTGACCTGCCCCTGCGCAACCGTTACTTGGCGCACCTGGCCATCGATGCCCTGCAACGGGCCCTGGAGCGCTTCGAGCGCGGGTCCGAACCGCCGACGGACCACTTGCAGCAGCTCAGCGACGACCATGCCCAGAAGTTCGTCATGGACTTGCTGTCGGCGCGCCCGATGGGCACGCTCGAGGTCGAGGCCATGGTGGAGGCCGAAGGTTTTCGATTGCCCGGCGGCCCAGCGCGCTTCCTGTCATCACTGCGCCGCCAGGGACTCATCGCGAGCGCCATGAGCGACGATCACCGGTCGTGGCGCTGGAGCGTCACAGATCCCGCATCGCACGGAACATCGCCGGAAGCCTGAACACCAGCATCCAAGCGACGATGACGGTGGCGAGGATGAGGCCGCCGAGCAAGAACGGAGGCCAGGCGACGGACAGGATGATGGGTCCGCGCACGTAACTGACCATCTTGTGCTCCAGCACTGCATTCTGCAAGAACAGCAGCGCGTTGGCGATGAAGATGCCAAACAGCCAGGTCTCGGCGAACGGGAAGAACAGGGCGGCACCCCACATCACCACGGCGATGCCGAGCGTGTCGAAGGTGCTGTCCAGGACCGCGCCTTGTCGGCTCTGCAGGCCGCCTGTGCGGGCGACGGCCCCGTCGGCGCCGTCCAGCAACATCACGACGAAGATGAGTGCCACGTAGACCCAGGCGGCACCGGCCTGGGCGGCCCACAATTGGCCGGCGAAGAACGGGACTTGCAGGAACGTCAGGTGGTTGGGGCGCACGCCGCGATCCAGCAGCCATTGCGCGGCGCTGCGCATGGCATGGTCGTAGAATTGCGTCCCTCCCATGACATGGGCAGGTGGGCGTGGGTTGAAAGCGCGTCCGCTCAGGACCGTCGCCAGCGTGCGCCTTCTTTGCCGTCTTCGATGACGTAGCCGGCTTCGGCCAGGGCGTCACGGATACGATCGGCCGTGCCCCAGTCTTTGCCGGCGCGGGCTGCCTCGCGGGCCGCCAGCACCTGCGTCATCGCTTCCGCCTCCGAGGTGGTGTCGATGTTGAGGTCGGCCAGCAGGGGCCGCATGGATGGGGCGACCTCTTGGTCGCCGGTGGCCAGGGTGTCGTCGAACAGCGTCAACACGCGGGCGCGGCGTTCGAACACCTCCAGCGCAGCCTGGGCGGCGGAGGCGCTGAGGGCTGCGGCATCGAGCTGGGCGTTGGCGACGCGCTGGAAAGCGAACAGGGCGGCGACCGCGTTGGGGGTGCCGAAGTCATCGTCCATGGCGGCGTCGAAGTCGTGCTCCAGCTGCCTCGCGGCGGCCTGCAAAGCCTCGTCGCCAGCGGCGGCGTCGTGGCTGCCACGCTGGCCGACGGCATGGAGTTCTTCGCGGGTGCGGCGCAGGCGCTTGGCCGACTGGATGGCCTCGTCGAGCCCTGCGCGGCTGAAGTCGATCTTGGTACGGTAATGGGCCTGGGTGTAGTAGAAGCGCAGCGCCTCCGGGTCCGTGCCGTCGGCTTCCAGGCGATCCAGTTCTTCCTTGAGCGTGATGTAGTTGTTGAGCGACTTGCTCATCTTGACGCCCTCGACGTTGAGGAATCCGGTATGGAGCCAGACATTGACGAACGGCGCCTGGCCGGTGCGGGCCTGGCTCTGGGCGATCTCGTTCTCGTGGTGCGGGAAGATCAGGTCCTGGCCGCCGCCATGGATGTCGATGCGTCCGTAGTGCGGGTCCGATGGGTCCTCCACCTGCAAGGCGGCCATGCTCATGTGGCTGCATTCGATGTGCCAACCGGGTCGACCTTTGCCCCACGGGGAGTCCCATTGGGCCTCTTCGGGTTCGCCAGGCTTGGCGGCCTTCCATAGGGCGAAGTCGGCAGGGTGCTGCTTGTCGGATTCGACCTCCTTGCGCGTGCCGGCCGCCATCTCGCGGTAGTCGCGGCGGCTGAGGTGGCCGTAGCGGAATTCGGGGAAGTGCTTCTCGGCGTGGGCGTCGTAGCCGGGCACATCGAAGTAGACGTTGCCGGCGTCGGTGGCGTAGGCGAACCCGTTGGCGATGATGCCCTTGATGAACGCCGTGATGCCGGGCATGCTGGTGGTGGCGTGGGGCGACACGTCGGCCTCGCGGACACCCAGTCGGGCGCCTTGCGCGGCGCATTCCTTGTCCCAGTGATCGGCGTGCTCGAGCGGTGAGATGCCTTGGGCGACGGCGGAGGCGATGATCTTGTCGTCGACGTCGGTGACGTTCTTGACGAAACGCACTTCGTAGCTGCGTTCGAGCCACCGCCGGATGACCTCGAAGGACACGGCGGTGCGCGCGTGGCCGATGTGGATGTGGTCGTACACGGTCAGTCCACACTGGTACAGGCCGACCTTCTTGCCCTCCGGGTCGAGGGGGACGAACGGGTCTTTCTGCCGGGTGCGGACGTTGTAGACGCGGAGGGCCACGGCGACAGCACCTGGGCCCGCGTTCAAGAAGGGTTGGGGCAGAAACCAGATGGAAGCGCCTAAGCGGAGACCCCCACTTCATGTGGAATGTGCCTGAGCTCCAGGCGGCGCCATCCCGTGCACCGCCACTGCAGCCCGCCGTCCGGCGGCCCACCGACTCGGTGGACCACGCGGCGGTCAGGCACCGCCTCGCCGTCCGCGTCGGCCTGATGGTCGGCGGTGCCTGGAGCATCACCTTGTTCTCGACGCTGTGGTACCTGGGCCGCGTCCCCCTGTTGGAGGCCGGCCTGTGGAGCCTGCTGTCCGGTGCCGTCCTGTGGCGCACGTTCGCCCCGGGCCTGCGCAGCATCCTTGACCACTGGCTCGGCGACGCCAGCATCGAACTCGGCATGCGCGACCCATTGACCGCTCGGGCCACCGTCCACCGCGCCATGCTGCGCCGCGGCTACGTCCTGGGGCGCCACCGGCTGTCGGCCGAGACCTTCCGACCGCGCCGCTGGCCCGGACTCAATCCCGCGCTGCGCATCGCCTGGTCCGGCCCCGGCGCAATCGTCGACGGCCCCCGTTGGCTGGTGCGCATCGTCGCCCGCATCGCCGTCGGGTAGGTTCGCCCGACCTCGCCGCACGCGTCTTATAGCCGGAATGATGAACGGGGCTCTCGTGGCGAATCTCTACTGGCCGAAAAGGTCGCAGTTCCGCAGTGACCGACGCAGGCGCCAGCGCTTTGAACAAAGGCTCGCGAGCGCCGAAGCAGCGGCCAAGCAAGCCTTGATCGTGAGCCATGGTGGCTGCCTCGACGGTGCCGGTGCCGTCGTCATGGCGATGCGTGCCTGGGGCGCGGACCAGGTAGGTGCCGCCTACTGCCAGCCCAGCGACATCCAACGCGTCCTCGCACACCTCACCCGGTTCGAAGGCAAGGGCCGGACCCTCCACATCACCGACCTGAGCCTCAACGCCCAGCACTTCGACAGCATCGTCGAATCCGTGCGCACGTTGAAGCACAAGGGCTGGAACATCGAATGGCGCGACCACCATGAGAAGCAGTGGGAGAACATCGACCTGGACCGCCTGGCATCCCACCTCGATGTCCTTGAGGTCAACAAGGACCACACGGAAAGCGGTGCCAGCCTCGCACAGAAGGCGTTCTGCCCCAAGGACAAGTACGCCAAGAAGCTCGCCGAGACCATCCGTGACCGCGATCTGTGGTGGAACAAGACGCCCGACTCCGAACTCCTCGAGTTCGCCATGAGCGACCTGGGCGTCGAGGGGTTCAACACGCACTGCCTGACCTGCGGCCCCAAGGACCCGGTCATCGACGAGACCATGCAGGCCGCCGCCGACCGGCACCGCGCCGAAGTCGAACGCGACGCGGCTCGGCTGCTCGGCGAGACGCGCTTCTTCGAGACCAGCGCCGGCGAGAAGGTCGGCATCGTCTACGGCTGGCTACCCAAGAACGTCGGCCTCCACCGCGTCCTCGAAAACGAAGGCGTCCAGGTCGCCGTCAACGTGCGACCCAACGGCCACATGAGCCTGCGCAGCCGAAAGGGTGCGGATGTCTGCCAACTCGTCGCGAAGGACTTCGACGGCGGTGGTCACGTCAACGCCAGCGGCGGCACCCTTGGCTTGAAGGGGGCCCGCTTCTGGACGTACGTGGTGCGCCGCGGCAAGATCCGCCGCGTCGATGAGGTCGGCCGCGCCGCCGTCCGCGAGCTTGAGGCTCGTGAATGAAGGCGCGCGCAGCCAAAGGCCGACTCAGCGGCGACCACGTCATCGTCGAAGATGACAAAGACGCTCAACGCTTGCACCAGAAGGGCATCGTGGGCACCCCCATCAGCGGCGGTGGCCTCAGCCTCAGCCGCATCGAAGCCGCCCACGCGGCGCATGAAGGTCGCCTCCGCCTCAACACATCCTGGAGCGTGCTGGTACAGGGCATCGAAGCCGCTTACCTCGCCTACGCCGATCTGCGCGACCGCGGCCTCGTCGTCCGCCACGAAGGTGACGGCTTCTTGGTCTGGCCCCGCGGTGAGCAACCCCCGGCCAAGCCGTGGTTCCCGTTCTATGCAGCCAACGAGCGCGATGCTGTGGACGCCGCCAAACTGCGGGCCTGGGCTGAAGCCGAGGCGGTCGTCGGAGTCGTCGACGACGACGGCGCTGTCACCCACTACAAACTGGCCCGCGAGGAACCCACGGGCAGCACGACATGGCCCGCGGGTCATGCCAAAGCCACGGTCCTCACGGACCGCGTCATCGTCCATGGCGGCCTGCCCGGCGACCACGCGCTTGGGACCAAGCACGGTAACGACCTCGTGCTGAGCCTGACGGAGGCCGAAGCACTACGCCGACGGGATGTCCTGGAAGTCACCGGCCTGGACAGTGGTCACCAGCATCATTTCCGCCGCACGCTGCCTATCTACGAGGCGCTGCGCGACGCCGGCGTCGTGACGAAGAGCGGCTTCCGCTTCGGCACCCATTTCCGTGGCTACAACGCCCACCCAGACCAGACCCACGCCCAGTGGCTCATCCAATGCGTCGCCGACGACGACGTGCTGCATTGGTCCGAGCTGAGCCGCGCCGTCCGGTTGGCCCATGGCGTGCGCAAGACGTTCCTGGTCGCCACCGTCCCAGACGTGGCGTTCCTCGCCGTCACGTGGTTCCGGCCGTAGGCCGACGCCCGTTCTAGCCTGGCACCTGGCCCTTCCGTCATCGGCTAATCAAGCCCGTCCTTGGGTCACCTATGCGCCCGATGGTCGCCCTTGTCGCGTTCGCCCTGCTCGTCCCCGCCCCGGCCATCGCTGGTCACGGCGGCGTCCATATCGCCGAGATCCTGCCGGCGCCGGACGAAGGCGGCCGCGAATTCATCGAACTGTGGAACGACGGCCCGCCCATCGACCTCACCGGCTGGACCATCCATGACACCGCCGGCAGCACCTACACATTCGGCGACACGACGCTTGCCACGGGCACCCGCATCGTCGTATGGGGTGGGGGCAGCGATGACGCCCGCGGCCCCGCCTGGAGCCGGGCCGCGGTATGGAACAATGGTGGCGACCAAGCGTTCCTCGTCGACGGTGCTGGCGCCACCGTGGACACCTTCGCCTACGGCACGGCTGGGTGGCCAGACGGACGCGCGGCGGCGGTGCCCGCCGCGCCAGCGACCGGCCGTTCCCTGAGTCTCGTCGACGACACTTGGCGGGACACCGCACCGACGCCCGGCTCGCCCACGTCGACCGGCCAAGGTAGCGCCACGGCCACGGTCGCCAACACGCCGCCCGAGGTCGTGTTGGCGGCACCAGATGCCATGCGTGTCGGCGCGGTCATCGACGTCACCATCTCCATCGACGACGCCAACGGCCCGGACGACATCATGGCCTGGCGGCTCACCGGCGGTGGCACGCAGCTCGCCAATGGCACGGCCGCCGGCACCCACACGGTGACCATCACAGCACCCAGCGACCGCGACATCTGGCAACTCGCCGTCGACGCATGGGACCAGGCTGGGCACATCACCAACGTGGCCCACAACATCACCCTCCGCGCCACGGGCCTCGTCGTCATCATGCCGGCCGGCGGGCTCACGTTCCCGACGTTCCCGCCGGGGGCGAGCGACGTCGTCACCAACGCATCCTTCGTCCTGCGCAACGACGCCGACCAAGCCATCACGCCACGCATCGACCTCTCCGACCTGGTCGGCCCGGCGACCATCCCGGTCGCCGGCCGCCTGGACATCGGCGCGGACACATGGACCGTCTACCAAGGACCACTCACGCCGCTGCCCACCCTGCAACCGGGTGAGGCCCTGGACCTGAGACTGCGGCTGCGCGACATCCCGACCCCGTTGCCCGCCGGCACGTACGGCACCAGCTTCACGGTGATCGCGTGAACCTGCTGCTCATGGCGATCCTCGTTGTTCATCCGGTGCTCGACGAACCGCAGGACCTGCGCCTCGTCGCGGTCGGCGTCGATGACGCCATCGTCACCTGGAGCCTCGATGGCCAAGTCGTCGCCCGGACCGGCGACCGCGAGGCCGCGACCGTCCCTGTCGACGCCGGCCACCACGAAGTGTCTGCGAGCAGCGACGCCGACGGCGCTTGGGAGATCCTTGCTCGGCCCGAACCGCGCGGCGCTGGCGCGACCTACGTCGAGGGGTGGACCGCCCGGCATGAAGCGGCCCCGGCTGAGAACGGCGGGCCGGCGTGGGTCTGGGCCATGGCGGCCGGCTTGGCTGCTGCCTCGATGGTCGCCGCGCCGCGCCTACGGGATGCCCGGCGCCAGCGGCACCAGGGCGAAGCAGCCATCAATCCCATCCCCGTGGCCGACGTGTGCACATCGACCCCTGGGGAAAATCCCAGTACCAGGATTATGCCAAGCTCCGCGAGGAGTTCGGCATCTCGCCTTTCGGGCCCGATGAGTGGGGCGCTTTCCAAGACCCGCACCCGTTGATGAAGCGCGGCCTGATCTTTGGCCACCGTGACTTCGAACGCATCGGCGACGCACTCAAGGGCCAGGACCCTTGGGGCGTCATGACCGGGCTGATGCCCAGCGGTAACATGCACCTGGGCCACAAGATGGTCGCCGACCAGTTCATCGCGCACCAGAAAGCCGGCGCCGACGTGCACATCGCGGTCGCCGACTTCGAGGCCGTCGCGGCCCGCGGCCTGAGCCTAGAAAAAGCGGATGAGATCGCCCGCGACCAATACATCCTCAACTACCTCGCCCTGGGACTATCACCCGATAACGGCGAAGTCTACTACCAGACCCGACGCCACCGCGTCAAGGACTTGGCGGACCAATTCTCCACCCGCCTCAAATTCGGCCAGATGCAGGCCTTGTACGGCTTCGGCGGGGAGACCCACGTGGCGCACATCAACGCGCCCATCATCCAAGCGGCAGACATCCTGCACGTCCAACGCGAAGAACTGGGTGGCCCCCGCCCGGTGCTGGTCCCTGTGGGCGTCGACCAAGACCCCCACATCCGGCTCACCCGTGACATCGTCCAACACTGGCGCCGTTACAACCTGCTCAAGCAGGACGAAGGCTGGTTCCTCGCCGTCAAAGGCAGCGACAACGTCCAACGCTGGCTCGACGTCGCCGATGGCGTGCTCGATGCCCAAGGCATCGGCACCCGCACGGAGCGCAAGCGCAACGACCGCCATGGCCAGATCTTCATCGGCAAGCAACTGACCAACCGCGACGTGCGCAACCTCGACCTGGCCCTCGCCAAGGCAGAGCAGAAGAAGGGCGAGCTCGGATTCATCCGCCCGAGCGCCACCTTCCATCGCTTCATGACGGGCCTGACCGGCGACAAGATGTCGTCCAGCACCCCCGAATCCAGCATCTTCCTGACCGACACCCCTGCGGAGGCCAAGAAGAAATTCATGCGCAGTGTCACCGGTGGTCGGGCCAGTGCCGAAGAGCAACGCGAGAAGGGCGGCGAGCCGGACAAGTGCCCGGTCTACGAAGCCTACCTCTACCACCTCGCACCCAAGGACGACCACTTGCAGACCGTCTACACGGAATGCAAGACCGGCACCCGTCTGTGCGGTGGCTGCAAGACCGAGGCGGTCGAGCTGCTTGTCCAGTTCCTCGAGGAGCACAAGGAGAAACGCGACGAGAAAGCGCACCTGGTAGACGAGATCATCGCGGTGGATTGATGGGTCTCAAGACGGCAGCCAAGGGGCTCACCATGGGCCTGGCCGACTCGGTGCCCGGCATCAGCGGCGGCACCATCGCCCTGATTTTGGGCATCCATCCTCGCCTCGTCAAGGCCATCGCCGGCATCGGCGCTCCGGCCGCACGCCACGTACGCGCCGCCCAATGGCGCGCCGCATGGGCCGACATCGACGGCACCTTCCTTGCCTTGCTGGGTATCGGCATCGCATCCGGCATCGTCGCCGGTGCCCGCCTCGTCGGCTGGGCGCTCTCTGAACAGCCCGTCGCTCTGATGGCGTTCCTGCTCGGCCTCATGGCCGCCAGCGTGCATCGGCCAGCCCGCGTGCCCGCCTGGACCCCCACCGATTGGCTGGTCACCTGCGCCACCGCATTGTTCGCCTTCGCCGTCGCCATGGTGCCTGCCCTCGCCGCCCCCACCGCCTGGTGGTTCCTGCCCGTCGCGGGGGCCATCGCCGCGTGTGCCATGATCCTCCCCGGCATCAGCGGCGCCGCGCTGCTGGTCCTGATGGGCTTGTACGAGCCCATCATCCATGCGGTCGGCGACCTGCACCTATCCATCATCGCCCTCGTCGGCATCGGCGCCGCCGCCGGCCTCCTGGCGTTCAGCAAACTGCTGCGCCTCTTGTTGACCCGGCACGAAGGCCACACCCATGCGGGCATGGTCGGCTTGCTCGTCGGCAGCCTCGTGCTGCTGTGGCCGTGGCGCAGCGCCGAGGGCTTCGCCGACGGTGTCCCGGTCCTCCCGGACAGCGGCTTCCCGGTCATCTGGGTCGCACTCGGGGTGGTCGTCATCTGGGTCCTAGAACGCCTTGGCCACCGCCAGGGACAGACGCAAAGGGCATAAGCGCCCAAACACACCTTCCCCTGTGCGCGTCCTTCTCGTCACGGCCCTCGTGCTTGCCACCAGTCTCAGTGGATGCACGTTCGTCGATGACCTGGTCGAGGGCTTCAACCGGCCGGACCTGAGCGTCAGCCGGACCGCCCTGGACAACACCAACCGTTTCGGCTACATCACCGACCCCGTGTTCTCGGTCACGGTCCTTGGTGACGTCGCCGAAGTGGTCATCACCGCCACTAGCACGGATGGCCAAGCCATCACGAACCAGGGCCAGGCTGGCCCAGGTCCTTCGGACCTCGTCACCATCCTCTTGACCGACGGCACCTGGGACGTCTCCTACACGGTGGCGGACCACAAATGGGAGACCTTCCGCAAGGTCAGGGTCGACATCACGCCGCCGGCCACCACCGGCATCGCGAGTTTCGGCCAAGGCAGCGACCGGGCGTACACCTTGGGCGACGGCTACATCGCCGAGCCAGGCGTCGACATCGAGGTGCGTGACGCGGCCGGCAACCTCATCGCCACGCAGCTGCCGCATCAGGTCACCGGCCTGGCTGATGGCATCCATTTCTTCATCGTCATCCTCACCGACCCGGCCGGTAACCAGGCCACCGTCAGCGTGCAGGTCGCCGCTGGCGAGGCCAAGAAACTGCCCGACGGCCAATTCACGTTCGGCATCGTCGCACGCTACACCAACCAAGCCCGGTTGTGGGATCTGAGCCGCATGGACGACTACGTCACGCCCGCCGTCGCGGCCCAACAACTGGGCGGCGCATGGCTCGGCGACGACAACGAATACGGCATCGAGAAGGACCACCCGAGCGTCACCGGCGTCGTCGCCAAGGTCCTGACCCCCGCCGACGACACCACCATGGAGATCGCCTGGGCGCTTTACCAATGGATGTATGACAATCTCGAATACGACGACGCACGTCTCGCCAGTCCGACGCTGATGCTGCCGCACCAGGTCATCGACGACAGCGAAGACCCTGACGCCGAGGCCAACGGCGGCACGGACGATGGCGATGATGGCCTCGCCGACGACGGCGTCGGCAACAACACCCCTGGCGGTGTGTGCCGCGATCTGGCCGGCACGTACGTCAGTCTGCTGCGCGCCGCTGGCGTGCCCGCCCGCCTGGTCAGCGGCTATCTGGCCGGCAACGTCGACGGCTTCCACGCCTGGGTCGAGTTCTATGCCGGCGACGTCAATGGCAACCCAGGCCCCTGGGTCCCCGTCGACGTCAGCCCCATCAATGGCCGCTGGAACGACGACGTCCCCCACAACGGCGTACCGGACGGCCTCGAGACCAGCCTGCAATCGTTCGGGATCCAACTGCCCCAGTACTTGTCGCTGCGCAAGATCGCCGACCAGCACGAACTGCCTGGTTGGAGCACGGCACTCGGCTCGCAATTCCAGTACCCGCAAAGCAGCTCGGCGCCGGAGGTCAGTTTCGAGAAGCAGGTCACCGACATCGGTTCCCCGACCGAGGGCGTGCTGTGCTTCGACGACGCCACGCTGACGCGGACCCTCGGTCAGCGGCCCAGTGACTGCGCTTCCGGCTCCTACTACATCGGCCGCGATCCCGGCGACAGCTCCGGACGCCCCTTCGTCATCGGCACCCGCCGGGTCATCGACTACGGACTGGATGTGGCCAGTGCCGGACCGGGCACCACCATCACCATGACCGTCAGCTATCCGTTCGCCGCCGACGTCAGCCCGGACACCGTCGAATGGGCGCCTTACAACAACATCCCCAGCGGCTTCAAGTTCCAACAGCAGGACCCGAACGTCTCCACGGGCAAGCTGAAAGCCGTCCTGACGCGCTGAACGACTCGCTAGCTTTATCGGTGGCGTCGCGCCCTTGGTGCCATGGCGAAGACGCCCGGCGACGGGCAAGATATGGCTGCAGGTGCTCGGGGCGGCGACATGGTGTACGTCGACCCCGTGCACGCAGGCATTCCCTCCGGCCCTGAACTCCATGTGGAGACCGGTCCCCTGCGCCCACCCCGCGACCAAGTCATGGCAGGGGCCATGGGTGCTTGGTGGGATGCCTGTGGCGGCGCGACCTTGAACCTGGGCAGTGGGCGTGACCCACGGCCCGGTTGGACCGACATGGATCTCTACGCCGAGACGGTCGACGTCCGTCACGACATCACCCAGACCCCGTGGCCGTTCCCGGATGCTTCGTTTGGCCGCATCTTCTGCGACCAGGTCGCCGAGCACCTGCCACCGGTCGTCGATGGCGAAGACACGTTGTTGCGCGTCTTGCGCGAGGCCGAGCGGGTCCTGGCGCCGGGCGGATTGATCTACATCGGCGTACCGACGCCGCACACGACGGTGGACTACGGTAACATCACCCACTACCGCCGTTTCAGCCTCGATTCGTTCCATTTCCTCCACGACGTATGCGGTGCTACCCTTGCCGGCACGGTGCCTGGCCTCCGCCTCGTCGCCCGTGCCAAGGTGCATGGCCTACGACGGGCCTGGTGGAACCCTCTGCCCTGGCACGCCCGCCGCTACCTTGGTATCAAAGGGCCCGCGCTGGGCTTGGAATTCATGATCCAGAAACAAGCCTAGGGTCGGTCCGGGCCCTGGGTCGTGCCCCCGCCGGATGGCCTTGCGTCGGGGAAGACCAACTCCGCAACGCTCTAATGGCGCCCGGAGAGTGGAGCGACACTGAGCCGGCCCTGCCGGTGTGGTGTTCTCATGCTCAAGCAGATCTTCGTCATCCTATTGGCTCTCATGGTGCCCCTCGCACTGGCCGCACCCGGCGATGTGGACGACGATGGCGTCCGTGACGGCGACGACAACTGCCCCGATGTCGCCAATCCGAGCCAGGCCAACTTCGACCGCGACAGCCTGGGCGACGCCTGCGACTCCGATGTGGATGGCGACAATGTCGCCGACAACGCGGAGCTCGGCCATGTGCTCGACAACTGCCTCATGCTCGCCAACGACCAAGCCGACATGGACGGCGACGGCCTCGGCGACGTCTGCGATGACGACATGGACGGCGACGGTTTCGCCAACGACGTCGACGTCTGCCCGGCCATGGTCGATGATCAAAGCGACATCGACGGTGACGGCATCGGCGACGTGTGCGACGACGACATGGACAACGACGGCGTCCTGAACGCCGACGACCTGTGCCCTCAGCTCGCCACGCTCGACCATGGCGACCTTGACGAAGACGGCGTCGGTGACGCCTGCGACGACGACATCGACGGCGACACC
Source organism: Thermoplasmatota archaeon (assembly GCA_041618195.1). Lineage (GTDB taxonomy): Archaea > Thermoplasmatota > E2 > JACPAO01 > JAHFTW01 > JBFGSX01. Next base: position 7,588 of record JBFJNL010000014.1, on the reverse strand, counting down.
ATCGCCAACGGCGCCGACTTGTGCCCCCGCCACCCGGACACCGGCCTCGACACCGACGGTGACGGCCTCGGTGACGCCTGTGACGCCGACAAAGACGGCGATGGACACATCGACGTGGCCGGCGTGCCCGTTGAAGGATTGCTGGCGGCTGACGATCAACAGGTCCCGGGCATCAGCCTGCTCGCGGTCACCTTGGTCCTCGCGTTTGTCGGCCTCATCCACCGCCGCAAGTAAGGCTGCGACCCCAGCTGTCATCCGTTGTGGCGGAGCCGGCAGGCCCGCACCTTCGTCGCGGCACCTCGTTGCAGGTGCTCCACGCGCAATATGCCCCAAGGTTCAAGTCCCCTGAGGAATCGGTGCAACGGAGTGCGTTGTCCCTTAGTGTACAACGCCATGGTGGTTGAACAATGCAAAGACAAGTGCTCACGCTAGCTTTGGTCCTGATCTTGGCGGCTCCGATGATGCCAAGCGCAGTCGCGGCCCCGCCCCCGGGCTGCAACGAGGACTCGGTCCCAGACACTGCCAGCCTCGGCGGCGTCTCCACCAGCGTCCGCCGCTTCACCGACGACTGCCACCACATGCGTGCCAACGTCAACGACCCGGAAGACCCCGAAGTGGACATCCTGATCGTCCCCCCGGTGTCGCCGCTTCCCGAGCGCGACCTGCGCATCCTGCGCCAAGGCGCCAACATGTGGGACGCCGGCGTCGACTTCCTGGCCCCCACCATCGGCCTCGACTGGTTCGCTGAGGGCTTCAACATCAACGTCTTCGTCGACCCCGCCGACCTCCATACGGGAGCGGTCTGGGACCCGGAGATCATCGTCATCACCACCGACGTGGCCGCCTTCACCTACGCCGGCATCGGCATCGACGCCCCCGTGTCCTTCTGCCACGGCGTCCCCAGCCCCTTGCCCTCCATGAGCCAACTGCGCCAGATGCCCGGCTTCGACGGCCACCACGGCGATGACGCCGCGACGGTCACCGAGACCTGCCCCGGCGGCGGCCAGATCTGCATCGTCGCCAACAACGCGGCCCTGCTGTTCTCCGGCAACACCGACAAAGACGCCCGCAGTGTCTTCGACCTCAACGCTCACGAGATCGGCCACTGCCTCGGTGCCGGCCACGTCGGCGACGCAGCAGACCACCTGGCTGACGTCTACCCGCGCGACGACATCATGAGCTACGCCAGCGACGGCTGGGCCCCCGACTACGCCCTCTGCGTCTCAACGCTCGACGTCGCCACGCTGGCCACCCGCTACGGCAGCTTCCTGGGCCACCCGGAGATGATCCCCAACGGCGCGGGTCAAGAGTTCCACGTCATGCCGGCCAGCTTCTGGGCCTCGGCCTCCACCACCGGCCTGCCCGAGGACTGCCCACAGCCCAACGTCGGCCTCGTGCCCGGCGATGACACCGACTTCATGCCGGAACGCGCCGAACGCGACCAGGCCGTCATCACCATCACTGCCCCCGCCAACGGCGGCACCGTCGAGAGCGGCACCGTGGTCGTCACAGGCGCCATGACCCTCGAACAAAGCGCACCGGACGCCGATGGCGACGGCGTCCCCGACGCCGTCGACAACTGCCCCGACACCGCCAACGCCGACCAGGCCGACGCGGATGGGGACGGGATCGGCGATGCCTGCGACAGCGGCTTCCCGACCCCCGACGGCACCGTCACAGGCGGCATCACCCTGTTCGCCGACGCCAACCCGGCGCTCGCCGCCAGCGAACTCGCCACCATCGGCACCGGCGTGGCTGGCGACTACGCACCCAAGTTCGTGGCCGGCGAGACCGTGACCTTCCACTCGCGCTTCAGCGTCGATGAACTGGACCGCGTGGTCGTCGGCACCACTGCCTTCACCTGGAACGTCTTCGACGAAGCCGGCACGGTCATCGACAGCGCACCCTGCGTCACCTTCAGCGACACCAGCACCGGCACGGGCGCCAACGGCTTCGACTGCACCGCCAAGTTCACCATGCCTGCGGCCGGCCTGTACTACACGTCCGCCCAAGCCGACTTCGGCAACTGGATCAAGGACACGCCGACGGACAACAACGGTCGCCCCGGCCTCAAGGCGTTCGAGACCCTCGACGCGAGCGCACCCACCAGCACGTCCGCCGCATACGACTTCCAGCACGACGGCACCTACGGCAACACGTTCTACCCCGAACACTCGACGCTCGGCTTCGCTGGCTTCGTCGGCATAGACAACAACCACGTCTTCACCCACGAACTGGCCGTCGAGAGCGACATCGAGTTCACGCTGACGTGGACCGGCGAGACCGGCGAGACCGACCTCGACCTGTTCCTGACGGGCGCGGTCGCCTCCGGCAACGCCGGTGCCACCAGCGCCAACCCCGAGGTCCTCAGCTACCTCGCCGTGCCCGCAGGCACCCTGACCATCGACGTGGAGCCCTACCTGGTGCTCGATGCCCTTGACGGCACATCCTACACCCTCAGCGCGGTCATCACGCCGACCGGCAACGGCCCCACGGACACAGACGGCGACGGCGTCGACGACGCCACCGACAACTGCGTCGACGTGGCCAACGCCGACCAGACCAACACCGACGGAGACGCCCAAGGCGACGCTTGCGACGCCGACGACGACAACGATGGGGTCCTGGACGGCGACGATGCCTGCCCCCTCGTGGCGGGCGCCGGCGCAGACGGCTGCCCGGAAGCCACCGGTGACCGCGTCGACCTGTTCGTCGACGGCACCCTCGTCGGCACCCAGGCCGCCGCCCCGGCCGGCGGCGATTTCACCATCTCGGTGGATCTCGCAGACGGTGCCCACACCATCCGCGCCGACTGGCTGCAAGGCGGTAACGTCGTCGCCACGGACTCCGTGAGCGTCACCGCCGAGACCACCCAGCAGACCGGGCCCCAAGTGACCATCACCAGCCCGGCGGACGGCAGCAACGTCGACCCGGCCGCTGAACTGACGGTCTCCGGCGGCTTCGACCCCGAAGCACCGGTCACCAGCGGCTCCTCGGACAACCTGCTTGTCCAGAGCTTCGGCTGGAACGACCCCGGCACGGGTGGCAGCGGCGACTATGTCTACATCGACAGCCCGACCGCCGGCACCCAAGTGGATGGCGTCGTCACCATCGACGGTGAAGCTGGCACCAGCGCCACGGACCCTCGTGGCTGCACAGTCGACTGCTGCACCGTGGACTGCTGCGAAGACCCATGCTGCGAGGTCGGTGGCTGCTGTGAAAGCGACTGCAACGGTGACGGCTTCGTCGTCATCGCCGTCGTCGACACCGGCATCAACCCGTACAACCCCGACTTCAGCCTCGCCCCCGGTCAACCGACCGGCCACCCGAGCGGTTACATCGATGGCTTCCCCGCTGGGGCCGCCTCCATCGACCTGACCTGCACGGCGACCAGCAACATCCCGACCGCCTGCGCCAGTGACTTTGCCGGCAAGTCGATGAACCAACTGTACTGGATCCCCGGTACCAAGATCATCGGCGCCTACTCGGTCAGCCAAGGCACCGACTTTGGACCCACCGTCGTGCTGGACAACCACGGCCACGGCACCCACAGTGCCAGCGTCGCCGCCGGCAACACCCACGGCACCTGCGGTGACTGTCTCATCGTCGCGGTCGAAGGCTTCGCCGGCATCAAGTGGGCCTCCGAACAACCCTGGATCGACCTCGTGTCCAACAGCTGGGGCCGCGTCGCCAACGTCGGTGCCCCCGTCGCCGACAACATCTTCTTCGGCAGCAACAAGGACCTCGCCGCCACCAAGGCGTTCACCGAAGACGGCGGCACCACACTGTGGGCCGCCGGCAACGGCGCCGCCAACGCGTTCGTCGTCCCCATCAGCACCTACACCAGCCCCTACACTGGCGCCGACTGGCACTACGTGGTCGGCGCCGTCGGTACCGGCAGCGATGGACCGGACGAAGGCCGCGAAGGCGAACAGAGCATCATCGGCAGCGGCAAGCCGGTCACGGTGAGCAGCTACGGCAGCGGTGTCATCGCGGCATCCTGCCACAACAGCCTCAGCCTGGCCTGCAGCCACAGCGGTACCAGTGCGGCGACCCCCATCACGGCGGGCGCCATGGGCAAGGTGTTGCTCAGCGCCAAGCAGATGCTCGGCGACGTCACCGAAGGCCCCGAAGGCAGCGGCCTCGCCGCCGTCGGCACCCCGGTCGCCGGCAACATGTACCTGGACGATGGTGCGCTCAGCCGCACCGAACTCTGGGACCTGGTCTCGAAGACCGCCGGCGCCACGGATTCCGGCTGGATCGGCTTCCCGGTCACCGCATGGAACACCCCCGTCGACTACGCCTTCACCGGTTACGGCATCGTCAACGCCTGGAGCCGCGACGCCGCCATCGACCTGCTGAACACCGGCACCCCGACCCCTGACCGCAGCGACGTCGACGACTTCATGGCCGTCGACAGCGCCCTGCGCCAAGAGATGTGGGGCGGTTGGGGCGACACCAAGTTCGGCGGCGCCAACGTCGGCGTGGCTGGCATCAATGGCATCACGCCAAGCGACGCCGAAGCCCTGCTGCTGTCCGAGACCGCCAGCGATCCCGGCGACGACGGCCTCGTGCCCGGCGTCTACGGTGAAGCCCTCGGTCTGCAACTCAGCGACGACGGCACCGCCCTGCACGTCGAACTCGACCTGGGTGGATCCTTGAACGCGGCGGTCCAAGGCAGCCCCGTGACCTGGTACGTGAACTTCACCACCACGCACAACGGCGTCACCCAAGACTACCGCCTGACCTACGCCAACAACGTCGAGAACATCGCACTGGGCATCGCAGGCCAAGCCACCTCGCCCTTCGCCATGCAGACCCGGTCGAACCCCGACGGCACCGGTGTCAGCACCACGTGCCCGGTCCCCGCCGACCTGTCGGCCAGTCGCCTGCGCACAAGTGCCAGCGACCCACCGCGCAACGACGGCACCTCCTTCACCGTGGAATGGATCGTACCGTTTGGTGAATTCAACCACGACAAGCGTGGCACCCGTGGCGGCGATGGCTGCGGCGGCTTCACCCGTGAAGGTCGCGGCTTCATCGGCGGCGACCAAATCACCGGCGTCGTCGGTGGCACCCTCGTCAGTGGTGTCGCCTTCACGCTGAGTGGCAGCGGCGACAGCGTCGCCGGCGACGACCACACCATCTCCGGCACCTGCAGCTGCACGCCCACCTTCGACGTGACCTTGACGGTCAACGGCGAAGACGCGGGTGGCGTCGACCTCGTCGACGGTGCCTGGAGCCTGGACGTGGACTTCTCGGCCTTCACGGCCGACGCGAACGGCGAATACACGGTCGTAGCCAACTACCTCACCGCGAGCGAGACCATCGTCTACCGCATGCCAGGCGAAGTCGATCCCTGCGCCCAGCCCCGCAACTCGGTGCTGGTCACCATGGAAGGCCGCAGTGGCTGCACCCCCATCGATGCCCTGAGCGCCGGGACCTGGAGCGTCGCCCTGGGCGACATCAGCGACCTGGCACCCGGTGACTACGTCATCGACGCCACCGCTTACGACGCCGCAGGCGCCGTGCTGGACACCGACTCGGTCACCGTGACCGTCTCTGACCCCGACGCCGATGGTGATGGGGTGGCTGATGACGTCGACAACTGTCCGGCGATCGCCAACGCTGACCAAGCGGACCTCGACGGTGACGGCGTAGGCGATGCCTGCGACGACCAAGACAACCGCGACAGTGACGGTGACGGCGTCGAGAACTGGCAGGATGTCTGCCCCGGTCACGACGACAAACTCGACACCGACGGTGACGGGATCCCCAACCGCTGCGACGACGACGTCGATGGCGACGGCACCCCGAACGCCGACGACAAGGACATCGACGGTGACGGCCACAAGAACAAGCAGGAAGACAAGGCCGGCACCGACTCGTACGACCACAACAGCTACCCCGCCAAGGCCTAGATAGGCCGGGTCGGATCCTTTTCCCTTCTTTCTCCCTTTGATGCCCTTCGTGGTGGCGTGACGGTCCGGCGCACGCCTCCTCATCGGGCCCCCGCGACCAGGCCGGCGGCCGCTCTGCCGCCCGGTTCGGCGCCCAGCCTGCAACTATCGACCACGAACTATTTTGCAGCAAACTGCACTCTGATGCAGCCAAATGCAGAAATTTGCGGGAATGCCTTTGTATGTGGCGTACTCAGCGAACCTTCAGAGCCCCTTGGGTTCACGGTTTGCTGCAGGGTGGGGTCGCGCTGGGCGGGCCCTCCGAGTCTCCTTCGCGGGGTCGACTTACTTCGAGCCTTGACCACGGGATCGGAGACCCATGAAACCCGGAATAGCCGTCTTGCTAGCCCTTCTTCTTGCCAATGTCCTGGTGGCGCCTGTTGTGGGGCAGCCAAGCCCATTGGATGGCTTGCCTCTTTCCGGAGACCCTGCGGAAACGGTGGCATCGGTAGCCAACCCGCCGCGGTGGGATACCCAGGCCTCTGCGTACGGGACCAGCTGGCAGGATAGCAGGGCCGGAAAGGTAGGTCAATCTCTTACCCAGGCCGGCCCCCGGTCAGACGGTCCGGCTCAGGCGTCCCCACTTGAGGATGCCAACAAAGCCGGCCACCTCGGCGTCAGTTTCTATTTCGGCGGGGGCGTGGTGCACCCCGACGACTTGACCGTATTCTCGGCTACCGTTCTGGTCCCGGAAGGCGTCATTTGCACGACTGCTTGGGCCGATGTCGACGTCAAGGTCGGCGCAACGACGACGAACTATGACCTCTACCCGGCCCTGAACCCGTGCGACGAGTCGGGCCAATGGCGTGCGCTTGACTTCGCGGCGTCGCTTCGCGCGTTGAACGTTGATTTCCCCGAAGGCGCACGGGTGACCATTGCCCGCTACCACTTCGACTCCGCCCCATACGAAGCCGTTCAGATGGACGACTTCCAGATCAACGGCTACGTCCTAGCTGAGCAGGTCGATGAAGCATGCATCGCCATCAAGCCCTGCGTCGATGTAGCGCATCAACTAACGACTGCCATCCAGCCCTTCGATTACGCGGATACCTTTGCGTTGCCCGTCACGGCCGCCATCAGCTCCGAGATTGTCAACGGTGCCGTGGCCGTCACCCTGCACGCCGTCGCCACCGCTGACTCGATGATCGACCTGACCGGCACCGATGCCTGGTTGACGGTCGGCTACGGCCCGGCCACTGTCGGCAATGGCCGTTATGGCGACTTCGAGGACGGCCAAGCCTGCAGCGAACAGTTCGGCAAACTCGTTGCTGACGCATCGGGTGCGGTCCAACTCATCTTTGATGACTGCCCCCCCGGTTCGTGGGGTGAGACCACGTGGCTCCACGTCGCCATCGATGATGGGGTCGGCACCAATCACTTCACGGGATCCAACCCGGTCGGCGCGTACTGGAATGCTGCCAATCTGGTTCGCCCAACGTTCTGGGAACACGACCAAGCCCGCTGGGGGACCAACTGGGAACAAAGCCAAGCAGGTAAGGCCGGCGAGAGTCTCCGACTCGGTGAGCCCGACGCCGCCAACGCCGAGAGGGGTCGCTCTGGCACGACCTTGTTCCTCGGGGACGAGTCGTTCAACCTAGCGGACTTGACAGTCTTCTCCCAGAAGTTGT
>JBFJNL010000013.1:0-26810 GCA_041618195.1 Thermoplasmatota archaeon | reverse complement strand
TGTCCAGCACGCCGAGCGTGACGAGCTTCTTGACATGGAAGCTGGCAAGCGCGGGGCTGATGCCCAGGGCCTCGGCCATGGTCTTCTGGCTGGTCATGGGCTGCGCTTGCACGAAGGCCGCGATGCTGGCCGCCGAGTCGCCCTTGAGGGCGCTCGCGATGGCCATGTCAGCGCGGCTGATCTCGCCACCTTGTTCGAAGAAGCACTTCTGGTTGTTGACGCGACGGGTGGTGACCATCTGGCCGCGTTGCAGCTTGTCCAGGTGGTGGGTGATGGTGCCCCAGCCGACTTCCATCTCGCGGGCGAGTTGGCTGGCGTGGATGCCGGGCTGCGACTTGATGACGTCGAAGATCTGCGCGCGCATGGGGTGCTCGAGCAGCTCAGAGTCGTTGATGCGGCTGAAGCCAGCGAGGCCGGCCATGCCGGTACCCAGGAAGCCCCACTTGCGCAGGGCCTGGAAACCAGCCCAGCCCCCGGCGCCGGCGCTGCCTGCAGCGCCGACAGAGGTGACGGCGACGAAGGCCCCGACAGGCATCGCTTCGGGGCGCAGACCTTGGACCAGTCCGGTGTAGGCGAGCGCGCCTTGGACGAGTCCTGCCGCGAGGAACATGAAGCCGTCGGCGACGCCCACCGCAGCGACGGCGAGGCCAGTGGCCGAGCCGGCACCGATCGAACCCATGATGGGCCCGAGGGCGAGGATGAGGCTGACGAGGGCCGCGGAGGCGAGCGCGCCGCCTTGGGCCACGAAGGTGGCTGCGGCCACGGCGCCGTCACCGAGTGCCTTGATGGCGTCCGTGATGGCCCCCCCGAGGGCGCCGGCGCCTTTGCTGAGGCCTTCGCCTGTGGCGTCGACGGCGTCGCCGACACCGTCGGCGGCTTGGCCGACCACGTCGAGGATGCCATCAAGGGCCGTGCCTTCCGCCGCGCCCTGCACGGCGTCTGCCGTGGCGTTCGTGTCCTGCGCCGAGGCAGGGACAACGAGGAGCACGGCGAACATGACGAGGGCGATCAGGCGCTTCATAGGCTAAACCCCGCCTTCTCAGTATAAGCGCTTTTTGGTGTCCCAGCTTGACTCAACAGGGGTGAAGACCCAAGAACAGCCCCGTTCTCTGCACCCTGTGTCAGACCATCCATGGTGGCAGAAGCTGACGACGACCGGCCGCGTGAGCCTGGCCTTCGTCGCCTACGTGACGTTCAGCGTCCTGTTCTTCGCCTTCGGTCCGTTCCAGGACGTGGCGGCCGCCGGCGGCATCGTCGACGATGACTTCGGCCAAGGTGCGCAGCACGCCCTCGACGCGGTGGCGACGCTGGGCCCCGACGGCCAGGAGGCGTACACGCTGTTCTTGCTGGGCGACCTGATCTACGCGCTGATGCAAGGACTGTGGATGGCCGGGTTCATCATCCTCGGCATGCGGCGCTGGCGGGCACTTCCCCGATGGGCGCCATGGCTGCCCGTCGCGGCGACGGCGGCCGATTGGCTGGAGAACGTGTCTCTGCTTGCCATCCTGCAAGCGCCCAACATCGGCGTGGCGTGGATCGCCGTGGTCGCCATGCACGTGAAGCTGCTATGCGTGATCCTATCGGCCCTCGCCGTGATCGCCGTGCTGGGCTGGTGGATCAGTCATCCAGTTCGGCGGCAGCCTCGGCGGCTTCAGCCAACTCGTACACGCGCTCGAGACGCTCCTGGACCCGACGGTCAGGATCGCGGCCCGCATGCGCGACGTAAGACTCAAGCACGCTGATCTCGGCCTCTAGGTCCTTGGCCTTGCGCAGGAGCACGCCCAAGCGCATGTAGGGTTCCGGAGGCACCGGGTGGCCGGTGGTGAGGTGGTACTTCTGCCACGACTCCGCGGACGCCAGGTAGGCGGCGATGGCGGTGTCGGGGTCTTCGTCGGCTTCGGCCTGCTTGCCATCCGCGAAAGCTGCGGTCGCATCGCGTTGATCCTGGCTTTTGGCCAGGAGGTCTTTCAGGGCGCGGGAGGCGACGTCATCGTCACGGGGTTTGGGTTGTCGCTTGAACATTCAGGCCACCGGGGATATGCGGTCTTTGCCGACCAGGTGACGGACCGCCTCAGGGATGAGGACGCTGCCGTCTTCTTGCTGGAAATTCTCGAGGATGGCGACGAGCGTGCGCTGCACGGCGACCGCCGTCGAGTTGAGTGTGTGGAGGAAGCGCGTCGGCTGCCCGGGGGCGTCCCATGCGCGCGTGTTGTAGCGCCGCGCCTGGTAGTCTGTGCAGTTGCTGCACGACACGACCTCGCGGTACGCCTGCTGGACGGGCATCCACGCTTCGATGTCGTACTTCTTGCTCGCCACTGTGCCGAGGTCCCCCGTGCAGATGTTGACGACGCGGTATGGGATGCCGAGGGCCTGGTAGATCTCCTCGGCGTTGGTGATGAGCTCCTCGTGCACGGCCCAGGAGTCCTCGGGGTCACAGTACACGAACTGCTCGACCTTGCTGAACTGGTGAACGCGGAAGATGCCCTTGGTGTCCTTGCCGTGGGCGCCTGCCTCTTTGCGGAAGCAGGGGCTGACGCCAGCATAGCGCAGCGGCAGGTCGTCCTTGGCAATGATCTCTCCCATGTGCATGGCGGCGAGCGGGTGTTCGCTCGTGGCGATCAGAAACAGTTCGGGAGCATCGTCCTTGCCGGCCCCCGTGCCTGCTTCGACGCGGTAGATGACGTCCTCGAAATCCGCTAGGTCAACGGCGCCCTCCAGCGCTTCGCGGCGCATGAGGTAGGGCGGTTCGATGGCGGTGAAACCCTTGGCAGCGAGGTGTTGTAGCGCGAAGAACTCGAGGGCCCGACCCAGTAGGACCAGGTCGCCCTTGAGGTAGACGAACCGGCTGCCGGCGGCGCGGGCGGCGCGTTCTAGGTCGGCGACGTCCAGGCTCGTCAGCAGGTCAACGTGGCTGACGGCGGGGAAGGCGTGCTTGGGCTGGCCACCCCACGAGCGCACGAGTTCGTTCTCGGTGTCGTCCTTGCCGACGGGTACCGAGGCGTGCATGAGGTTAGGGAGCGCGCGCAGCCTCTGGTCGCGCTCTGCGGCGGCGGTCTCTACGGTGTCCTCGAGCGCCTTGATGTTGTCGCTGACCTGTTTCATGCCTGCGACCGCAGCGGCGACGTCGCCACCGGATTTCTTGGCGTCCGATATGGCTTTGGCCGCTTTGTTGCGCTCAGCGCGAAGATCGTTGAGAGACTGCTGGGCGTCACGCCACTGGCGATCGACCGTCAGCAAAGCGTCGACGACGCTGGGGTCGCGGCCGCGCTTGGTGAGGTCGGCCTTGACCACGTCGGGCGTCTCGCGCAGGAGCTTGATATCCAGCATCGCTATGGTGGCCACGCGGGCCGGACTTAAGACAATTGGATGGCGCAGCAGGCAGTCTACGGGACGCCGGTGGCGCGGACGCAGCCCAATGCATCGTCGATGCTGCGCAGCAGACCCATGGCGCTGCCGGCTTCGGCGCGCAGCGTCAGACTGGCCCCATCGACTTCGCATTCGATGTGGCCGCCGTTGTCCGGCGCCAGCGCGTCACGGACGCGCAACGCCTCGGCTTCGTCCTTCAATTGGATGCGGACCCGAGCCTTCGCCACAGGTTCACCGGACCGACCAGACCCACGCATGACGGGCGAGGACCCCTCCACGTGTATAGAGCCTACGGCAGGAAGGACTGCGCCACCAGCGATGCATCGAGGGCGGCGAGGAATGCATCGACATCGCCTGCCGCGATGACCGTGCCACTGGCCACCGGGTGGCCGCCGCCGTCACGGCCGACAGTGGCAGCTGCCGTGTGGACGGCATCGCCCAGGTCCAGCCCGGCTGCGACCGCTTCGTGGGTGCCGCGGGTGCTGACCTGGACGTCGCCGTCGGGGCGCTTGGCCAGGATGACCGCCGGGCGTGTACGGTCACGCAGGACGTGCGTCATGCCGATGCCGCCGACCATGCCGGTGAGCGCGGGGTCGTCGGTCCAGGCGACCTGGCACGCTTGCAGTCCGTCCGTGCCATCGCTACGCAGCCGCTGCACGGCACCTTGCAGGCGGCCGGCGTAGTCTGCGAAGGCAGCACGGACATCAGGCTCTGCGGCTTTGTCGCCGAGCATGAAGCCGAGCCCCACCGCAGCCTGGCCGGTGCGGGCGCAGGCATCCATCAATCGGAACAGGTGACGGACGCCGGTGCCCGTGCGTTTGTCCCACAGGGTGCGCCGGGTCAGGCGTTCGAGGACGTCCGGGCCGCTGCCGTGTTGCAGGTGATGCAGGGTCCAAGCCGACAACAGTCGCCCTTGGGCGTCGGCGGGTAGTTCTTCGACGTCGCGCACGTCTTCCATGCCGAGCGTCGCCAGGAAGGCCCGTGCCGCATCGTGATCGCCTTCGAATCCGGGCGTCGGGGGCGCGGTGTGCGTAAGCGCATCCACCAGATCGGTGCCGATGAGCGCGGGGCCCTGACGTTCTTCCAGGTGGCCGGCGGCCATGGCGCGTTCGATGAGGTCCTTGTTCCAACCTTGCCAGCCGCCGCGGTGCTGCCAGTCGCCGACGGCGCCTGCCAGCGCGATGCCCGCCAGATCGAGGTTGCGGGGGTCGAGCGCCAGGGCGACGGCGAGCGCGGTGGTGGCGGCGCAGGCATCGCGGCTGCCATCCATGCCGAGGTCACGGGGGTTGACCAGCGTCACGCCGGCAGGGATCTTGTCCGGCAGGCCGTGATGGTCGACGACGACGACCAAGCGGTCTGTGCGTCGGCCCAGTTCGGCCAGGACGTCCAGGTGGCTGCTGCCCTTGTCCAGGAGGATGTAGCCGTCGCAGACCAAAGGCTCCAGCGCCCAATAGGCGGCCTCGTCCTTCTGGCGGCTGTTGCGGACCTGGAAGCTGATGCCTGCACGCGCCAGGGCGGTCGCCATGACGGCAGCGGCGGTCAGACCGTCCGCGTCGCTGTCAGCGGCAAGGAACCAGCGCCGACGGCTGCGAATGGTCTTGGCGGCCACGGCGGCCGCAGCGTGGAGGTCCACGCTTTCGCGACGTTGGCGCGGATGATAAGGGGTGCTCAGCAGCGGCCTGGATGCCGCATCGACGGGCGTCCGCGGTTCAAAGATGGAAAGAGAGGAAGAAGAGCGGCGAGAAGCCGCTTAGGATGTCGCTTGGCCGACCAGCAGGCGGGCACCGGCGCGATGACTCGCAGGCAGACGCCTGCTCGCACGCACGCCGTTGCAGGCGTGGGCTTAGTCGACCAGCAGGCGGGCACCGGCGCGCGTGTACTTCCAGGACTGCGCGAGTTCGTCGCGGCTCTTGTAGTACTTGGCGAGCTTGCGGATGCGGGCTTCGAGAAGCTCCAGGCCGCGGGTGTTGTGCAGATCCTTGCGGTTGTGCAGCAGGTGCTCTTGCAGGGCGATGACGCGGCGGAGCAGGTTGGCCATCTCTTGCGGGATCTTGGGGGCCAGACCGGCCTCCTTGATGATCGCGGCGACCTTCTTGCCGGTCATGTCGTGAACGGACGGGATGCCGTACTGGTCACGGAGCTTGATGCCGATGATGGCCGGCTGGAGGCCGTCCTTCGCCATCTCGATGACTTTCTTTTCGACTTCGCGGCCGAGCATGGGGACCCACTCGGGGTTACCATCACGGACTGGCTTGCTGCTGCCTTTTCGGGACATGAGAACACTCGTGCAGGCGACGCCGTCTGCCACGCATCCAGAAGACACGGGACCCGAGCGGCGGGACCTGACTAGGCCTGGCGACTTTGGTGGGTTATTTAGCCCTTGGCCGGGGCCAGGTGCTGCAGATGGGCATGCACCATTGCAGGCAACGCACCCATGGCGGTCGCGGTCTCGAGGCTGACGCCCTTGCCCGTCAGTTCCAGGTGCGCTTTACCGTCCTTCAACAGCTTGGCGGGAAGCCCACGAGGCCCGAGGCCGATGACGAGCATCTGGCTCTGGCCACGGGCCAGTTGTTGCGCCACATCCAACGGCGTTTCATTCTTCTTGGTGTCCGGGTGCGGCGTGGTGAGAACCGGGCGCCCCAATTGTGGCGGAAAGCCTGGGCTCGGGAAATCGTGGATGCTGACGCGGCCTGCTTCGGCGAGTTGCCTGAAGTAGTCGCCGTCTTCCCCGATGCTGGTGGAGTCTAGAATGAAATCCGCCACGTCGACGGGCGTACGTAGGTCCGGCGCGTCGGGGTTCTTGGATTCGCGGCGCCGCCCTTCATCAAAAGGGAAGCCAAAGACCGCCAGGTTGCAGTCGAAGGCGAAGCACAGGGGCGCGACGCGTGCCAGGTTGCGTCGCATGATGTCATGGAAGCGCCGCGGGTCGTACGAGTTGTAGAGACCCAGGGTCAGGCGTCCAGCCACAGACGATCGAGGGCGGGCCCGCTCTTTACTTGGAGGGTCGACCCAGTTCGAAACGGAACGCCTCTTCCAGGTCGGGGTGGGCGAATTCGAAGCCGGTCTTCTCCAGCACGCCCGGGCGCAGCTGCTGGCCGTATTCGAACAGCTCCTTGCCCATCTTGCCGAACATCACGGCGACAGCGGCCTTGGGCAGCGGTGCGATGGACGGACGGCGCAGCACTTTGCCAAGCACCTGTGCGAACTCCTTCTGGCGCACGATACCCGGCGAGACCAGGTTGACCGGCCCCTCGATGTCGTTGGCGATGAGGTGCTGCAGGGCGTAGATCTCGTCGTCGATGTGGATCCACGGCCACCATTGGCGGCCGCCGGCGATCGGGCCACCAGCGCCGAGCTTGGCCACGCGCAGGAGTGGCGGCAGAGCGCCACCTTCTCGACTCAAGACGATGCTCGTGCGCGGATGCACGACGCGGATGCCGGCGTCCCGCGCCGGGTCCGCCGCCGCTTCCCAGGCCGCCACGAGTTCGGCCAGGAAGCCGTCGCCGCGAGGGCCGGTTTCGTCGGTGGGCTCGGGATGGTCGCCGTAGTAGCCGACCGCCGACGCGGACACCAGGGTCTTGGGCGGCTCGTCGAGGGCGGCCAGCCCTTCACACAGCCGGCGGGTCGCCGGGACGCGGCTGTTCCAGATGCGTTGCTGCGTGGTGGTGGTCCAACGTTGCGCGATGACCTCGCCGGCGAGGTGGACAACGGCGTCGAGGCCATTCCACGCCGAGGGTTCCGGGATGCCTGACTCGGGGTCCCAGGCCAGACCACCCTTGGCGCGGGGCACCCGGTGGACGGTGTGTCCTTGCGTCTCCAAGAAGTGACCGAGGTGGCTGCCCAGCAGGCCCGAGGCGCCGGTGATGGCGACCGTCTGGGGGGCGGCGGTGTGTGAAAGGTCGTTGGTCATGCGTTGATGTCTCCACGCGAACAGGCGTTCGAGGCGGCGACGCGTGCTGCGCCCGGCCACCACATTGCCCAGCGCCCCGAAGGGCAGCGCATAGTCGACATGGTCGGCGAGAACGCTGTGTTTTCCCGCTGGAATCGCGGTATGGGTGTGGACCCATCGTCGGAAGGGCCCCTTGATCATGGCGTCCTGGAACCGTAAGGCCTCGGCGGGCCGATGCTCGGACGTCATGTTGATGGGCAGCCCGGCCACGCGGCCACGTAGCTTGACGATCCCCCCGTTTTCGACATCGCCCTGCCGGCCGATGACGCGGGTGCCTTCCCAAGCCGGAGCCAGGCGCTCGAACGCGCCGGGCCGCAGATGCCACGCGTGGAGCGCCTCTGCTGATACGGGCATGGGTGAGCGCAACTCGAACGTCGGCACATGGCGACATGGCCGAGCGAGTGCCTTAGGGCTTCGCTTAGTTGGCCGGCGGGGTCTGGCGCACGCGGCGCATGGACTTGGCAGCGGCCTGCCACCCGGCCACACGGCGCTCGGTGATCTTGTTGCCGACGACCGTCGTCTGTAGGCCGGCGAGGTACTCGTTGACCTGGTCTGCCAGGCGACCGGCGCTGCGGCGCTTGAGTTCGTCGATGCCACCGATGCCGGCGCGGGCGAGTGCCTCAGCGTACTGGGGCCCGATGCCCGTGACCTTCATCAGTTGGGCCATGGATTGCCATGTCTCGATGGTCTTCATCGGGACGTCGATGGCCTTGCTGAGCTTGGCGGAGCTCTCGTAGCATAGGCGGCCGGTGGTCTCGATGCCTTGGCTGGCGAGTTTCTGGGCGTAGACGGTGCCGATCCCCTCGACATCCTCGACCGGGTGGTCGTCGCCTTTGTAGTCGTAGTAGGCGGATTCAGAGGTGGTGCGAGGCGCGGCGACCTGTGTGGTCGTGCGCGTCGTGGTGCGCGTGTAGGCGCGGCTGCGGCTGGAGCGGTTGGCCTTCTCTTCCTCGAAGCGCCGTTCCAGCTCGCTCATGAAGTCGGGGCCGGAGCCGACAGAAGCGCGTGCGGCGACGGGCATGGCGGTACGGGTGGGGGCAGGGGCTTCCCAGTCCGGGGTCTCGGCACCCCAGTCGTCGTCGGCTTCCTTGCGGGGGACGACGAAGCTGGCCGCGCCGACGTCGGCAGGGCCAGCGAGCAGGGTGCGGAGCTTGAGGCGGGCACCGGTGTCGTCTAGGCGGATGTAGTCGTTGACGAAGACACCGCTCTCGACGTTGAGAGGGAAGTAGAACGAGAAGGTCTGGGGCTCTTCTTCGCCGCCCCAGGCACGGCGGGCGGTGGGGAGGGTCCAGACATCGTAGACGACCATGTCATCACCGACGTTCTCGAAGGCGGGGGCGGCGCCGCTGTCGTCGTCGGCGGGGACGAAGAAGGCGGCGGGCTTGGCGCGGGTCGCCTGCTGGCGGCGGGCAGCCTTCTGGCGGCGCGTCACCAGGAGGACGAGCAGCACAACGAAGACGACCGCGAGCAGCACGGAGACCCCAATGGCGATCACGCTCAGGCTATCGGTACCGGGCACCCCACTGACCTGGTTCGCGCCTGCAAAGACGACGAAGTAGAAGGCCAGTACGGAGACCAGAGCGATAAGGAAGAGCAACGTGCCTACGACGCGCTTGGCGGACCCAGCCATCACAATCATTCTTTCGAAGTCAAGCGTTGTTTATCTCTTTACTGATTGGCTACCCAGTCGGCGAAGGCCCTCGCGGCCTGTCCACGATGGCTGATCGCGTTCTTCTCTTCGGCGCTCAGTTCAGCGAAAGTACGGGTCTCGCCGTCGGCCACGAAGATCGGATCATAGCCGAACCCGGCGTCGCCGGAGGCCTTGTCCACGATGTGCCCCTTTACGGTCCCGTCGAAGTGGTGAGGGATGCCTTGCTCGTCCACATACAGGAGGTTGGCGCGGAATGCGGCGGTGCGGACCTCTTTCTCCACGCCTTCGAGCAGGCGCAAGATGCCGCCGGTGCCGATGGTCTGGAAGACATAGCTGCTGTAGACGCCGGGGAAGCCTTCGAGCGCGCTGACGAACAGCCCCGCATCCTCGAGCAGAAACGGCGCTTCGAGCCCGGTGGCGAGCAGGTACCCGGCGCCGGCCTCGGCCACTCCGCGCAGCTCGTCATGCTGGATCTCCGGGTAACCGCGGCTGTCCTGGATGACGGCGATACCGAGCGGGTCGAGCACGGCGCGCATCTCTTCGACCTTCCCCGGGTTGCCGGTGACGAAGGTGATGCTATCTGGTCGGGCCATGGGGGCGCGACCCGCGCAGCGGGTTTGAATCTGGTGCCGTAGGCTTCAGGTGGCTTCGCGGTACCGGCCTCGTTGCCGGATGTCATCGAGTCGTCGCACGGCCGGCACGGCAGACGCGCACCCGACGTAGCCCTCCAGGAACGCGGCCATGAGCGCATCGCTACGGGCGTCCGTGGCTTCGAGCGCCTCCTCGACCAGGTGCAGATCGACGCCGCGGGGTTCGACCTCTTGCGAGAACTGCCCGAGGCCGAAGTCGATGAGCACCAGGCCATCGGGGGCCGCGTCGGGCACCAGCACGTTGCTCGTCGTCAGGTCGCCGTGGGTGAGGCCGGCATCATGCAGGCGGCCGGTCAGCGCGCCGAGCAGACGCAAACGCGCGGCGGCCACTTCTTCGCTGTCGCCGGGGAGCGCATCGCGCAGGCTGCGGCCCGGGATGAACTGGAGGACCATGCGGGCCTCGGCGCGGTGGACCTCGTAGACGATGGGCACGGGGACGCCGGCTTGGCGGGCCTGGATGAGCAGGTTGGCCTCGTCGCGGGTGCGCTCCATGCGCAGGCGCTCATCGAGGACCTTGTGACGGTAGGATTTGGGGACGCGGTCCTTCAAGACGACGTCGCGGCCGGACCACGTCGACATGGAGACGTTGGCTTCAGCGCCGCGTTGCAGCACAGGCTCGCTCACCTCCACGTCACCTCCACGTGGTCTGTGCGTTGGTAGGGTTGCACGCTGGTGTCCGCGACGCTGACGGAGCCTTCGGAACGCAACCGCAGCAGGCCCATCCACGCGATCATGGCGCCGTTGTCGACCAGCACCGGCCGGGGCGGGCAGTGGAACGACGCCCCGCGGTCTTCGGCCATGATGCGGGCCATCTCCTGCAACCGGGCGTTGCAGGCCACGCCGCCACCGAGGACGAGCTCGTCCTTCTGCGTGTGGGCCATCGCGCGCTCGGTCACTTCGACGAGTTCCGCAAACGCGGTCTCTTGGATGCTGTAGCACACCTCGCTGAGCGGGACCCCATGGTCGATGAGGCGCTGGGCCGCGATGGCCAGGCCGCTGAAGCTCATGTCCATGCCCTTGACCGTGTAGGGCAACGGGTGGAGGTGCTCGGGGCCGCATTTGGCGGCCTCCTGTTCGATCTTCGGGCCGCCAGGGAACGACATCCCATTGTCGCGGCCGAACTTGTCGAGACCATTGCCGATGCCGACGTCCAGGGTCTCGCCGAAGACCCGGTATTTGCCGCGCACATGGGCGATGACCTGCGTGTTGGCACCGCTGGCGTACATCAGCAGGGGGTCGACGGCGTCGGTCAGGCCGGTGCCGATCTCGAGGTGGGCCACGCAGTGGTTGACGCCGGTGAGGGGTAGATCGTGGCGCAGGGCAAAAGCGCGGGCCATGGTCGCGGCGACGCGCAGGCACGGCCCCAGCCCAGGACCTTGGCTGAAGCTGACGCCGTCCAGTTCCGCCGGCGTCAAGCCGGCCTTGTCGAGCGCCGCACGCAGGACCGACGGGCCGATCTCGGCGTGATGGTAGGCGGCCTCGCGAGGATGGATGCCACCCTCTTCGGGTTGCAGCATGTCACGCTCGTTGGCGAGAATGCGGCAGCGGCCGGGGGACGACTCCTCGACGATGCCGACGCCGAGGGTGTGGGCGGTGCCTTCGATACCTAAGATCGCCATGGGTCACCGACCTGCCCGCATCGGGCGCTGTTGGGAGGGCCGGCGTGCCATGGGGCCACGGCGTGGCTCAGCCGTGCTGGTTTGAGACAGTTGCGGCCGTTGAATGGCCCGCCGTTGATGCCCAGGCCTATGCCTTGGCTTCCTTCTTCGCGGCGGCCTGGATCTTCTTGGAGCGCGTCTTGGAGTCGTACCCGGTGACGCCTTCGAGGAAGTCGTTCCAGGTGCGGTGCGTGTCCTGCGCCAGGGCAAGGGCCTCGTCGGCTGCCGCGCCGCCGGCCGCGATGCGGCGAGCGACGTCCTTGTCGGACTCGGTGTCGACCGTGATGGCCTTCTTACCTTCCTGCTTGGCCCAGATCTTCGGCATGGAGCCGTAGGAACCTTTCAGCCAACCGTCTTCCTCATCGTAGGAACCGAACGCGGCTTCGAAGATCATCTTGAAATCGGTCTTCGCGGCGTGCCCAGGCTTGACGGGGTACTGTTGCATCGAAGCGGGCAGCCCGACATCGCACATGAGCATAACGACCAGATGCGGCGCCGCCGCCCTCAGGCTCCGGGCTGTGACGACAGCCCTTATGGCCGGGCAAGGGTCGTCCAGTCGCGTGTCGAAGCGGACATGGCTTCTCGCGGGCCTCCTGTTGCAGCCGCTGATGGTGCTGGCGACAGCGTTCCCGTGGGCCACCCACGGCCTCCACTTGGGCGAACCCACATGGCACCACAACGTCAGCCTCGTGGCCGTATTGGCGCTGACGGCGGCCTTATGGCGGCCCATCACCCAGGACCGGGCATTCATCGGCATCGGCATCATGATGACGACGGTGTTGGCACTGGTTTCCGGGTTCCTCATCCTCTATCTCAAGCAGGAGCTGAAGGTCTGGGAGCTCAAAGACTGGGCGAAGTTCTGGCACGTCGCGTGGAGCTGGGCGGCGCTCGTCTGGGCCGTGACGCACACGGCCATCAACTGGAAGCCCCTGCGCCGCATGCTGGCGCGCTGGCACCGCTCCCTGGGCGGCTATGCGAGCTACGCGCTGCCGTGGCTCATCATCGCCATCCTCATCCCGGTCACTTGGTCGCCTCTGGGGGCCCGGGCCTTCACCGAGCCCAACTACATCCTGTGGACGCTGTGGACGTGGATCGTCATCGCCGGCGTGCCATACCTGGCATGGATCGTCCACAAGGTGCGTCTTGACGCCATGCGCCGGGTCGGACCGGCCGACGGCCCGCTACGGCGCTGGGGTTGGACCAGCCGGCCGGCGACCCAGTCGTTCGTCGATGTCTGGCTCGTCCCGATGACGTTGCTCGCCAACCTGAGCGGCATCCCCTTGCTGTACTTCGGCACCAAGGACACGAGCCTGAAGTACGTGGCAAAGTACTGGCACACGTGGCCCAGCATCGCCATGGCGGTGCTGGTGTTCGTGCACAGCATCCAGTTCTGGCCGGGCGTGCGACGCCACTGGGCCAAATTGGATGCAAAGAACCGGGCGTGAAGTGGCCCCAAGGGGGGTACATTCGACAAGGTCACCAAGCTCCTTTAGTAGCAGATAGGCCCCGTTTCTATCTATGCTCCTGAAAGCCCTCCTTTCGACCCTGGCGGTCTTCGCCGGCAGCGTCGGCGTCCTGCGGGCGTCGGTACTGACCGAGAACTACATCCTGCTCTTCGCGGGCCTCGCATTGGCCATCGCGGCCGTCGCCCTCGGCCTACAGCGGACCGGCCGCGCTACCCCCACTTGAACCCTCAGAAGACGAAGGGGATGGGGATGAAGGTCACGACCAGCACGACGACCACGACGACCGCGGCGATGCGGCGTTTCATATCGAGTTTGACGCGGTCGTTGAGCGGCGGCGGATGGGCCACACCCATGAACAGGATGAGGATGGCCAAGAGCAGCCACGTCTGGAATTGGAAAGCCAAGTAGAACAGCACACCGACGGCACCGTAGGCCGCGAACCGCATGTTGTCGCCGAGGATGGCGCGCGCCACATGGCCTCCGTCGAGCTGGCTGGCGGGGACGAGGTTGAGGCCGGTGACGAACAGTCCGATCCAGCCGGCAAAGTACACCGGGTGGGTCAGGTAGTCGCCGTTGCCGATGCCGATCTTCTGCAGTCCCTTGACCAGCAGCGGGTCGCCGAAGCGCACCAGGCCGTCATCCCATTCGACGCTGATCTCGGCCGCGGTGGTGTTGGCGGGCAGCGTGATGGTGCGCAGGGTCTGGTTGCCGCCGTCGAGCTTGCCTGCGAACGTCTGCTCGACATCGTCATCGGCTGACACGGTGGCCGTCACGCTATACGTCCACGCGTCGCCCGGAGGTGCCTGGACCCGCAGGACGTACGTGCCGGCAGTGGCGTTCTGGATGACCAGGCTGGTCTGGCCCGTCTGCGAATCATCGAGGAGGTACTCGGCGTCCAGATCCAAGATCGGGCGATCACTGTCGGGGATAGCGATGGCCTCGGCGTCGGTCAAGAAGATGCCCAGCAGAAGGATCGGCACGGCGATGACGAGGCCGGCCAAGGGGCCGCTGGCACCGACGTCGAACAATGCCTTGCGGTCCGGCAGGGGATCCTTGAGGCGGATGAACGCACCCAGCGTGCCGATGGGCATGAAGAACGGCGGGAACGGGATGAAGAACGGCAATGACGCCCGCAGGCCATGCTTGCGGGCGGCCATGTAATGCGCCATCTCATGGATACCCAAGATGAGCATCAAGGGCAGCGCCAGCGTCAGGAAACCCCACAGCAGGTGCTCGCCACTCCACAGGACGCTCCAGCGCCACGCTTCTTGCGAGTGACGATAGCCCTGCCAGTAGATGGCACCGCTCATGATGGTGGTGACGAGGGTGGCCGCGAGCAGGACCCAGTTCAGCCGCGTGCTCTTGTCCAGCACCGGTGCCCGTGGGGCGACGACCATGACATCTTCGCCACCTTCGCGGCGCAGGAAGACGATGAGGTCTGGATCGGTCGCCAACAGGGCCTTGCGGGCGCCATCGAAACGTGACTCGAGTTCCGCCTCGGGGAACATCAGGAAATACATGCGCGCGGTCCCGCCAGGCATGCGCTCTTCGCGCGTCTCGTAGATGCGGAAATGCTGCTCCACCACGCTCCGGTACGGGTCGACGACCATCGAGGGTCAGGCCACCGCGAGCTGGTACTTGAACGGCCTCATAGCGGCAGCATTGCTCGGGTCGCCTTGGAGACCGCGTCGCGGGATTCCTTGGGCGCGAAGACCCAGAAGCGCCAGTGGTCCATGCGGGCCGCTTCCATGACGCGCACGAGTTGGCTGGCCTCGGACAGGGGCGTGATCCGCCCGTCACGGCGCAGGACGCGCAGGCCGAGCTCCTTGAAGCGCGGCGGATGCGGCACGTCGAGGATGACGTGGTGGTGCGGCACGCCGGCCGCATCGGCGATGCGTGCGGCAAGGGCGAGCCGGGCCCGTGGGTCCTTGGAAAGCGCATCGATCACAGGTGTGCGGTCTTCTTCCCGGCCCTCGTAGGCGCGCTTGTAGAGCCGCCGCCGGTCCAGGCGCAGGGTCAGTTCTGCGGCCACGCCGCCAGCCGCCCGCAGCCGAGCGAGCAATCCGTCGTCGGTCTCCCGACTGACCTCTTTGAGCGTGAAGGCCTCCTGCTCGACGGCGGCCATGATGGCGGCTTGCAGCATGGATTCCGACGCCCGCACAGTGTGGTGCAGGTAGACGGCCGGATACATCAGGAACCGCATCGCCAGCAGGCTCTCGGCACTGAGGATGCCGGCTTCGTTGAGCACGACGCCATGTTCGTCATGACGGGTCAGGACGCGCATCAAGCGGTCCGGGTCGACACTGCTCTTGACGCCCGTGTAGTGCGCGTCGCGCAGCAGGTAGTCCATGCGGTCGGCATCGATGGGGCCACTGACGAGCTTGGCCAGTTCGCCGCGCCCCAGCACCAGTTCCGAGACCGCCACCGGGTCGAGACCGCCTTGGCGCAGAAGGTCCCCCAGGGGGCCCCAGCGGACCAGGTCGACGCTGGTCTGCTCGTGTCGGTCGCCGTCGGCGATGAACAGTTCCTCGAAGGCGTGGCTGAATGGGCCGTGGCCGACGTCGTGCAGCAGGGCGCCGGCCTGGACGGTCTTGCGTTCCGCCTCCGCCAGCCCCAGTGCCTTGGCCAGTTCGCCGGCAAGGTGGTATGCGCCGAGGCTGTGCTCAAAGCGCCGGTGGTGGGCGCCCGGGTAGACCAAGTGCGCGGTGCCTAGTTGGCCGACCCGGCGCAAGCGCTGGAATTCGGCGTGGTCGATGATGGGGACGACCCAATCCTCGAGGACGATGCTGCCGTGGATGGGGTCACGGACCGAGACGGTCACGTGTGTCCCATTGGCCGGCGCGCCTTATGCCTGCCCGTCCGATGCCGCCCGTGGCGCGGACACCGGATCGAGACGAGGGGTGAACCATTCCGGACGGTGCAGGCGGGCGACGGCCATGCCGCTGAGCGCGGCAGCCACCCCGGTCAGGCCGTGGATGACCGCCCGCACCGGCGGGTCTTGGCTGGCGACGACCGTGCCGATGCCGACGAACTCGGCGCCGTTGTCGAAGATGATCCATGCCGAGAAAGGCAGTTCAAGGAAGATGATGAGCGCCACGCCGGCACCGATGCCGGCGGTCAGTGGCCAGGCGAGACTGCGACCCATCGAGCCGATCTTGTCCCGGGCAGCGCGGGCCACGGCCCAGGCGACGAGCAGGACGGCGGCGGCACGCCACAGGGCGAGCAGCCCGGGGGCGGTGTGGTAGTCCACACCACTGTTGGACGCCAACTGGAACGATCCGGTGACGGTGTTGCCGATGGCCCAAAGCAACGTCGCGGACATCATGGCGGGCAACAGGCCGTCGACGGGACGCAAGGCGATGAGCCCGAACACGGCGACCGGGAGGGCTGCGAACACCCAGGCCCACAGGACGCCTTGGATGAGCCAGGTGGCGATGCCGGCCGCCGCGACACCCACGGCGACCAGGGCGATGTAGGTCCAGGCCAGGCGCAGGCTCGGCGCTTGACGTTGGCGGTCCAGGGTCTCATCGGCACGCATCAGCCGCAGCACGGGCGTCTGCAACGACAGGGCCGGCAACAACGTCAGGATGACGAACACGGAGGCCTGGGCGTGGCTGCGGGCAGACAGCCCGAACACGCGACCGGCTTCCAGGATGGTGAGTTCAAGGGGTTCCAGAGCGGCGGCGGTCAGACCGACACCGACCAGCACGCCGATGGCGGCCCATTCACCACGGCGCAAGGCGATCCAGGCGTCGTGCGCCGCAAGCCCTGCAGGGCCATTACGCACGACCATGGCGAGCTGCCAGATCTTGACGCCGCCCATCACCAGCAAGGCCACGGCGGCGAGGGCGACGAGGGGCAGGACGAGGAAATAGGGCAGCGTGCCCGAGTCGTCTTGGGGCAAGGCCAACAGGAGTTGCAGGTTGCCCCACACGAGAATGGCCAGGAACGGCACCGACAACGCGAAGGCACCCATGTATCGTTTCAAGGCGGCCAAGGGGGTCGTCAACGGGCGCGACGTGCCGAGCAGCCGGGCAGCCGAGGCCGAGATGCCCATGGCGGCGGCCAGGATCATGGCAAGGGGCCCGATGTAGACACTGGGGGCGGCGATGCCGTTGAACAGGACCGGACTGACGCTGAACGATGCCTGCCGCGCCACGTCGTTGGCGACGTAGTTGAACATGGCTGTCTGCATGAACAGCACCAGCAAGTAGGTGCTCAGGAACATGGTGACGAGGGGAAGCCACCGGCGGGACCACTGCACACGTGCCATGACGGCCCCGATGGCGGTGATGGCGCCGGCCACGAGGAAGCCGGTGAGAGCGACCAGGTTGCCTTGCACGGCCGAGCGCTCGTCGAAGCCGTTGGTGATCTCCTCGGGCTTCAGGAACGTCTCGAGCTGTGCCTCGGCGGCGAGCGCCAGACCCGTCAAGGCGATGACCGCGAAGACGGCCACCAGCAGCGCTCGGAAGTGCATTGTGCGGCAAGCCGTCGTCGCGGCGTTAAATCTTGGGGTCGGCCCGTGCGAACGGCTTGTCCAGGAATTCCATTTCGAAGCTGCTGCCCATGGTGACTCGCAGGCCATCACGACCCGCCACGGTGGGGACGCCAGTGGCGTCGGTGATCTTCTGCGCCCATACGCCCGGGTCATTGTCGCGCAGCGTCTTGTAACCAAAATGGGTGAGCAGCAAGAGTTTGGGCTGGATCTGTTCCGCGAGCTGCAGGACGTCGTCCGTGCACATGTGCCACGGGATGCGGTCGCTGCCGCCGCGGGTCATCTGGCAGACCACCATGCGACTGCCCTTGTGCCAATCGGCCAGGCCATCGTAGTACTGGGTGTCGATGATGTAACTGAACTGACCATGGGTCAGCTTGAGCTTGTAGCCCACGGTGTCGGGGTCGCTGTGGTGCTGCTTGGTAGCCATGCCCTCATACACGCCGTTCAGCGTGAATTCGGAGCCCGGCGATACTTCGTGGACATTCTGCAGCATCTTCTGGTGATGCTTTCGCACGATAGGACCCACCTGTTTGCCATCCCGCTGGCGCGCGCCGCGCAGGACACTAGGGGGCGCGACCAGGGTGCCTTTCTTGTCCAGACCGGCGCGGGTGATGCCCTCGAGCAGGACGGGGGCGTCCGTACAATGGTCCAGGTGGGCGTGGCTCACCAGGATAGAATCGGTCCGCGTCGGGTCGAGCCCGTAGCGGTGCATGTGGACCAGCGCGCCCGGCCCCGGATCGATGTTACAGTTGAGCCCACGGTCGCGCAGATAGAGACCGCCGGTTTGGCGGAGCTGGCTGATCGTCGTGAACCGGCCTCCGCCGGTCCCCAGGAAGGTCAGTTCGGTCACTCGAGTTCACAACGCTCACGACTCCTTGGGTTGATGAAAAGGGCTCCGCCTCGAACAGCCGCTTCGCGTTGCTTAAGCGCGGAGCGTGTGTGGCCCCTGCGTGGCCCTCGACGTGCTCTCCATCGCTATCGGCCTGGTGCTCGGCGGCGTCAGCGTGGCGGTCGTCATCGAGGTCATGGGACGCGGCCGACAGAAGCCGGTCCAACAGGAGAAGTTGACCAGTGCGTGGCGCCTGAGCGAGCTCCATGAACCGGTGCTCGTCGCCCGCGATGTCATGGATGTCGACGTGCCGGCGAAGGCGCGGGTGTACGCCAGCGGCCTGGTGGATCCAAGGGTCCAGCAAACGTGCCGCGTGTTCCAAGTGCCGCCGGTCAACGCCGAATTCGCGCTCGACCTGGTCCAGCGCCGCGCCATCCTGTTCGTCGGCGGCGTGCGCAAGGACGCCCTGGCATTGATGACGGTGGACGAAACGCTTGTCGCACGGCTCGAAGCTGAGTACAAGCGCATGGCGGACCGCAGCAACGAGTACGTGGAGCGTTTCCGCATCCAGGACCTGGGTGGCCGCAATGGCGTGACCATCGAGACAGAGGGCATCGTCCAAGACGCGTTGCCATGGAAGGGGCGTTTCATGATCCGCCTGGAGGACCAGGGCCATATCATCGGGGTCCTGGTCAACAAGGACCCATCGTCGCTGCAGGACAAGCGTATCCGCGTCAAGGGCGTCCTGAAGAAGGACGAGACGGGCTACCCCGTCGTCGACGCCATCGACCTGCGGACGATGGGCTGAAGCTTCGCCGGGCGGCTGCCGCGCGTCGGACCACCCCGCACACTGACCCCACAACTCTTTTCTATCGCGCTCCAGGATGAGCTGGCATGGGCTCCAAGTTGGCCATTCTCCTTGCTTTCGCCGTCCTGGTTCCGGGCGCCGGCGCACAGTCGGGACAAGCCGACGAGCCGATGACCGACGCCGCGTGCGCGGCGCCGCCATGCGGGTGGATCCTGCCCAATCTGGACATCGCCGTCGAGGGTAAGCTGCCGTGCGGCGGCGGCCGCATCATCTACGCGGAGGGCCCGCCCGACGACTGCTTCGCCATCCTGGCCCCGGGCGAGAGCCGCACCTATCCGGCGCTCGTCGTTCTCAAGTGGGAGATCACCGAAGAGGGCACGTATCCCAAGGAAATCGGCGAGGACATCGTCATCGCGTTCAGCGGGACAGCCGGCAACGCACCATGGATCTCCCTCGCCATCACCGGTCAAGACATGACGGACGGCGAATACCGGCTCGACGACGCAGCACTTGTCCACCCGGACAACCTGCGCCAGCGGACCAATACCCAAGGACAGGAATCAGTGTGGTTCTGGTTCGAGCGCCCCATCGAGATCACGTTCACCCGCACCGGCGACCCCGGACCCGAGTCCCTTCAGACGCTGGAGAACCGGCAGGGGGTGTTGGCGTATTTCGTCAAAGCCCGCAGCTCGGATTCCGGGCCGCGATTCAAAGAGGGTTTCGGCATCGAGGAGTTCCGTTTCAACACCTGCACCGATGCCGGCATCGCGGCGCGACTCGACCCGTGCCCGGCCCCAGCGTCGACCGGCACCCCGGACCAGGACGTCCCGGGAATCGGCTGGATGGCCCTGCTCGGGACCTGCGTCATGCTGGCGCTGTTGCGTCGGCAGTGACCCATCGGCCGATCAGTTCGCCGCGCTTGAGGGCGCGGACTGGCGACCCGAACAAACCGGCGGGCGGCTGGTAGAACAAGTGGCCGCCTTTGCCACCCAGCCACGTGCCCGCGTGGTCGCCTTCGACCTGTACCCGCCGGGGCAGGCTTGGTAGGGGCGCCAGGGGTTGTTGCACGTGATGGAGGTCGCCGACGTCGAAGCGCTCGGCCAGGTCGGCACGCCATTGTTCGGCCACGGCGGTGATGCGCGCCCTGTCGACGGGGCGCGTCAGTTGCGGGAACACCTCGTTGTGCCGGCGCCATTCGGGGATGCCGTAGAGCTTCGACACTGTGACCTCGGTGCTCCGGGCGGCTTGGCGGTCGGGGCGTTCTTGGACGATGAAGTAGGCGTCGGCTCCTTGTTCGACGAGCCGCGTGTGGACACGTCGCGTGGTCGTCATGCCGACTTTCGGCAGGCCGCCGTAGAAGGCGCAGTACACGACGTGGGGTTGCGTGCGCCGCACGCCGCCGAAGCTGCACACGCATCGCTCGGGCGCGCCCTGGCAGATGGGTTCGAAGATGCACTGGGGCATGTCGTCGCGGCGGGCTGGATCGCCGCGGCCGCGGAAACAGGCAAGGCATTGCCAGTCGTGGCTCGTCTCGGCGCGCTCGGGGCAGGGGTACCAGCCACCTTGCCAGTAACCGGTGCAGGTGCGTGGGCCCACGTGCCATGCGAACGCGCCTTCGACCGGGATGGTCTGGACTGCGCCGTCGATGGCGACAGTGAGCGCCGGGCGACCTTGGTCCCAGCTGGTCGCGATGATGTGCATCAACGTTGCCATGGTCGGCGGTCCAGCACGAAGTCCGTGACGGCGGGGGACCACAGTGGATCCACTTGGCCGGGTGCCTCCAGCAGGCGGGTGCGCGCGCGGGCCTTCTCCACGTGCTTGCCGAGCGGCATCTTGGGCAGATGGGCGGCTAGCCAGGCTGCAGGCGTGCGGTATGGCTCGACGATGATGACGTAGAGCCGGCCGTCGTCGACCTGGACCCCGCCTGGTGCATCGGGGTGGCCCTCCCATTTGCCGCGATAGCGGGTGGCGTGCTCGGTGTCGGCTGGCGGACCGTCGTGGCGGCGCTCGGCAGGTAGCAGCTCGGCTTCGAGCGCCCACTGCATCCCGACGAACGCATCGTCGGTCCAGGTGTCGCTGCGCAGGATGGTGAAGCCGGCAGCGGCCATGGCGTCGCCGATGCGTTGGTTGGCTTTCTGGAACTGCGGGTAGACGATGTCGAGGCGCTGCGCCGCGTCGGGGATCTCCAGCGCAAGCCACGTGGCCTGTTGCTCTGCCAACGCGGCGTCCAACGCGCTGGCGGACATGGCGGCGGGTGGAGCGGGGAAGAAGAAGCGCTCGTCCGGTGCATCGCGGTATGCCGCGGCGGCTTCGACGGCTCGTTGTAGCGTCGCCTCTGTCAGTGCCGCCGCGCAGTTGCGGGTCGCATCGACGGGGTCGACCACGACCAATGGGGCCGGGTCCTGGACCTTGTTGTCGCCTGCCGTCAGGACGCGGGGCCGGGCGCCGGCCAGGAGCCAGTCCTGGAAAGGCCGGAACCCGCCGAGGATGCCGATGAGCACTTCGACCAGGTAGCCGCTGAAGCCGCCTATGCTGGTCTCGGCCCCGTAGACCTCGACGCCCTTGCACCAGCGTTTGGTAAGACGGACCTCGTCGCGCATGCGGGCATCAAGGTTGGCGGCGACCCAGGCGGTGTGGAACGGCGTGCGGTCGACGGCACTCATCTTGTCGCTTGCCTGGGCCACGGCGTAGGCAGGCACGACGTCCACGTCGAGGCCGGCGAAGCGGCCAACCACGTACGGATGTTGGGCGTAGCGGTGGCGGGCGTCTTCGAGGACCGCCTGGGCGGCCGTCTCGGTCCACGTGGCGATGTCGTCGGCCGCGCAGTCGGCAGGGAACAGGATGAACAGGTCGACGTCGGCGCTGCCGGCGATCCACGTGTCCTTCGCCATGCTGCCTTGCACCGACGCTCGGCCCGGAGCACCCATGCGTTCCAGCGCGGCCTGGATGCCGGCGGTGACGTCTGCCACGGCGGATTCCACGGTGGCGCGCTCGTCCGGCGTCGGCCGAAGGCGAGTGATGATATCGGTCTCGATCATGGGCCCTCCACGATGTCGCTCAGCGCAAGCTGCGTGGCGCGGCGTTCGACGGCGAGGTGCTCGCTGTCGGTGGCCATCAGGAGCGTTCGCCGGATGACCTCGTCCACCGGGCCGGGCACTTCGGGGGCTTGGAGTAAGGGATCGTTGCGGGGGACGTCGAGGCGAGGATGGGGGCGTTTGGCGATGCGGCCCAGGATGGCTCGCCGTTTGTCCTCGTCCACCTCGACGCGTGGGAGGTCTTCGGGGATGGGGCTGCGGGTCGCCACCAGCTCCGCGCGGAATACCGGGCGCCCGAAAAGCCGGACCAAGGTGGCCAGCGCCACATGCGTGCGGCGATCGGCAGGCATAGGGACCTCGCGGACGGCGAGGCCGACGCGCTCATAGAGCGTGCGGTGGGCGGCGGTGTTGGCGAGCTGGTAATGCTTGCTTGGGGGCTTGGGGATCTCGCGCAGCAGACCCATCTCGGCCATGGCCGCCAGGTAGCCGGCGACGGTGAGGCGATGGACCGGTTGGTCGCGGCCATCACTCAGTGCGCGGGCGATGCCGCTGATGCTGTCGCTCGCCACGTCACGCAGGTGCGCAATGATCTTTTCGCGGAACGCTTCCTCCGCGACGAGCCGACCCATCGGGCGTCCCATGGCCCGCGTCTCAAAAGGGTTGGTGCCGGCTATTGGGAGCCGCGCAGGCGTCGGATGACGGCCCGAACGGGCACCCAGGCCGGCCAGATCAGCTTGACGAGCGCCCGTTCGATGCGCTTGCAGCTGCGGAAGAAATCGTCGTTCCACTCGTCGGCGATGATGGCACCCATGAGGCCGACCAGCATGCCGCCCGGGATGTCGGTCACCCAGTGGATGCCCAAGTACAGGATGCTGAACAGGAACATCACGAAATTGATGATGAGGAAGATGAGGTAGCCGCGGTGCTCCCAGTCACGCAGCGAGTAGCCGCGGCGGCGCATGGTCCACCACGTGACGAGGATGAGCCCGAACGGGATGGCGGTGTGCAGGCTGGGGAAGGCGTTGTCGAGCGGGTCGGCTTGGACGAAGAAGTCGAAGAAGCTCGGGCTGCTGTTGTACAGGAGCGCTTGCATCCCGGGGATGTAGTCGCTGGTGATCTGCACGTTGAAGAAGATGTAGAACGGGATGGCCAGGATGTAGATGATGGAGTAGTTCAGCGCCGCCAGCCCCGCCAGTTGTTTGTCGTCGCGGTAGGCGAAGAGGATGACGGAGAAGTACGTCATGAAGACGTACATCCAGAGGTAGTGCACCGATAGGAACGCGGTCAGGGCGTCGTTGCGGAAGAAGCTCTGGATCTGGAAGGTGAGGTCGCCTTCGAGCGCCCACAATAACCAGGTGTTGTCGCCGAAGACCCCGCGGATGGGGTCGTTGAGGTCGTCGATCCAGTTCTTCTCGACGATGATGGCCATGAAGAGCAGCAGGTGCCAGCGGTAATCGACGAACAGGCGCTTCACATTGTGGACGAGGCCGCCGCCCCAGCGACGGGGCGCAAACAGCATGAGCGCGAGGGGCGTGCTGGCGATGACCGACCAGAAGACGATCCTACCAAGCGGCAGGGCCACGACACCCCCTTGCAAGGCCGGCTGGAAAAGCTTGCGCCTTGACCCGGCCGACGATAGCAGCAGCCGGCGGGGCCCGGAGGACGTGGCGGCCCCCGACGCGGCGACGGGCCGGACCGGGCCGCGTGAAGGGCGCTGCAACAGGAGGGCAAGCGGCCCAAGGGGGCGATTTAACCTTAGGAGGCACTAGTTAAGCAGTTCATATACTGCTTATACCGGCGCAGCACCCCTTTATATACCGGCCCAGGGTAGCACAATTCCCCACGTGGGAGGTCCCGAAATGGCTGTAATCCATATCCAGAACGTCGTCGCCAGCACCTCGATCGGTGAGGAACTCGACCTCAATGCGATCAGTGCGACGTTCAGCAACGCTGAGTACGAGCCCGAACAATTCCCCGGTCTCGTGTTCCGCGTCGCCGAGCCCAAGACGGCCGCCCTCATCTTCCGCAGCGGCAAGGTCGTCTGCACCGGCGCCAAGAGCATCGTCGAAGTCCACACCGCAGTGGGCATCGTCTGCGCCGAGCTGCGCGCCCACGGGTTCGAGACCATCGACGACCCGGACATCACGATCCAGAACATCGTCGCCACGAGCGACCTCGGCGCTGAACTCAACCTCAACGCCATCGCCATCGGCCTTGGCCTGGAGAACGTGGAGTACGAGCCCGAGCAGTTCCCCGGCCTCGTCTACCGCCTCACCGACCCCAAGGTCGTCGTGTTGATCTTCGGCAGTGGCAAGCTGGTGTGCACCGGCGCCCGCAAGAAGACCGACGCCGAAGACGCCGTCGACAAGATCACCGCCGAGCTCTCTTCGCTCGGTCTGTTGTTCTGAGTCGCGCTAAAGGACACCAACGCATCGCCTAGCGCAAGCTGGGCAAGTCGCCGAGGGCGCCCGGCCAGAAAGACAGCTTGGCCGGACGTCACGACGGCGGGTTCGGAAGGCCTCAGTTCAGTTCCGTCTCCTCTTCTTCCTGCTCTACCTGCATTTCGGCGAAGTAGTTGTTCAGGGCGTTCGTGATGACGTAGCTGAAGGTCTTGCCGCTGGTGAGTTTCACGTAATGCAGCTTGAGTAGCTGCTTCACGGGGAGCTTCACCTTGACTTCCTTCAGGCCATCGTGGTCAGGCTTCTGTATGCCGAGCATTGCATCTGCGTCGATCATCAAGGGTAAGTCGACGACTAGAAACAAGGCCTCGATGGCGAACAGGTGGAATCGTCAGTGCTCGATCGTCTTTGTGGCCAGTGGAAGCCAGAAGCTGAACACCGCGCCCCGCCCGGGCCCTTCGCTGAACGCCTCGATGTGACCGCCCTGGGCTTCGATGTAGCCGCGGCTGATGGCCAATCCCAAGCCACTGCCCCCGTAGACCTCGGCAGACTCGTGGATCTGCGTGAACGGCTTGAACAACCGGGAATGCAGGGCTGGGTCGAAGCCGATGCCATCGTCGACGATGCGCCAGCGCATCATGTCGTCTTCGCCGATCTCGATGTTGACGGTGCCCCCGGCGTGGACGAACTTGACCGCATTGTCGATGAGGCTGCGGATGACGCGCTGCAATCGGCGGGCGTCCGCACTCACCCAGGCCGCCTTCGGGCCGTCCAAGCTGATGTTGACGCTCTTGGCCGTCGCCACCGGCATGATGCGTTCGATCTCTTGGCGCGTCAGCTCGACCATCTCGACGTCCCCCATGTCGACCAGCAGCCGGGCCGTCTCGATGCGCACCACATCCAGAATCTCGTCCACAAGGTCCGACAGCCGCACCGCGTTGCGTTCGATGATCTCGATGGAACGCATCTGAGCATGATTGAGAGGACCGGTCTGGCGGTCGCGTAGCACGTGCAATTGTAGGCGCACCGGCGTGAGCGGGGTCTGCAACTCATGGGTGGCGATGTTCATGAAATTGCGGTGCATGCTGTGGACCAGCTCCATGCGGGCCAGGCGTGCTTCCGCGTCTTGCTTGGCGATCAGGTCCCGTTCCCGTTCGACCTCGGGCGTGATGTCGCGCCCGAGCACCAGCATAGCCTCGGTGCGGGTCGGCACGATGCGTGCATCGAAATACCGGCCCCGCAGCTTGGTCTGGAAAGCCCCGGGACGTCCCGCTTGCACGGCGCCGACCGCCTCCTGCATCTGCGCGACGACCTCCGGCGGGACGACCTCCAACAGGTTGTCACCCGGGGCCGGTGCCCGGCCACCCGCCAGGTTCAGCAGCTCCGCTGAGCGGCTGTTGGCCACCTGCACGGCCCCATCGCGGCCGACGAGGATCAGGGCCTGGTCCGTGTGTTCGAACACCGTCGTCAGGTTCTGGTTGGCCTCCTGGAGTTCCTTGCCAGTGGCGGCGAGAGCATCGGCCGCATCGCGCAGACCCTGGGCATCGCGCTCGAGTAAACTCGATGTCAAGACCAGCATCGTAGAGAAGACCCCCAGGAACGTCAGACTGAGCGTGAAATCCCGCGGCGAGAACGGCCACACCATGAAGACCACCACCACGCCCAGGATGCAGGCGGCGGCGTACGCGGCGGTCTGGCGAGCGCCCACGAAGAACGCCGCGAACATGACGACGGTAGCGAGATAGCCGTAGTCACCGCCCATGTACTCGGTGCCCTGTAGCGCGACGGTGAACACCCACGCCACCATGAACGTGACGAAGACGAACCCACTGGCGGCGCGCTGCGTGGCCCCGCGGCGGACCAGGACCAAGAGCACAGCGTAGGCGGGCAGGCTCAGGAGGCTCGCCAACAGCAGCGGATCCGTCAGCGTGTAGCCGCCCGAAACGACCAACGGGAGCGCGACGACGACGACGACGTTCATCGCCGTGAAGCCGACGATGGTCCACCACAGGTAGCCCACACGGGTGCCCTCTGTAGCCGGTCGCTTCGCTTGCACTGCCCTTTACTCGGCAGGCGCGATACTAAGGCCTGTTACGAATGTGATAAGGGGAGAATGGGACTGGGGGGAATCGTGGGTCGCGCGCGCATCACGGTCATCGACTGGATCATGTTGGCATTGGCTTTGGTCTCGGTCGGCATGTTGTCTTACGAAACGTGGGGAAATCCGAACGAGGAACAACGTGCGCAGATTCTCCTGGGCGACCTCATCATCGTCGGCATCTTCGCCCTTGAGTTCTCCGTGCGCTGGGCCAAGGCCGAGAACCGCCGCACCTTCCCCCTGCGCAACTGGTACGAGGTGCTCGGCATGATCCCCGTCGCCAGCCCCGCCATCCGTGGCTTCCGATTGTTCAGGATCATCCGCATCGTCGTGTTGCTGAGCCGCTTCGGCTACGCCGCGGACCGCGCCTTCGGCGACGAATTCACATACCGTTTTGTGCGGC
>JBFJNL010000012.1:0-27224 GCA_041618195.1 Thermoplasmatota archaeon | reverse complement strand
TCACTGGGTGAGGGCGGCGACGCCAAAAATAACCAAAGCCGCCGCACCGACCAGTACCATTGCACCATTTGTCACATCATGCACCTGATCTTTGCTTCGGCCGCCGCACGGAATAAGCCTGTATCGTGGACCAGAGCCCCAAAACGACCGGCTCGACCCCGTTGGGGCCCGTCTCCACGACAGAACATTGATGGCCCCAACGCGCCCAAGGACCGCCATGGTGCCAAGGCACGCAGCCGCCACCCAAGCCCCGAGATCGGCAGCGGACATCGCCGAGGAACAAGCCCGACAAAGGGCCGAGGACGAGGCAGAGGAGCGCCTAGAACAGAACCGGCTTGCCGAGGACAACTTCGAAGACAGCATCGAAGAAGCTGAAGAGGCCCGCCGGGACGCAGAGGCAGACAGGGCGGACCACGGCGATTGAGCCGTCCGCTCCGGCAACACTGATATACAGTCCCCATGTCGGCCGCTTCGTTAGGAGACTGACTCATGGCCTTCCCCGAAGCCGTTGCCCGGCGTCTCGATAAGAAGATCTGCATGCACTGCGGAGCCACCAACGCACGTCTGGCTTTGCGCTGCCGCAAATGCCACACGAAGAACCTTCGCATGAAGGCGAAGGAAGCCCGCGGCCAATAGGCTCCGGCTCGGTCCCAAGCACTTTTGCATGAGCGTAGCGCATATTCGGTCGATGCTGCGCATCTACACGACTGGCCTGAACGTCTCATGCCATTATGCCAAGTCGTTCATGGAGCGCAGCGGCATCGCTTTCGAAGAGGTCCGCGTGGATGCCGACGACGAGGCTGCGATGGAAATGGTGCGCATCAGCGGCCAGCGCGGCGTGCCCGTCATCACCGACGGACACGGCATCGTCGTAGGCTTCAATCCCCAGGGCATCTCGCAGTTGGCGAGCAACACGTAAACGCAGCGCAGCGCCCACAGGTGCCTGCTGCACCCGTGGCCAGGTTCTCTTTTGATTGGCCTGATAAGCTCATCCGACGCATCGTTTGGGCATGAGCGAGATTCGCACGACAGCCCGCCGGCAGGACTCTTCGATGCTGGGCGCCACGGGCGTCACGCCCACCGTGGTCGAGGACGAGAAAGCCGTCGCGGCAGTGGCCTACATCCTGACCTGGCTCACCGGCCTGATCATCCTCCTCATCGCCAAGCAAGACCAGCAATACGCCCGCTGGAACGCCATCCAGGCCATCGGCCTCGGCATCGCCGCCTTTGTGTTCGCGCTGACCGGCGCCGTTGTCGCCAGTGCCTTCGCGTTCACGGCCGGTGCCGCCGCCATGGCGATGGTCAGTGTGATCAACCTGATCGTCTGGCTGACCATCGTGGCGGTCGCCATCGTGCTGGCCGTCATGGCGTACCAAGGCAAGCCTGTCCGGCTACCGGTGATCGCCGGCTTTGCCGACAAATACGCCTGAAGACCGCGCCACCGAGTCTCGTCGCCGCCGCCTCAGGCCCGACCGCAAGGTCAGAAGAAATCGTCGAGCTTCGCCTTGCGGACCTTATCGTTATTGAACAACGACTCGACGGAACGTTCGAGCAACATGATGCGCTGCTTGGTGTAGGCATCGATGTTGTATTTTTCGGCGATCTCCTTGCTGATCTGCAGGTACTTGCGCACCGAGCCCTCGTGCACGGTCAGCGTGATCTTTGGATTGCCGCACTGCAGGCAGACACCCTTGAGCGGCATGCGACGGTACTTCGCCGCGCACTGCGGACAGCGCACCTTCTGCTTGCTGAACGCCTTGAGGTTGCCCATGATGTCAGGCAACAGGTGGGTACCGATGACCTTGGCACCGACGTCAGGCTCATCGACGGCGCGGATCTTGCGAGCTAACTCCATCTGGCCGGTCAGCTTCTCCATCGTCGAGTCCAAGACCTTGTACGCCGACGCGGCCGGGCCGGCGGCGATGTCTGCGGTGTCGTGGGTGAACCCGAAGCCCTCGTACTGCTCGGGCTTGCCGACCCGCTCCTCCACTAGCCCCATGATCTTCGTGACCTCTTTGGGATTGGCGTGCTTGCGCGTCGCCTCGAAGAACGCCAACGGGTAGCGACGCAGGGTGTCCACGTTGTGGGCTTCCTTGTCGATCTCGTTTGGATCCAAGCGCGTGGTCAATACCAACGGCAGATCCATCAGGCCACCTCGTCGGTCCGGCACGTAGCGCTTGCTGAAGTTCAACAGGCCGTCCATCAATAGCATGACGGCATCTTCGTCACCGTCGCAGTTGCGGCGCTTGGCGGCGTGGAAGTACGGGTGACCGTAGTGGACCTGCGCCGTCGTCCAGCCGATGATGCGGCTGAGCACACCGCCACTGGTGTGTGGTGCCAGGCCGATGGTGTAGGCACCGAGCATGTCGTCGCGCTTCTCGGCGTTGTAGAACGGTTTGAGGCCGTAGAACTTGACCAGCAGTTCGTCGATGAACTGGGCGACCTTCAGGAAGTAGTCCATGCAGCCCTTGCTGACGACGATGTCTTGGACGCGGACCTCGCAGATCTGGTCGTCGCGCTCCAACGGGGCGCCGAGCCAGTCGTGCGTGTAACCGAGCCCGTGCAAGACCTCGACGGAGGCATGGATCTCACCCGGTTTGAAGTGGGTGATGGGCACGTCCGTCATGTCGTAACGGATGGTGCCGTCCTTGAACGTCCAGAGCTGGTACTTGGCGCGCAGGATCGCCTTCTCCAGGGGTTCTGGCACCTTCTCCTTGTTGATGACGTGGACCACAGCTTTGACGTCAGGGGCGCGGGTCATGCCCAGCGCGGCCAGGGCCCGGGCCAGTTCGGCGCGCAGGTCGATGGAGATGGGGGGGATGTCGAAGTCACGCACACCCGGCGCCTTGGGTGCCGGCGTTGTGCGTCCATCACAGCGGTCGCAGCGCAGCCGCCATTGTCCTTTGGCGTTGCATTCGGTGCAGTGCCGTTCGGCCGCGTTGACATCGACGTGGCCTTTCTTGGCGGCGTCGACGAGCAGCCGTTGGTTGCCGCCCGCTTGGCCGATCGGGAACAGGCCGTGGTTCGGCGGTTTCATTTTGCGCACATCGGCCTTCTCGGGCCGACCCATGCGACCACCGACCCGGCACGGAGCCCGGGGCATGATGACGAAGCCGGCCAGGCGTGAGGCGAGGTCGACGGCGGGGAATTGTTTGTCCAGATCCGGTTGGCACGGATCGTAGAGCATCTTGCGGCGGGGCGTGTCCTCGATACGCCCTTCGTCGACGTCAAGGCCGATGCAGCGCAGGAACGCCAAGCTCTGGTGCGGCTCGACGGCGATGCGCCCTTCCTTGAGCTTGTGCAGGCAAAGGAGCGTGATGAGGAGCTCTTTGTTTGCCGGGTCGTTGTTGGCGATGCTCAGGTGGTCGCCTTCCCAATGACCATGTGCCTTGACCCATTCACCGAGGGTGCGAAGGTCGGCGGGCTGGAGGTCATGCCACAGGAGGGTCGCGTCGGGGTGGAGCGGGGCACCGACCTCGGCCATGGCCACCATCTCTTCGCCGCTCAGCGTGCCGGTCTTGGCGAACTCCCAGTCGGGCTCGATGCCGTGGACTTGGGCGTGGGCCTGCAGCCACCACTCCCAGACCCAGCTGCTGTGGGGGAGTAATGCGTTGTTCTCGGCGAACTCGCCGAAGGGGATCAGGATCTCGCCGAGGTCTACGATCTCATCGACCGCGGGGCGGAACTCCTTGACCTCCGCAAGCGTGCGTAGTTGACGCAGGTCGCCGTTGCGCATGAGGACGGTCGGGCCGTCCAGTTCGTCGCACGGCGTGGCGAGCGTGCCCTTCCCTGGGCGCTCGACCTTGAGCTGGGTGCCGACGGCTAGGAAGTCGTCGACGAGCATCATGGTCGCCGGGTGCAGCGCGTTGGAGGCCAGCCCGCCGGTGCGGGCGCGACCGTAACGCAGGCGGAAAGCGCCCGGCATGCTCGGGTGGCCGAAGACAGGCCGGCCGGCGATGATGTCCTTGACGAACTTCGTGATGGGTGGGATCTCCGGGAGGGCGTTGGGGTCCACGGGCCCTTCGTCTTCCTCCGTCTTGCCCTTCTTCATGAATTCTTCAAGGAAATTCCAGCCTTCGAGGCCGAGCTTCTCAACGTGCTTCATGAGCTTGGGTGCCTTCAGGACCAGGCCTTCGGCCATGACCAGGCATGCGCCGCCGCGCAGACGATTGCCCTCGACGCGGGGCAGGTCGCGGTTGCCCGTGACCTCCTCTTGCTCCGTGCCCTCGCCGTTGATGCAGACGGGGCAGTTCTTGGCGATGAGCTCGATCTCATCGCCCGTCGGCGTGTATTGTAGGTTCGCCGCTTGCTTGTACGCCGGGATCTCTTCTTTGTAGCGCTCGATCTCGGCGTCGGTCGGAATGAACTTCCCGATCCCCAGTTCACGCCGCACCACGTCAGCGATCAGCACCGACATGGCCTGGCCGGTGCCACCGGCGGCACGGATGGGGCCGGCGAACCACAGATCGACGTAGTCGGTGCCGTCGCTGTTGAGGCCGATGCGGACCTCGGCGATGCCTTCCAGGGGTGCGACCAGCACGCCTTCGGTGAGGATGGAGAGCCCGGTGCGCACCGCATTATCGAGGCATTTCTCGCGGGGCTGCCCTTCGGCGGTCAGATCGGCGGCGACTTCGGAAGCGACACGCAGAGAGACCAGCTCGCGGTTGCCGATCTCCTTGGTGGCCTGCCTGATGCGCACGGCGACGCCTGGCGGCCCGACCTGCGCTTCGACGCGGGCAGCCAGATCTTCGGCCGGCGGGATCTCGACTTCCATGGTGGGGTCGAGGCCCTTGTGGCGGGCCTGTTTGGCGACGGCGTATGCGCGCATCGCATCCGCGTACAAGCGGTCGAAGTAGGCCTTCTGCGAAGGCGAGACGGCGGGGCCCTTGACCTCGCCGCCCTCGGTGCTGCGCCTCGACGACGGCTTGGCCTCGGAGGCTTGAGCCAGATCTGCTTCTGCTTGAGCCCCCTCCATGTCGGCTCCCAGGCAAGGCCCGGCGTTAAGGCTTGGTGCCTCGAGCACCACAACCTTTTCCTGATGGCCGGCACCCTGTAGACCCGATGCGTGCCTTTGTTGTGCTAGCTGTCCTGCTCGCTGCCTCCCTGGCGGGTTGTGCCAATACCCCCGACCCGTCCGCCACCGACTCCGACGGAGACGGCTTCCTGGATGCCGATGAGATCACTGCGGGCACGGACCCGAAGGACCCCACCAGCGTCCCGCGCCCGACCGACGCCAACGGTGACGGCATCGTCGTCGTGGCCGTCATCGACGGCGGCTTCAACCCCTACCACTTCGACATGGTGGGCTCGATGATGCCCCAGCACCTCAACGCGGACCCGAGCGACGACCTGCCGCTCGAATTGGCCCCACACCTATGGATCCCCGGCTTCCCCGCCGACCCCGAAGCGGCCTTCGCTTCCTACAACCGCATCGACCTGAACCTGTCCTACGCGGCGGTCCCTGGTGACATCGATGAAGGCCTCAACAGCAACGACCTCTACAACGCCGACAAGGCGGCGTGGGACGGCGTCAAGGGCGGCAGCAGCGCCACCAGTGCGAATTACAACTACTTCCCCGGCACCAAGGTCATCGGCATGGTCAACACCGGCGGCGGCAACGCCTTCGCCGCCACCAGCCACGGCGTCGGTACCAGCACCGTCAGCGTCGGCAACATCCACGGCTCCTGCCCTGAATGCCTGCTGGTCTTCGTCAACAACGGCGGCGGTGCAACGGTTGCGGCCAAGGAGGCGGCCAACGACTGGGTCATGGCCCAGGACTGGATCGACGTGCAGACCAACTCGTACGGCTACTCCACGGCCATGCGCGACCGCATGTACGCCGGCAGCGACGTCGACGCCCAGAAGAAGGCCGTCACCAACGGCCAGGCCATCTTCTTCAGCGCCGGCAACGGCCAAGGCAACACCTTCACCGTCCCCAACCCGACCTTGTTCAGCAGCCAGGAAGGCCCTGACTGGATCGTCACGGTCGGCGCCATCGACCCGGTCGGCCGCAACAGCTACCAGGGCCACGGCAAGCCGGCGGACATCGCCAGCATCGGCAGCGGCTACCCCTCCGGTGGCTACTGCGACAACACCATCAACTGCACCGGCGGCTTCGGTGGCACCAGCAACGCCACGCCCGTGGTCGCTGGAATGTATGCCAAGGCGCTCTACGAACTGCGCATGATGGCGACTCGCGAGCGCGACCCCAGCACCGAGTTCATCGTCAACGGCGTCCCCGGGGCCACCGTCTCGAGCATGGCGGTCTCCATGGGCGCCGATGGCGAACCGGCCATCGAGGAGAGCACCAGCACGCCGATGATGCTGGACCTCACCGCACCCATGCTGCTGGACGCGATGTTCCTGGCCGCCGAGCACATGTCGACCGGCTGGGTCGCCGGCATCAGCGGGATCAGCGTCCCCGTGCAGACCGCCGAGATGCAGTTCATGAGCGAAGGCCACGGCAGCTTCGTCGGCCGCATGGACGGCAACGACGTGTGGATGACCGAGGTCGGCGCCATCGTCGACGCGGCCCTCACCGGCACTGGCGACATGATCGACGGCGAGGCAGACTGGTTCGCTCACGATTCGTTCTGCCGCCAGAGCATCTGGGGCGAGTGGGAACACGGCGCCTGGGACGGCAGCAATGCGCCCACCTACAACCCCAACTGGCCGGTCCGCACGGCGCTCGCTCTGGCATGCCCCACCGTCGTGGCCACCGTCGTCGACGTCGAGCGCATCCGCGACGGCTTCTGAGCCAGCGAGCACCCCTCCTCCTTTCTTTCCTCTTTGTGGCACCCTCGGTGCCGGCCCCTCCTGGAGTATGGCCCACGCAGGCCCCGAGGGGGGCAATTTTCGCCAGGGACGACGCAAGTTGCGGATTTCGCAGTGGAACCCGTGTTTCCTCTAAACCAAAAGGGTGCGGAAAGCGCAGCGTTTCCCTATTATCTACAAGCAAAACACGTTGTTTTGGGTTCCTTTTATGTAACGCATGTAAATCGGCAACCGGTCGCAGTGTGGCCACTGAGGAATCAACATGAACAAGAATGTCATCCTAACAGTGTGTGCTCTCTTCATCGCCAGTCTGGGCTTCAGCCCGGCGACGGCGGAGAGCGAAGAGAGCACGTTTTTGGTCGGCCTGACCGAGCACCCCGGTGTTCAGAAAGGCGGCTCCTTCCATGGAGCCAACGTCATCAGCGTCAATGGGGCCATTGACATGGTGGAGGTATCCACCAATGATCCACCCGGCTTCATGAAGCGGGTCGAGAACGACCCCAAGGTCCGCTACGTCAGCGAAGACAGCCCCTTCGCCGTCAGCACCTTCTACACGCCCAATGACCCGATGCTCGGCCAGCAGTGGGGCTTCGACCCCAGCCCCGGCATCAGCGCCTTCAACGCCTTCGATGTCACCATGGGCACCACGGCCGTCACCGTCGCCGTCCTTGACACCGGCCTTGACAAGAACCACCCGGACATCGGGAACTACCTGCAGGGATGGGACTTCGCCAACGGCGACAACAACCCTGAGGACGGCAGCAACTGCGGCCACGGCACCCACGTCGCCGGAACCGTCGGTGCCATCGCCGACAACGGCGTCGGTGTCGCCGGCGTCGCCCAGACCACGATCCTGCCGATCAAGGTCCTCGAGTACAGCAACCCGCTGTACGGCTGCACCGGCAGCTTCGCCGCCATCGCCAACGGCATCACCTGGGCCGCCGACCAAGGCGCGGACATCATCAGCATGAGCCTCGGCTGCTTCGGCTGCTCTGACCAATCCACCATCGACGCCATCGACTACGCCACCGCCGCAGGTAGCCTGGTCATCGTCGCCGCTGGCAACGACGGCGCCAACAGCCTTGGCTTCCCCGCCAGCGCCGCCAACGCCATGTCGGTCGCGGCCCATGACAGCAACGGCAACAAGGCCAGCTTCAGCAACTACGGCAACGGCCTCGACATCACCGCTCCCGGCGTCGCCGTCGTCTCCACGACCGGCGGCGGCTACGCCACCTGGGACGGCACCTCGATGGCCACGCCCCACGTCAGCGGTGTCGGCGCCCTCGTGCTCGCGACTGGCAGCTACACCAACACGCAGCTGCGCGACCACCTCAAGGCCACTGCCAGCGACCTTGGCATGCCGGCCAGCCAACAGGGTGCCGGTGCCTTGAACGCCTGCGCGGCTGTCGGCGGGGTCGACTGCGGTAGTGCACCCCCGCCGCCCCCGACGGGCAGCGATGTGCACACGCACGACATCGACCACTACCGGACCGGCTCCGCCAAGAAGGGTGACGTGTTCATCCAAGTGTGGGCCTCGGACAACGCAGAGACCGCCATGAACGGTGTGTCCGTCACGATCGATGTGAGCAAGGCCGGCGGCAGCAGCGCCAGCGGCACGGCCAGCACGGCCACCGACGGCAGTGTGACCTTCAAGTGGTCCCGCCAAGGCAGCGGCACGTACACGAGTTGCGTCACTGGTATGGCTCTGTCCGGCTACGGCTGGGACAGCGCTGCAGGCCACGCCGCCAACGGCAACTGCGAAACCGAGAGCATCTGATCGGGATGTTCCGCCTTTTCCCTTTCTTCCTCATTTTGATGTTGGCGGCGCCCGCCGCCGCAGATTCCGTCTACCAGACAGGCACCGCCCAAGGCACGCTGGTCGGGACGTTCCCGAATGACTTGCAGGGGACGTTCGTCAAAGCCACTTGGGATCCGCAGGGCTTGTCTGAGGTCACGATCCCCGGCGCCCTTATCGAGCGCATCGAACGCAGCCTGGAAGCGCCGCAGACCACCGGCCCGTTGGCCGACTTCGGCGAGCTGCAATTGCACGACAACGCCTACGGATGGATCCACATCCAGGGCGGCGCACGCATCACCACCACTGGCGTCGCCGAGGCCCCCCGTGGTCTGCGCAGCGACGACGGTTGGTGGCTCACGGGCACAGACCTGGCGTGGTCTTACGCCGACGGCTGGCTCGATGTCACCGCATCTGATCTGTTGATCAGCAACAACGCCACGTTCCAGGCGCTCGGCCCGGAGCCATCCGCCTGGGCACTCCTGCAAGGGGGCGATGGCACCGTGATGGATTGGTTCGCCTTCGGCGGTGCCCCGTTCAAGACCAAGGTCATCGACGACCGGGTCATCATGGAGCTCGTCGGCACCATCGGCCAAGGCGCGCCCGATTCGCTGATCCGCCTCGAGACCGCCGACCACTTCCAACCCCGCAGCGACCGCTTCGTCTTCCGCTTCGCATCCCAGGTGGCCGCCCCGGTGCCGGGCGTCGACCTCACCAACGAACGCGGAGGCTTCTCGTTCCATGCCAGGGACGTCGGGCACGCGGTCGTCGATCTTCGACTCCCGGCCGGCATGAGCGGCGACGTGCGGTGGACGCAAGACCTGACGCCGCCCGTTCTGGCCGAGGTGTTGTTCAGCAACATCGACCCATACGCGCCCCTGGACTCCGTGCCCGAGCTGCTATCGACATGGAACGAGCCCGTTTGGGCATCGCTGGAGATCGGCGATTACAGCAAGGTCGCGACCCATGCGGCGAACCTGGTGCGCTTCCGCATCACGGGGCTGGCCGCTGACACGACCCACCATTACACCCTCACCGCCCGCGACCTCGCCGGGAACGAGGTCCAGGCGAGCGGCAACTTCACGACCGGTCCGGCCACCGGCCCCGCGGCGCGCATCAACGTCACATCCATCGAACGGATGGACGGCATCACCCGCGTCCACTTCGACGCACGCTATGACGACGGCAGCGCCGTCCCGGCCGGCATGATCCATGTCTTCGTCGACAAACGCGCCGACGATGGCCGCCTCTCCACCCATGACGCCGGGTATCGCGTCGACGTACCGAGCAAGGCCGAGGAGCTTCGCATCGAGGTCGTGACACCGCGCGGGCGGGTCAGCGAGGTCATCGATCTGTCCAACCCCGACCAAGGGGCACCGCTGCCCTCCTGGCTGCCGTTGACTACACTGGTCGCCCTGGCCATGCTGCGCCGCCGATAGGGTTTCAACGCAACACGGGTCGACGCGCTTGTGCCCGAACTGCCCGAGGTCGAGACCATCCGTCGCGGGCTCGAGGCGCGGCTCGTCGGTCGCCGCATCGTGGACGTGATGGCCCAGCCGAACCGACTGCGCAAGGCGTCACCCTTGCCGTGGTCGGCCCTGGCCGGCCGCAAGGTGGTCGCCGTGACCAGGCATGCCAAGGCC
This sequence comes from Thermoplasmatota archaeon, assembly GCA_041618195.1. Taxonomy (GTDB): domain Archaea; phylum Thermoplasmatota; class E2; order JACPAO01; family JAHFTW01; genus JBFGSX01. Next base: position 17,012 of record JBFJNL010000012.1, on the reverse strand, counting down.
CTGCGGTGGCGGCTGGACGACGGCGGCTGCGTCAGCGCGCACCTGGGCATGACCGGCAAGTTCCTGTTCGCCGGCCCGGGGGAGCCCTTGCCGGCCCACACCCACCTGCGACTCATCTTGGAGGATGGTCAGGAGCTTCGTTTCATCGACCCACGACGCTTCGGTTGGTTCACCGTGCACGCCCCCGGCGACGAACCCGGCGACACGGACCATTACGGCCTCGATGCCCTCGACCCAGCGTGGACCGCCGAGATGCTGGCCGCCGTGCTGGCCAGGTCCAAGGCACCCCTGAAGGGGTTCTTGCTGGACCAGACCAAGATCGCTGGACTTGGCAACATCTACGTCTGTGAAGCGCTGTGGCGGGCCGGCCTGTCGCCCCGCCGCCTGGCATGCAACACCCCCAGGGCGGCCGTCGCACCTTTGCTCAAGCACATCATCGCGGTGCTGGAGGATTCCCTGGCACAAGGCGGCACCAGCTTCAACGATTATGTCAACAGCATCGGCGAACCGGGCAAGTTCCTCACCGACCTCGCCGTCTTCCAGAAAGCCGGGCACCCCTGTCCCCGATGCGGTGCCGAGATCCGGCGCATCGTGCAATCGGGACGCAGTTCGTTCTATTGTGGCGGCTGTCAGCGTTGATGTTTGATTGATTCGCCCAAATGCATTTATTACACCCGCTCCATCGATGGACCATGGCTGGAGCGGTGGAGGAACCGATCAAACTGACCGATGGCATGCTCATTGAACTGCCCGATGGCACCCGCGTGCGTCTGCGCCCGGGACCGTACGGCAAGGGCATCGCCATCATCCACGTGGCCAGCGGTGGCAAGACGCCCGCCGGCCCACGCGTCCCGGGCCAACGGGGTCGCCGGCCGCGCCCGGGCACCACGGCACTGCGCGAGCAGTTGGCCCGCGATGCCAAGGCCAGGAAGCTCAAAGATAACCAGCATTACGTCCGCTGGGTGCTGGCCCGCGATGATGGTTTGAGCCTCGCCGTGGCGCGGCAGATCGTCTACCGCGAACGCCGCAAAGTCGAATGAATGTCAAGGACGTCGCGGCATGGTCAGCGACCGCCATCTTGGTCGGTCTGTTTCTTAGTGGCCTTGTCACCGTCCTCTGGCTGCGCTGGCCGCCATCTTAAGTTGCGACTCGGGCGTGCCCCCGTATGAAGCAGCCTGAAGGCGGGTTCTGGGCATTCTACCTGAACGAGCACTCCGAGCGGGGCACGCGACTCTGGCATTTCGCCGGCACCACCATCGCGTTCGCGTGCATCCTGCTCGCCGCAGCACTGCTCAATCCATGGTTCCTGCTGCCGGCGCTGGTCGTCGGATATCTGTTCGCCTGGATCGGACACTTCTTCGTCGAACACAACCGGCCGGCCACGTTCACCTACCCGCTGCGTTCATTGGCCGCCGACTGGAAGATGTGGGCCTTGGCCATCACCGGCCGACTCGGACGCCACCTCGAAGAGCACGGCGTGGCGAAGAGGTCTTAGGCCGCCTTGGGGTCGAGCCCCTATTGGCCAGTATGCGGTTTGACGGCAGGTCCATACCCGTGCAGGGGGGCGACACGATCGCGAGCGCATTGCATCGCGAAGGCATCCTCGAGATCAGTCGCAGCCTGAAGTACCACCGCCCCCGCGGCCTGTACTGCAACACCGGCTCCTGCGCCTCGTGCTTCGTCGACGTCGACGGTGTCCCCAACGTGCCTGCATGCATGCGGGACGCGACGCCGGGCATCGAAGTCAGCAGCCAGAACACGATGGGTGGACCCAAGCGCGACCTGTTCGCCGTGACCGACAAGGTGTACCGCCGCGGCTTCGACCCCCACGGCGCATTCACGGGCAGTCGATTGCTCAATGCGGCGTTCATGAAGGCGGTGCGGTTCATGAGCGGCCAGGGCAAGGCCCCCAAACCGGGCACCCAGAGCGCACCCACGCGCTTCGCCGAGAAGCACGTGGATGTCCTGATCATCGGCGCTGGCCAGCATGGCCTACGCGCTGCCGTCGATGCCAAAGGCGACGTGCTATTGGTCGAGGAACTGTCCGACCTAGGCGGCTCGGGCCTATGGTCCGACGAGCCAGTCACCCAAGCACTCATCCCCCAGGTGGCAGACCATGCGACCGTGTGGACGGACGCCGTGGCATTCGGCATCTACGACGACGTCGTCGGCGTCACCAAGGACGGCGACCTGTATGCGGTCACCGCCAAACACATCATCATCGCCCCCGGCCGCCATGACGCATGGCCGCTGTTCGAGAACAACGACCTGCCGGGCGTGCTGAGCCTGCGTGGTGCAAGCCGCCTGCTCGCCCAGGGGGTCCTGCCCGGAATGCGCGTCGTCGCCCACGGAGGGCCCCTGCCCGAGGCTTTCGTCGCCGCGCTGCGCACTGCCGGCGGCGACGTGGTGGCCGAAGGCATGGTCACCAGCGCCCGCGGCGGCACCCGGGTCGAGAAGGCCCGCGTCGCCGACGCCTGGGTCTCCTGTGACACGGTCGTATGCCACTTGGTCGGCACGCCACGCATCGAGCTGTTCCAGCAGGCCGGGTGCGAACTCGGCTTCCGCGACGGCGTCCTGTCCCCGGTCACGCACGGCCACGGCAAGACGACGCGCAAGGACATCCAATGGGGCCACGCTGACATGGAGGCATCCTGATGGTCGCCCCGAAGACGCTGCTGTGCCGCTGCGAGGACATCACGCTCGACGACTGCGAGGACGCCATCAAGGACGGCTACAACTGCTTCGAGGACCTGAAGCGCTACCTCGGGGTCGGCACCGGACCCTGCCAAGGCAAGGCGTGCGTCCAGGCCTGCATGCGACTCGTCGCTGATGCCAACCACATCTCCCCCGACGAGGTCGATGTGATGACGTTCCGCCCGCCGGTGCGCCCCATCAGTTTCGCCACGCTCGCCGCGGAGCCAACAGACACGCCGAAACCCGCCAAGCGGGGTCACCGATGATCGGCAACCCGCCGCGTAAGGACCGCTACCACACCGTCATCATCGGCGGCGGTGCCATCGGCCTCAGCACCGCCTATGAGCTGGCCAAGCGCGGCATCACAGACGTGCTTGTCCTTGACAAGGACAGCCTGGTCAAGGGCGCCACCGGCCGCAACGCTGGCGGAGTGCGGGCCCAATGGACCACCGAAGAGAACGTGGTCTTGGCCAAGCGCTCCATCGAGGCGTTCAAGCGCTTCGCCAAGGACACCGGACACAACATCTTCATGCGCCAGGGCGGCTACTTGTTCCTGACGCGCAGCGAGCAGCAACTGCTCAGCCTTCGCGACGCCGCGGTGTTCCAGAACAAGCACGGCGTCCACACCAAGGTCATCGACCTTGACGAGGCCGAGCGCATCATCCCCGGACTCAACACCGAAGGCTGCGTCGGCGCCACATACAATGCCAACGACGCCATCGTGTTCCCGTGGCCCCTGGTGTGGGGCTGGAAAGACGCATCCACCAAGCTCGGCGTCGAAGTGGCCACGCGCACCGCGGTCACTGGCTTCAAGACCCGCGGCGGCAAGATCACGCACGTGGAGACCAACCACGGGGCGATCGCATGCGAGAACGTCGTCAACGCGGCAGGTGCCTGGGCCAAGCGGCTGAGCGCCATGGCGGATCTCAAGATGCCCAACCGGCCTGAGCGCCACGAGATCCTGGTCTCCGAACCCCTCAAGCCGTTCCTGGACCCCATGTTGGTGGACCTCTCGACGGGCTACTACATGAGCCAGGACATGCGCGGTGAACTGGTGGGCGGCCTCGGCGGCCAACACGAAGAGAGCCTCGACTGGGGCAGCAGTCTCGATTTCCTGCGGCAGTTCGCCCGGCAGACCGTCAAGCTCCTGCCCCGCCTGGGGCCGGTCAAGGTGCTGCGCCAATGGGCCGGCAGTTACGACGTGACCCCCGACCGCAAGCCCATTCTCGGCATCGCCGCGAGCGGACCGAGCAACCTGCTGCAAGCCAGCGGCTTCAGCGGCCACGGCATGATGATCAGCCCCATGGTGGGCGTCTTGACAGCCCAGCTCATCGCCGGCCAACCGACCGACCTGGACATGCATGGCTTCCGCCTGGAACGCTTCGCAGAAGGCGACTTCCAACTAGAAGGCATGGTCATCGGTTAGGGAACCCCGCCGCCGCTGCGGCGCGACCCCGGCCGAACTCCCTATCAAGCCCGGCACCGCTCACCCGGCATGACCCCCGCCACGGTGGAGACGTTCACCGATGCCGACCCGCGAGATGCGCTGGTCGTCGTCGCATTCCACAGCATGGGCGCCGCTGCAGCCATCGCGGCCAGCTACTTGCGCCAATCCCTGGCATTGCCCCTCGTCGGCGAGGTCCGCGTCGATGGCATCGGACCCGTGGTCAGCGTCCAGGAGGGCATCTCGACGAGCCCGGTGCGCGTCTTCGGCGGAGAGGTCGAATGCCGACTCGATACCGGCTGCCCCAGCCTTTACTTGGTCACCGCAGAGCTGCCCATCGATGCGGACCTGGTCGAGGATATCGCCGATGCCATCCTCCATTGGGCAGGCTCCGCCCGAGCCATTGTCTGCCTTGACGCGGTCGTCCGCGACGAGGGCGCGAAGGAACCTGCGGTCTACGCCATCGCCGATGATGCCGAGACCCTCCAGCTCCTGACCCCCACCGGCGCGAAGCCCCTACACGGTGGCTTCCTCGTCGGCATGACCGCAGCAGTGTTGTCGCGCAGCCGCAGCCACGGAGTGCACGGTGCCGCGTTGGTCGTAGAGGCCGATGAGGACCACCCGGACGCCCGAGCGGCCGCGGCCCTCGTCACGCACATCGACCCGCTGATGCCAGAGATCAAGGTCGATCTCAAGCCATTGCTGGCCGAGGCTGAAATGATCGAAGCGAAGCTGGCCAAGGCGCTACGCGAGGCCGAGGCCTCTCAGCCGCGGCGCTCCACACACACGTTCATCTGAGCGCCAGAAGGCGTAGACCCGGATGCTCTTGGAAACGCCGAGCGCTGACGCTCTGCGGTGTTGATGGCGCAGGGTGACGAGCGGCTCAGGCGAGCATCTCGAGGCCTTCCGCGATCTTCTCGCGGACGGCGTCGATGGTGTTCTCGAGCTTGCTCTTCTCGGCAGCCGTCAGGTCGTAGATGACCACGCGCTGCAGACCGCCGCGCCCGAGGACCGCAGGCACGCCGGTGGCGACGTCGGTGTGGCCGTATTCACCTTGCAGGATGACGCCCATCGGGATCTCCTCGCGGGTGTCCTCGACGAGGGCCTTGACCATACGGCCTGTGCAAGCACCGGGCGCGTAGGCGGTGGCACCGACGCGCTCGATGATCTCCATGGCACGGCCGCGGGTCGTCTTCTCCCATGCAGCCCAGTCGCCGTCCTCGAGTTCCGGGCTGGACAGGGTCGGGCTGACGAACATGGTCTCGCCGTGTTCGCCGAGGATCGTGGCGCGGACCTCGCGGTTGCCGGTGGCGTCGCGCACGATGTCGGTGAAGCGGCTGCTGTCATGCATGCTGGTCATGCCGATGACGCGTTCGCGAGGGAAGCCGAGTTCCTTCCAGCAGATGTAGAGCAGAATATCGACGGGGTTGGTGACGAGCAGGAAAACGCAGTCCGGCGCGTGCTTCTTGACGTCCGCGCAGATGTTCTTCATGATCTTGACATTGATCGCCAACAGGTCGGCGCGGGTCATGCCGGGCTTGCGGGGCATGCCGGCCGAGACGACGACGATGTCGCTGCCCGCGAGGGTCGCGTAATCGGTGCTGCCCGAGACCTTGGTGCGGCGACCGAAGGCGACGCTGGTGGTGTTCAGGTCCATGCCGCGGCCGACAGCCGCCGGCTCGGACAGGTCGACGATCACGATCTCATCGATGCGATCCGTCAGAGCGAGCGTTGCGTAGATGGAATTGGCACCGATGGTCCCGGCGCCGACGAAGCCGACCTTCATTATCACGGCCCACCCCGGTCTTGCACATAAGCGCCACGCGCCTAGCGGATGGCGGTCGGGTCGTGCGGCAAGGCGTCCAGTTCCCTGATCCTGCGGCGCATGAAACCCAACAGGAAGCCCACCAGGAGCAGTGCCGCCACGAATCCCCAGATGGCAGCCAGCCCGACGAGCAGATTGTAGAGGGCGTGGAGGATGACCGCGCCAATGTAGTGGGGCAGGACCTCGAAGGCCACCCCGCCGCGCCGGACGACGAGGCCGTAGCCGAAGCCGATGATCGCACTGGCGCTGGCGTGCAGCAACATGCTGCTGAAGATGCGGATGGCGATGGTCGCGACGGCCTCATTGACCCCACCTTCGGCCAGTGCTGCGATGCCGTAGACGAAGTTCTCGGTGGCCGCGAACCCGAGACCCACGGCCGCACCGTAGATGATGCCGTCCTCGATCTCCTTCATCTGACGCCGGACCAGCCCAAGCCCGAGTGCCTTGGCGAACTCCTCTACCACGGGAGCGATGACGACGACCGTCAGCAGGGCCGTCGTCACGCCAGCGGCTGGCAGCGGGCCTCCAAAGCGATGGAAACCGGCCTCGAACAACGTGTGCAGCAGCACCGCGATGGCGATGCCGGCAGACGCTCCCCAAGAGAAGATGAGCAACACGGCCCGTACGGGCTCTCGTTGGTGGTGCTCGTGCGCGCGGATCCACAGCATGAACACGACCGGTGGCAGGAACGCCAATGCCGCGATCAAAGCCAGGAGCTGCCCGTCGGTGAGGGCCATACCAGGGCAGATGCGGGCCGTCTGATGAGGCTTGCCACTAGGAACCGGTTTCTTATTCCCCCCCGGAGTCGCACCGTCGTGGGCTGGTACGTCCTTGATACATCATTGCTCCTCGCGGGCAAAGAACCGCCGCGCAACGGCCAGTGGGCAACGACGCCTGAGGCTGCGGCAGAAATCAAGCCCGGAGGCCGCGACGCCCGCCGGTTCGAGGATTGGCAGAGCCTGGGTCTGGAGATCCGCTCGGCCAAGCCCGACGTGCTTGATCGGGTCGCCGAGGCAGCGATGGCCGCAGGCAACCTGGGCCGCTTGAGCGACGCAGACCAATCCCTGCTGGGCCTCGCCCTGTCGCTCAGCGCCACGCTGGTGACGGACGATTACACGATCCAGGATGTCGCTCGGCGGTTGGATGTGCGCATCATGAACATCAGCCAGGACGGCATCGAGGCGACGAAGCAGTGGAAGCCCCGCTGCTCCGGCTGCGGCCGCTGGTTCGAGGCCCCGCAGAAGCGCGATGAGTGCCCGGTCTGCGGCAGCCCCGTCAAAGACAAGCTCGTCAAGTGAGGCGTCAGCATCAAGTGATGCCAGCGCCATGGCCCCATGATGAAGTATGCGGTCCTGTATGGAAGCACGCGCCGTGACCGCCAAGGAATCAAGGCGGCACGGTTCATCGAGAACCAATTGAAGGCCCGTGGCCACGAGGTCACTTTGCTCGATCCCTTGGAGCTCGACCTGCCCATGTTGGACTACATGTTCAAAGAGTACGAACCAGGGACGGCACCTGCCGGGATGCAGCGGGCCCATGACGTCCTGTTGGCGGCGGACGGCTACGTGGTGTTGGGCGGCGAATGGAACCACAGCATCCCGCCGGCGCTCAAGAACCTCCTCGATCACTTCCAATCCGAGTTCCACTACAAGCCCGCTGGCATCGCCTCCTACTCAGCAGGGCCTTTTGGCGGGGCCCGAGCAGCACCCCATTATCGCGTCATCCTGGGCGAACTGGGCATGGTCACCGCCAGCATCCTCCTGAGCATCAGCGCCGTCCACAAGGCGTTCGATGAGGACGGCAACGACATCACCGAAGGCAAGGTCTACGAACGGCGCGCCGAGCGCTTCCTCAACGAGCTCGACTGGTACACGGCGGCGCTCAAGAAGGCACGCGCCGAGTGCGCGGACCCGCTGCAGCCTTGCGGCGACCGGGCCACCGAAGAGCTCGTCGGCTGACGTTCCAGGCGTTCTAGCACAGCTACTGGTCTGACGGGCGGTTGCAGCACCCATGACCATCCTAGCCCGGACCCACGAGCCCGCCAAGACGACCTTCCGGGTCGACGTCCCCAAAGGACCGCTCAGCACCGGCCTTCCCGCACTGGATGCCGCTTTACAGGGCGGTCTTCGCCAGGGCTCCGTGAACCTGCTACTGGCCGAACCTGGCGACGTCCAGGAGCTGTTTACGATGCATTTCGCCACCGCCGGCGACGCGGCACTCTACATCACGACCGACCGCCGGCCAGACGCGTTGGACCGCCATTGGCAGGCCTTCGACCAGCCCTCTGAACGCGTCTTGTTCCACGATGCCCACCAGCCCCTACCGTCGGGCGCGGCGCGGGACAACGGCCGCCTCGTCATCGACAGTCTCAGCCAGTACGCGCGCAGGTTCGGCTGGACCACAGCCATCGAGCACCTTCGTAGCATCCAGGGTGGCATCCTTGAGACGGGTGAAGCGGCCTTGATCGTCGTGTTCCCCAGCTTGCACACCCCTGCGGAACTCGCCGAACTGGCCACCATCGCCGATGGCATCTTCGGCGTCGACGTCGACAAGACCGCGACGAGCCAAGTCAGCTACGTCCGCGTCCTCAAGATGCGCGGCTTGTCCGGCGCCGCCAAGGCGTTCCCGGCGACCATTCATCGCGACGGCCTGTTCTTGGAAGCCATGAAGCGCGTGCTCTGAGAGCCGCGCGTTTAAACCGCACCTGGACCCATATCGGCTCGTGGCAACGTTGTCCTGGCCCCTTGGCGTCGCACTTGCAGGCCTCTTCACGCTCGCCCTGATCGGCATCTGGTGGTTCGCCGCAGTATTGCACACGCGCTGGGACACGATCATCCAGGCGGCTCCGTGGCAGGCCCGCACACCCCTCAAGATCGGCACCATCCAGGTCTTCGGGTCCGGCTGGCTTCGCGGCGTCTTGCGCCTCGGCAATGACCTCGGCTTCCTGCTGATGCGCGTCCTCCTCGTCATCGTATGGCTGTTCCTCGTCGTGCTGGCCCTCCCTGTCTGGGACACCCTCCCTACGGCCCTGTACGACTTCCTCACCGCCACGCTGACGTCCATGAAGGCGGCCATGGTAGCCTACTTGCCGAGCCTGGGGCGCATCATCGTCATCCTAGTGTTCACCCGCATCGTCCTGGCGCTGCTGAAGTGGCTCTTCGATGGGTTGGCGCGCGGCCAGATCCGTTGGCAGAGCTTCGACCGCAGCTGGGCCCGCCAGACGCACACCTTGGCCCGCATGGCAGTCATCGTGCTCACCGCCATCCTCATCTTCCCGTTCTTGCCTGGCAGCGGCACGGCAGGCTTCCAGGGCATCGCCATCTTCATCGGCGCCTTGGTGAGCATCGGCGCCAGCACCGCCGTAGGCAACGCCGTCGCCGGCGTCGTCCTCACCTACACGAAGGCGTTCCAGCGCGGCGACCGCGTACGCATCCACGACACCGTGGGCGACGTCACGGCGCGCGCCACGTTCGTGACGCGCATCCGCACCATCATGAACGAGGAGATCGCCATCCCGAACCAACTGGTGTTGGCCGGCCCCATCATCAACTACAGTCGCGACGCGGGCGGCAACGGCGTGGCCGTGTCGGTGCGCATCGGGCTGGGTTACGATGTGCCCTGGCGGGAAGCCCATCGGTTGCTCAAGGAAGGTGCCGCCATCGAAGGCGTCCTCGAAGACCCGGCGCCTCGGGTGTACCAGGACGAACTGGGCGACTTCGCTGTGTCTTACACCTTGCATGCGTTCGTCGAGGACCCCAAGAGCATGCTCGGCGTACGCTCCCGCATCATCGAGCACGTCATCGACCTGTTCGCCTCGGCGAAGATCGAGATCCTCAGCCCCGACCATATTGCCCTGCGCAATAGCGCCGCCGTGCTGCCCGCCTCTGCGCCGCCGCGCAAACCGCCGGCCGATGTCGAGGTCACGCCCGACGTGCCGGACGACGAGACGTTGCCGGCCCCTGAACCGCCCCGGGGCAGCGACACGCCGGACGATGGAGTGCCAATAGGCAATGGGGCCCCGGCATGAAGGCCGACGTCCGGACTTTCCGGCGCGGCCAGGCCTTGCTGTTCATCGGCGGCTTGCTGCTCCTGAGCGGCCTCATCGCCTGGCTCGCTGGACATTACGAGAAAGGACCGGCCGCTCTGCACGGTGCGTACCGGCCCCTGCTTGGCACGGCCGCACTGGCATTCATCATCTGGATCGTTTTCCAAGTGCTCGGTGCCGTACTGGCCCGAACGGGCAGCCCCCTGGGCGCCACGAATCTGGCCCATCTCCAATCCGTGGCAGCCGTGTTCGTGGTGCTGGTCACGGCAGGCGCCTTGATGGGTGGCCTGCAAGCCGCCATCCTGTCGCTCGGCCTCGTCGGGTTCGGGCTGACACTGGCCTTGCAGCGACCCATCCTGGCCTTGGCCGGCTGGGCCACCCTCGTGTTCGGTGGCTCCGTTCGCGAGGGCGACCGCATCCAGGTCGGTGATGTCGAGGGGGACGTCTTGGATATCAATCTCTTCACCACCCGCATGTGGGAGGTCGGATCACCTGGCAGCCCGACGCCGGGACGGCCCACCGGGCGTATCCGGACGCTCAGCAACGCCGCGTTCCTCGAGGACGCGGTGGCCAATTCCACCAGTGACACAGCGACGGTGTTCGACGAGTTCGTCATCAACGTCGCCTTCGAATCGGACCAAGACCTGGCCCGCCAGGTCCTCGTGGATGTCGGCCGCAGCGTGGTCGACGACGACATCCACAAACAGATGGCCGTCGCCTACCGCCGCATGACCAAGGGACTCACCATCGAGGCCGAATTCCCCGACGCCCCCTTCGTGCTGGCCGAATCGAAGCCGAGCTGGATGGAATACCGTCTGCGCTACCTGGTGGATGCCCGCAAGGCCGGGCGCGTCCAGAGTGCCCTTAGCCAAGCCTGGCTGGACGCCAGCGCGGCCCACCCGGACAAACTGCTGGCCATCTACCCGCGCATGCAGCAGATGGCCATCCAGGGCGACGGGACCCCTCGGACCTGACGGCCGACACCGCAGGCATCCCATGGCAAGGTTCAACCCCTGGGCGACGGTCCGTGAGCCCCTTATGGAAACGCCAGGCCTCCCGCCCATCGGATGGCGCGAATGGGCGTACCTGCCCACGCTCGACATCGGCCCCATCAGCGCCAAGATCGACACCGGGGCGCGCACGTCTGCGCTGCACGCCTACGACATCGAGGTCCGGGGCACGGTGGTGCACTTCAAGGTGCACACCATCCAAGGCCGCGACGATTTCTTCATCGCCGCCCAGGCCCCTCTCATCGAGGAACGCATCGTCAAGGACTCGGGCGGCAAAGCGACGCTGCGCCCCGTGATCCGCGTGCCCCTCAAACTCGGCGGCCAGACGTTCGACGCCGAGATCACCCTCATCGACCGCCAAGACATGAAGTTCCGGATGCTGGTCGGCCGCACAGCGTTGTCCGGGCGCTTCCTCGTCGATTGTCAACGGGACCGGCTCGGAGGCGTCCCGCCCGCGGTGCGCCAGTGGAGTCAACAATGAACATAGCAGTCCTATCACGCAACCCCAACCTGTACTCGACGAAACGCCTCAAAGAAGCCGCTCGGGAGCGCGGCCATGAGGCACGGGTCATCGATTACGTGCGCTGCTACATGGACATCACCTCGAACCACCCCCGCGTCATGTACCAAGGTGATGCGCTTCCCCATTACGATGCCATCATCCCTCGCATCGGCGCCACGCACACGTTCTACGGCACGGCCGTGGTGCGCCAGTTCGAGATGATGGGGGTCTTCCCGGCCAACGAATCCCAGGCCATCAGCCGCTCCCGCGACAAACTGCGATCCCTACAGATCCTCAGTCGCGATGGCCTCGGCCTTCCCGTCACCGGCATGGCCAGCAGCCCCAGCGACATCGACGGCGTCATCGAACTCGTCGGCGGCGCGCCGCTGGTCGTCAAGCTCATCGAAGGCACCCAAGGTGTCGGCGTCGTCCTGGCAGAGACCAAGAAAGCGGCCCAATCGGTCATCGAAGCGTTCCGCGGCCTCAAGGCCGACATCCTGGTCCAACAGTTCATCAAGGAATCCGGCGGCAAGGACGTCCGATGCTTCGTCGTCGGCAACAAGGTCATCGCGGCCATGGAACGCACCGGTGCGCCCGGCGACTTCCGCAGCAACCTGCACCGCGGCGGCTCCGCCGAAGTCACCCGACTCACGGCCGAAGAGAAGCGCACCGCGCTGCGCTCCGCCAAGGTCCTCGGCCTCAACGTGGCCGGCGTGGACCTGCTCCGCAGCGACCGTGGCCCCCTCGTCATGGAAGTCAACAGCAGCCCCGGCCTCGAGGGCATCGAGTACTCTACCGGCATCGACGTCGCCGGCAGCATCATCGAGTTCCTTGAGAAGAACGCCAAGCCGGGCAAGGTGAGAGACCGTGTCCGCGTCTGAAAAACCGGCCAAGCCCGCCCGCCAAGGCCCGTTCGAGTTCGGCGACCACATCGTCGAAGCCGGCACCAGCCTCCAGATCGACCTTCCCGTGGCGCGGCTGCCTGTCGGCGTGCCGCTCACCATGCCGGTGGTCGTCATCCGGGGGCGCTACGACGGGCCACGCCTGTTCGTCAGCGCCGCCATCCACGGCGACGAGATCAACGGCGTCGAAGTCTGCCGCAGCCTGCTGCAGACCGACCCCAAGACCCTGCACGGGACACTCTTGGTCATCCCGGTGGTCAACGTGTTCGGCTTCGTCGACCAGTCCAGGTACCTGCCTGACCGGCGTGACCTGAACCGTTCGTTCCCCGGCTCCGCCAAGGGCAGCCTTGCCGCCCGCCTGGCACATCTCTTCGTCTCAGAGGTCATGGCCCGGTGCGACTACGGCATCGATCTGCACACTGGCAGCAACCATCGCACCAACCTGCCACAGATCCGGGCCAATCTTGATGATCCGGAGACCCGGCGGCTGGCAGAAGCGTTCGGCGCGCCGGTGTTCATGCACTCCAAGATTAGGCCAGGTTCCCTGCGGGCCGCCGCGGCCAAAGCCAAGGTCCCGGTGCTGCTGTACGAGGCCGGCGAGCCCCTGCGCTACAACGAGGACGCCATCAAACTGGGCAAGCGTGGCGTCACCCGCGTCATGACGGCGCTGGGCATGCGTCCACGACGCCTGGCGCGCCTTCGGGACTCCACCATCGAGATCGGGCGCCATTCATGGTTGCGCGCACCGGCCAGCGGCCTGTTGCGGCTGACCGTCAAGGCCGGCGACATCGTCACTGCAAGACAGCAACTCGGCGTCATCAGCGACCCGCTGGGCGGGAACGAGGTGCGCATCCGCAGCCCCGGTGATGGCCTGCTGATCGGCTACACGCTCAACCCGAGCGTCAACCGCGGTGACGGCATCTTCCACATCGGCACCATCAAGACGCCCGAAGAAGCGTAGCCAGCCGGCTCTCGGGCCAGGCTATTCGCTGCGGGGTACCTTGCGGCGCATCTGGTGGTCGATGGCCGGATGGTAGTGCGGGTCGTGTACCGGGTCGATCTCCACTTTGCTGCGGGCACGGTCGAGCAGCTCCAGGCAGTCCGGACTCAAGTGGCGTAGGCGCACGCGCTTGTTGCGAGCGTCATAGCGGCCCACCAACGCTTCAATGGCCTCGAGGGCCGAGTGGTCCATGACCTTGGCGTTCTGGAACTCCATGATGACGTCGTCCGGGTCGTCGCGCGGCGAGAAGGCCGCCGTGAACTTGGCGGTGGAGGCGAAGAACACGGTGCCGTGGACTTCGTAGACGAGGCCTTCCTCGGTGGTGCGGCGCACGACGCGGATCTCCTTGGCGTGTTGCCAGGCGAACACCAGCGCGGCGATGATGACACCCAACACCACGGCTGTGGCAAGGTCGGTCAGGACCGTGACGACGGTGACTGCGAGGATGACGAACGCATCGTGCTTGGGGACCCGGTTGAGGACCCGCACGCTGCCCCAGGCGAAGGTCTTGAGCGACACGACCGCCATGAGGCCGACGAGGGCCGCCAGCGGGATGCGTCCGATCCAGGTCGGGAAGAACAGGATACTGGCGATGAGGCCAAGCGCCGCGACGATGCCACTGAGACGGCGCAGGCCGCCGTTGCCGACGTTGATCATCGACTGGCCGATCATGGCGCAGCCGCCCATGCCGCCGAAGAATCCTGTGACGACGTTGCCGAAGCCTTGCGCCAAGGACTCCTTGTTGGGTCGGCCGCGGGTGTCCGTCATCTCGTCGATGAGGTTGAGCGTCAGCAAGGTCTCGACCAATCCGATGCCGGCGAGGATCAACGAGTACGGCAAGATGATCATCAGCGTCTCCAGCGTGAAGGGCACGGCCAGAGGAGCGAATCTGGGGAAGGTCCCGGCCAGGGGCGCTAGGTCGGCGACCGTGCGGGTGTTGAGGCCGAACGCGATCGAAGCCAGGGCCACGGCGACGATGGCGATGAGCGGCGCGGGGAGGTTCTTGTTGAGCTTGGGGATGCCGAGGATCAAGGCGATAGACGCGATGGTCAGGCCGATCATGACCAGCAACGGGGTACCGGTCAGCCAGCCGTTCTCGTCGTGGAAGCTCTCGAACTGCGACATGAAGATGACAATGGCCAAGCCATTGACGAAGCCGAGCATGACCGGGTGCGGCACCATGCGGATGAATTTGCCAAGCCGCAATGCGCCGAAGACCAGTTGCATCAGGCCCATCAAGACGACGGCGGCGAACAGGTAGTCGATGCCGTGGTCTTTGACCAAGCTCACCATCACGACCGCCAAGGCACCTGTGGCGCCGCTGATCATGCCAGGCCGACCACCGAGCACGGCGGTGACGAGGCACATGATGAACGCCGCGTACAAGCCGACCATGGGCGGCACACCGGCGACGAAGGAGAACGCGATGGCCTCGGGCACTAGGGCCAGGGCCACGGTCAGGCCCGAGAAGACGTTCAGGCGGACGGCATTGAGCGTCCAGGATGCCCGGGCGTTGTTGAGATAACCGAATAGGTCGAACATGGAGGTCGGGAGCGTCCGCCCCGGGGGCGCGACGCGTGGGGCGCCGCTAGGCATCCCAGGATAGGTTGGGCGGACCTGAGGCGCCATAAGAAGGTTCAGGGCCGCGACTGTGTCATCCCGGGCCTGCGCCAAGGATCATCGGCGTGGTCCCGGTCCGAGCTCAACGATCAGCGAACGGGTCGGGTAGCGGATGCTCGAGCGGCACGATCCAATCACGCTGACCGATGCCGCGTGGGATGGCCCCGATGTCGACGGTGGGGTCGATGAGCCACTGGGCGGGGCGGCCATGCAGGCTTGCCATCGCGTCGACGCGGACCTCGACCGGGTGGCCCCGGCCTGCTTCGATGGTCTTCGCCAAGTAGATGGCATATTGATGGATCATGTCCGGCCGGCCCTCCATGGCACTCTCTTGCCACGACTCCAGCCGGTCCCGGGCATCGATCTCGAACGTCTCGTTGCGCACCGGATCGGTCACCCAGAACGCCACCTCGGCGTCCTTGTCGCGGAGTTTCATGCGCCAGGACCAGCGGTGGCCCTCGTCGGTCCAGTTGACATCGCCCTCGTACGCGTGGTGGCGTATGGGCATGGTGACGTTGAAGGCGACCAACGCCGCCACGATGACGATGATGTAGGTCTTGGGTGCCGGGAAGCGGATGGGCGCGAGGAGCCCGTGGGCCCCGGCAGTGGTCACGACACCGACCTTGGCCAGCAGTCGGCGGGGCCAATCGGGTGCGAAAAAGATGGTCGACGCATGGATCGCCAGCCATGGGAAGACGCCGATGTTCCACAGGACGTCGTTCATCGAATGGAACAGGATGACGGCCGCGAACGCCGGCCAGCGGGTGCGTCGCCACAGCAATGCAGGCACGATCAGGAGATCGAAGAACAGGCCGCCAGTGACGAAGAGACGCACCATCCATTCGTCGTGGAACCATGGGCCGATGATGGGAAAGTCGTCGCGCGCCGCCAGCCAGTCGGCCATGGGTGCGCCGGCCAGCCAGTCACCGCCGAGCTTGGCGATGCCGCCAAAGAAGTACACGACCCCCATCTGAAAGCGGACCAGCCACAAGGTCCATATCGGCGCGAAGTCGGAACGACTGACCCTGCCCGCTGCGACATCCATGGAAAGTGCCTGGTTGGCGGGGACGAACATCATGACGAAGGCGAAGAGGATGATGAGGTAGAAGTGATTCAGATAACGCGCCGTCTCCAGCAAGAACCAATACGATACCCCCATGAAGACGAGCGGGGCGACGACCCTGTACCGGTACCCCAGGGCGAAGGCCGCGGCCAAGACCATCATGGCGACGAAGAACGCATACATCATCGGCCCGGGCAATGGCCGGACCCATTCGAACCCGAAGTACGTGAAGTGGAACATCGGCTCGATGTAGTAGCGAGCGATCCAATCCGCTTCCATGTAGCGCCACACCTCCCACACCAACATGACGCCGAGCGCGATGCGGAAGTAGACGATAGAAGCGATGTCGACCGGCAACAGCAACGCGCTGCCGGCTCGCTTGCTCACCCGTTGCCATAGGTCCCGCGCCGTCGACGCAGTAGGGGTAGGGGGTGGCGGGGCGACGTCGTTCAGAACGCGCACATCCAGAGCAGGACCGCGAAGATCGACAGGTTCGTGGCGTGGCCGAGGAAACACAGCGGGCACCGCGTCTTGAGCTTCCAGATCAATGACCAGAAGAGCAGCACCGACACGGCGACGGTCAGTGCGGAAGCGACAAGCAGCGGCAGGCACCACGGCAACGGATGGCCCATCATGGCGTAGACGGCGACACCGGCGACCAGAAGGTACCAGACGAAACCGTACACCGAATTGGGCAGGCCGAAGACGCGCGCCCACTTGGTATCCACGATGCTCGAGCACGATCCCTCGTCCATGCGACAGAATGCCGGGATGATGCGCGAATCAGGCGCCAGCCAGCGATACGTGACCGCGATGAAGTAGAGGGCGTCCAGTGCGCCGATGACGCCGAGCAGGAGCAGTAGCCAGGGGGCCAACAGGAGTCAAACTGCCAGGGCGCGGAAAAAGG
>JBFJNL010000011.1:0-27339 GCA_041618195.1 Thermoplasmatota archaeon | reverse complement strand
TTGCGCTGCGGCAAGTGCGATGCTCACCTTGGCCACCTCTTCGATGACGGGCCCCGGGACAAGACCGGCCTGCGTTACTGCATCAACTCAGCCTCGCTCGACTTCGTCGCCGCGGACTGAGTCGAAGCGCTCGGTCGCTGAGGCGTCATGCCCCATCCCGTGCCCCCTGCGGCCCAAATGGGGCTTGTGCTCCTGGCCCCCGGTGGGGCCCGGGCCCGGCCCGACGCACTCTTTGGCTAACCGGTCGACCTGTTAGCGTGGAAGATAACGGGCGTGTCCGCCTCGCCATGGACGAGTTGGTCATGGACACATTACGTCCCGTGGCACTCGCATTGGGCGGCCTCCTCCTGTGGACCGCGTGGAGCGACAGAGCAGACTACAGCGGTGCCTACGCGCTGTGGCCTGTGTGGGCCGACATCATCGCCGGCGGTTTCCTGCTGGCCACTGGTGCGGTCGCGTGGATTTTGCGCCCGCCGGTCAGATGGGCCAACGCGTGGGGCCTGTCGGTCGTGTTCATGCTGTGCATGACCTCGGGCGTCGCCTTGGCGGTCCGCGGAGCGGCCCTCCCTGTCCCCAACCTCGCGTTCATCGCTCTCGGTGCCGGCATCGTGTTCTTGTCCATGCCCTGGCTGATCGGAGCCTTGGCTCTGATCGCCGGGACGTGGCTCGGCGTCACCCAGGTGTTCGAGGTCACCGGCACGGCCCAACCGGGCTTCCTGCTGCAGGTCGGCATAATCCTCGCCATCGCCGTGGGCTGGGCACGCCGACGGGCGTACGTCCAGATTCTTGATGCCCGTGACCGTGCAGAGGCGGCACATGCCCGTGCCTCTCGTTTGAACGAGGAACTCGAGCGCTTCGCCCAGGTCGTCACCCACGACCTACAGACCCCGCTCACGGCGCTCCGGCTCAAGGCACGCATCGCCCGCATCGCGCTCGAACGCAACCAAAGCGAGCGTGCCGAAGCGGCGCTCCTTGATATCGATCGCATCGCCAACCAATCCGGCGTCTTCGTCCTGGAGATGCTCGACTACGCACGCAGTGGCGAACACAATGTTCGCAAGGAGCGGGTCGAGGTCAGTGCGATTGTTGCTGATGTCGCCGACCTGGTCGAGGCTCCCATGATGGCCGTCGGTGGACGGCTGGTCGTCAGCCCCCTTCCGGTCGCCCACGGAGACTACGTGCAACTGCGCCAGCTCATCCTCAACCTGGTGTCAAACAGCATCCGCTACCGTCGAGAGAACGAGCCCCTCGTCGTCAAGATCCGCGGCCAAGCCGACCCCGGCGGCGTCGCCGTCACCGTCGAGGACAATGGCCAAGGCTTCACGGTCGAAGAAGGCAGCCGCTTGTTCGAGCCCTTCGAGATGGGCAAGGCGGGCACCGGCCATGGGCTGGGGCTGGCGTTGTGCAGACGCATCGTCGAAAGCCACGGCGGCCAGATCACCGCCGAGGGTCGTCCCGGCGAAGGTGCGACGTTCACCATCGAACTGCCCTACGTGGTCTCGCTTGAGCGCGAAGCCGCCGTCTCACATCCGACGTAGGCGCGCGACGCGCTCTTGGATCGGCGGGTGGGTGGCCCACACGGAGTCCTTGCGCACGCGCTTGAACGGATTGGATAGGTAGAGGCCGGCCACGGTCTTGTCGCCGCGGTGCTTCTCCTGAGGCTCGACGCTGCCGATCTTTTCCAGTGCCCGCGCCAGACCATCCGGGTTGCGGGTCAACTTGGCACCCGTGGCATCGGCGAGGTATTCGCGCTTGCGGCTGATGGCCATGTAGGCCATGCGGCTCAGCAGCGGAGCGAAGATGATGGTCGCCAGGGCCACCAGGAACAAGACCAGCATGAGGCGTGGGTCCATGTCCCGTCGCCCGCCACCGCCGCGGCCGCCGAAGATGAAGTGCCAGAAGATGATCTCGCCCAGCATCGCGATGATGCCGATCAGGGCGATGGCGTACATCGACACGCGGATGTCGTAGTTCTTGATGTGGCTCAATTCATGGGCCAAGACGCCTTCCAGTTCTTCCTGGTCCAACCAGTGTAGGGCGCCCTGGGTGACGGCGATGACGCCGTGCTCGGGGTCCTTGCCCGTTGCGAAGGCGTTGATGTCCTTGGACTCAGAGACGTACACCTTGGGCACCGGGATGCCCGCGGCTAGGCTCAGTTCTTCGACCTTGAACAACAGAAGTTTCTCCGCGCGCACCTGCGGATTGGCGGGGCGTGCCCGGGCCGATTTGAGGATGGCGTCGACACTGAAGGCGCTCGCCGTCGACAGGTAGATGATGCCGAAGATCAAGGCGACGAAGCCGGTGATGATCGGCGGGTAGCCGAGCACAAAACCGATGGCGAATACCATCGCCCACAGCAGGGCGAATACCACGATGAACAAGCGGACCGTGGCCCGCTTGTTGTGGGTGATCTGGTCGTGGAAATTCCAGCGTTCGTCCATCAGAATTGGACCTTAGGCAACGCCTTGGTCTCGACGGGGACTTCCAGCATGGCCTTCTCCTTTCGACTGGTCATGCCAGCGATGAGGCTGTTGGGGAACACCTCGATGAGGTTGTTGTAGTCCAGCACCGAGTCGTTGTAGTGCTGACGGGAGAACGCGATCTTGTTCTCGGTGTGGCTCAACTCGTCTTGGAGCTGCAGGAAGTTCGTGTTGGCCTTGAGGTCGGGGTATGCCTCGGCGACGGCGAACAACTTGCCGAGGGCCTGCTCGAGCATGCCCTCGCCGGCCATCTTGCCGGCCGGCGTGTTGGCGGTCATCATGGCCGTGCGGGCCCGGGTGACCGACTCGAGCGTCTCGCGCTCGTGCTTCATGTAGCCCTTGACGGTCTCCATGAGGTTGGGGATCAGTTCGCCGCGGCGTTGCAGCTGGACGTCGATCTGGGCCCACGAATTATCGATGCGGTTCTCCGACCGGACCATCTTGTTGTAGAGTCCGATGAACCAGAACACCGCGATGACGAGCACCGCGATGACGCCGATGGTGAGTACGGTACCGAGTAGGGCCATGTGCTGCGACCTGTGTCCCGGCTTAAATTGGCTCCGGCGTCGGCTTGGTCGGGACCACGAGGACGGGGCACCGTGATTTGCGCACGATCGCGTCCGCGGTGGAGCCGATAAAGAAGTCGCGGATGGGCCGGTGGCCCTCACGGCCGACGATGACGAGGTCCGCGTCGTGCTCCTTGGCCACGTCTAGGACGAGGCGGGCCGCATCCTCCTCCTGGGCGACCACCTCGACCTCGAGGCCGGTGTCGCGGGCGGGTTGGGCCCACAGGGTGGTGAGCTCGATGGCCTCGTCGAGCTTCATCTCCTGCTCCAGTTCGAGCAGTGGGTCGAGGGCGCCATCCTGGTAGACCATGGCGAGCCGGAAGCCCGCGTTGAAGGCGTGGACGAGGATCAGGCTGGCACGGTCTGCCTGCGCGCGGCTGATGGCTTCATCAAGCGCCTGCCGGCTGGTCTTCGAGAAGTCGACCGCGACGACGTAAGTGGGCACACCAGTACATCGGGCACCACCTTCAAAATACAAGTGGGAGGAAGGAAAGGGAAAGGGGCCGCGGTGCCGAACCGGTCGAAGCCGGAGCGGGCCGCGGGGGCTGGGGGCGAGCAATGCTCAGTCAGGTGCACACGCGCAGGTCCTTGCGGGCCTGCGCGCTCACGCCGTCCTGCGCTGCGCTCAGTTCAGCGTGAGGACGTCGAGGCCGTTCTGGGTGTCACCGGTGAACAGGTAACCCTGGTAGTACCAGACATCCCAGATGGTGCCCGCGCCCTGGCCTTCACTGAGGGGGCCGGGGAGAGGCTGCTCGTAGCGGTCCTTGATGACCGGGTTCTGCGGGTCGGTGAAGTCGACCAGGGCGACGCCGGCACTGTAGAAGCCGACGACCGCGTGGTTGGTCTCTTCGATGACCTTGCCGAAGTGAGCCGTGCACGAGCCGCGTTGCTCGTGGGCGCTGGGCGAGACACTGCCCTTCAGGATCGGGTTGGTCTCATCGGTGATGTCGTAGAACCACAGGTTACCCAGAGGGCCGGTCACGGTGTTGCCCGCGACGTTGGCGCTGAAGTCGCAGCCAGGGGCCGCGCCGCCACCGGTCTCGTCGCCGAGGATCAGGATGCTGGCGTCGTGGTTGGGCATGGCCAGGTGAGCGAAGGTCACCAGGCTGACGGCGGTGGTGTCATGGACACCGAACGCGGGCCATCCGAAGGTCGTGATGACCTGCGGGTCGGTGGCGTTGGTGATGTCCCAGATCTGCAGGGCTTCGATGCCGGCGCAGTAGCCGCGGAACTTGCCTTCGGTCGCGTTGGCGTAGAAGGTCATGTCGTGGCAGCCGTAGCCGTTCTGCCATTCCTTGACGAGCACCGGGTGCTCGGGGTTGGAGGCATCGATGATGTCCGTGTAGGCGGCGCCTTCGGAGGTCGGGTCGCCGACGGTGGGCGCGAGGGATTCGCCGTTGCCGTTGCTGGGGCTGTTGTAGACGATGGGGCTGCCGGGGACGACGGCCAGGTTGTGGTTGCCGTGGGGCGTCTCCAATGTGGAGGCGACGAACGGATTGTACGGGTCTGTCACGTCGGTGAACGTCAGGATGGCGCCGCCGGAGGAACTGACGACGACCAGGCGGCCGTCAGGGTACAGGATCGTGTCGATGTCGCGGGCAGGCGTGTCGGCGGCGACGCTGACGACCTGGGGGTTGCTCGGGTCCATGATGTTGATGATGGACATGGGGCCGCCCGTGGGGCCGGCGAAGGCGAGGGGGCCGAAGATGGCGATACCGGCACCCTTGGTGTCGGATGTGCGGGCCTCGAAGCTGATGGTGCTCAGCAGGTCAGGCAGTTCGCGCTGGGCCGGCTTCTTCCAGGCCATGGGGCCCGGGGGGTTGCTGGCGTTCCACATGCCGGGGGCAGGGAAGTCGCTCATGTTGCCTTCGAGGAGGTCGCTGTTGGTCAGGAACCCGTACGTCGGGTGGCTTTGCTTCAGGGCGGGCTCGAGGACGTTGCCTTCCGGGGCCGTGACGTCATTGACGTCGGCCGGGTCGGAGGCACATCCTGCGAGGACGGTCGCGACCAAGAGAAGGCCGACAAGAACGCTGCGCATAGCTTTCGACGTGCCGCTCCGCTACAAGAGCGTTGCGTGGCCCTAGATGACGGCTTCGGCCCCTTGGCCCTTGGGCCCTACGAGAAGCTCAGCAGACCCATGCCTTTGTCGACGTCGCCGGTGATGACGTGGCCGCGATAGTACTGGGCGTCCCAGGTACCGCACAACGTGCAGGGGGTGTCGGTCTCGTCGCGGCCACCGGTGTCCATGATGTACGGGTTGTCGAGGTCGGTGAAGTCGACCAACACGACGCCGACGGTGTAGAACGCCATGACGAGCTGGTTGCGGTCCTCGATGACGGCGCCGAAGTGGGCCGTGCACGAGCCGCGCTGCTCGTAGGCGCTGGGACTGACCGCCCCGTGCAGGACGGGGTTGGTCGGGTCCGTGATGTCGTAGAAGTAGAGGTTGCCGAGGGGACCGGTGGCCGACTGGCCGGTGACCGGGTCGCGGGCGTGCAGGTCGCACCCGGGGGCCGCGCCGCCGCCGGTCTCGTCGCCCATGATCATGACGGTGCCGTCGTGGTTGGCGGTGGCCAGGTGGCTGAAGCTCGGGTTGGCCGGCACCACGGGAGCGACCGTGTCCTGGTTCAGCAGCGGGTACGGCACAGAGGACAACATCTGCGGGTCGCGGGGGTCGGTGATGTCGAAGATCTGCGTGACCTGGTAAGCGGCACAGAAGCCGAAGAACTTGCCCTCGGTCGTGTTGATGAAGAAATCGATGGCGTGGCAGCCGTGGTCGTTGGCGAAGTCAAGGACCTTGATCGGGTTGGCCGGATCGCTGAGGTCCCAGATGTCGATGATGCCCCCGCTGTGGGCGTTGTAGACCAGGGGCGTGCCCGGGACGATCTGGTGGTTGTGGTTGCCGCCGGCCTCGATGACCGACAAGAGGGTCATGTTGGCGGGGTCCGTGGCGTCGATGACGTTCATGACCTGGCTGCGGGTGGACACGACGATGACCAATTGGCCGTCGGGGTGCTCCTCGCTTGGCGGATAGGCGATGGTCTCCAGGTCGCCCGCATTGGTGACGCCGGCCAGGTGGCCGACGACTTGCGGGTCGCCGAGGTCGCTGATGTCGACCGCCCACAGGTCTTGGCTGTTGTACGAGCCGACGAAGGCGTAGGACCCGAAGATCGTGATGCCTGCACCGCTGCCGACGCCGGGGACGGTGCCCTCGGCGACCAGGCCTTGGATGTCGTCCGGCAGGGCGACGCCGGTCGGTTGCTTCCAACCCGCGGGCCAGCCGGGGGTCTCGGAGCCGACGAGCGGCAGGTCGTTGCGCGTCGGGAATCCGAAGGCGGGGTGGCTGCCGGGGCCCGGGACGTACTCGAAGAGATTGTCCGTGACCAGGTCGCCCGAGGTAGGGTCAGAAAGATCGGCACAGCCGGCAAGCGCGGTACCGACAAGCAGCACAGCGACCAAGAAACGCATACGGGGCGGTCGCCACCGTCGGTCATAAGGGTTGTTGGCGCACAATGGAAAGAGAGGAAGAGGGGCGTGGGGGTCGACGCGCGCTCAGGCGTGGCCCGGTTCCGCTTAGGCGAAGCTCAGGCCGCCCAGGCCGCAGGGCGACCTGGGGGCGCTGTCGTTCCCGTTCGCTACGCTCACGCGAAGCTCAGGCCGCCCAGGCCGCAGGGCGACCTGGGGGCGCTGTCGTTCCCGTTCGCTACGCTCACGCGAACGACAGGAAGTCCATGCCACGGGTGATGTCGCCCGTGTAGGCGCGGCCTTGGTAGTACTGGACGTCCCAGACACCACACAGCACGCAGACATCGGTGCCTTCACCGGGCTGCCAGAGGTCGACTTCCTTAGGGTTGTCGAGGTCACTGAAGTCGATGAGGGCGACGCCGGCGGTGTAGAACGCCATCAAGAGCAGGGGTTGGTCGCCGATGAGGTCGCCGAAGTGAGCCGTGCAGCCGCCGCGGGAATCATTGGCGCTGGGGCTGTACGAGCCGTGCAGGACCGGGTCCAGTTCCTTGTCGCCGCTGATGTCGTAGAACCACAGGTTGCCGAGGGGGCCGCTCAGGGTCTGGCCTGTGGGGGCCTCGACGTGGATGTCGCAGCCGGGTCCGGCTCCGCCGCCGGTCTCGTCACCGACGATCAGGACGGTGCCGTCGTGGTTCGGCATCGCCAGGTGGCTGAAGGTCGCGGGGGCGATGGCGATGCTGCCGAACGCCGGGTCGACGCCACCGGTCGGGAACGGGAACGTGCTGATGACGCTCGGGTCCGTGACGTTGGTGATGTCCCAGATCTGGGTCATCTCGATGCCGGCGCAGTAGCCGCGGAACTTGCCTTCGGTCGCGTTGACGTAGAAGCTGATGGCGTGGCAGCCGTAGCCGTTCTCGAAGTCACGCACGTGCACCGGGTTGAACGGGTCGCTCAGGTCCCAGATGTCGTTGCTGCCGGTGGCGGCCTGCGTGTTGGCGCTGACCGGGTCGGCGTGCTCGCTGCCGTCGCTGGGGGCGTTGTAGACGATGGGGGTGCCCGGGACCACCTGGTGGTTGTGGTTGCCTTGGGTGGTCGGGATGGTGGCGATGATGCTGGCGTTGGCCGGCACGGTGACGTCGATGACGATCATATCGCCGCCGCGGGTCGAGGTCACGGCGACCAGGCGGCCGTCAGGGTTCTCGGCGGTCGGCGGGTAGGCGATGATGTCGGTGTCGCCCGCCACGGCTTCGACCTCGCCGGCGACGAAGGCGTTCATCGGGTCGCTGATGTCGATGATGTAGAACTGGGCGTTGTCGTAGCTGCCCGCGTAGGCATAGTGTCCGAAGACCGCGATGCCGGCGCCGCTGACGACATCGGTCATCTGGCCGTCGTGCTGGATGGAGGAGATGATGTCGGGGAGATCCTTGGCCAGGGGCTTGTGCCAGTCGGCGGGCAGGCCCGTGACGTTGTCGAACATCTCTGGCAGGTCATCGGCGGTCGGGAACCCGTAGGCAGGGTGGCTGCCGGCGCCGGGCATCCAAGCCGTGGTGTTCGGAGGCAGTTCGTCGACGATGTCGGCGGGATCACTTGCACAGCCAGCCAGGCCGATAGTGACCAAGATAGCGGTGAGCAGCAGGGCTCGCATAGGCCGGAGGTCTGGCGGGACTCCAATAAGTCTTGTGCCGAACCGGCTCAAGGGGCGCCGTCCAAACGGGGGTGAGGGAGAAGGGGAAAGAGTGTGTTTCAGGCGTTCAGCCCTGCGATCCGTCGGCCACTGCTTGTGCGTTGGCGTCACGCGGGTCGAGCACGCTCGCGTTGCTCGCTCAGCTCAACCCGACGTCATCCTCGCCTTGCGGCGAGGAATCAAGCTGGTTGATCTTCGCTGCGCTCAGCTCAACCCGACGTCATCCTCGCCTTGTGGCGAGGAATCTCTCGGGTCGAGCACGCTCGCGTTGCTCGCTCAGCTCAACCCGATCACATCGACACCGCGCGTCATGTCGCCGGTGAAGAGGTAACCCTGGTGGAACTGAACATCCCAGATGTCCCCGCCCTCGTCCAGGCGATCGACGATGCGCGGGTTGCTCAGGTCGTTGAAGTCGACCAGCACGATGCCGGCGGTGTAGAAGGCCATGATGACGTGGTTGGTGTCCTCGATGGTCTTGCCGAAGTGAGCCGTGCAGCTGCCCTCCGAGTCGTAGACGTTGGGGCTGACATGGCCTCGCAGGTCAGGGTTCTTCGGGTCGGTGATATCGTAGAACCACAGGTTGCCGATGGGGCCGCTGGCCGTGCCGGCTTCGCCGCCGTCGACGTAGAAGTCGCAGCCGTTGATGCCGCCGCCGCCGGTCTCGTCGCCCATGATGAGCACGGTGGCGTCATGGTTGATGATGGCCAAGTGGCTGAAGCTGAGCGGGAACGCGAGGTCCTGGCCGGCCGGGCTGCCCAGGTTGTCCGGGACGCCGAGGTCGTCGAGGCGCTCGCCGACGACCGGGATGCCCTTGTCGACGCTGGGGTAGTCGATGGCGACGAGCAGGGTCGGGGCCAAGGGGTCAGCGATGTCCCAGATCTCGGTCTGGGCGTAGCCGGCGCACAGCGCCCACGACTTGTTCTGTTCTTGGCTGATGAAGAACGCGATGTCGTGGCAGCCGTCGCCGCCCTCGAACTTGCCGACGTTGACCGGCGCTTCGGGGTTGGAGTAGTCGACGATGTCCATGCCGGTGTTGTAGACGATGGGGGTGCCGGGGACCACAGCGATGTTGTGGTTGCCGCTCGGCGTGTCGACGTTGCTGGCCAGCATGGGGTTCATGGGGTCGGTGACGTCGGTGGCGACGATGTTGCCGCCGCCTTGGGTCGTGATGAGGATCAGGCGACCGTCAGGGAACAGGATGGTGTCCGCGTCGCGCACCGGGGTGTCGGCGCTGGTCGCGATGACCTTGGCATCCAGCGGGTCGCTGATGTCGATGATGTGGAGTGGGCCGGCGTTCGGGCCGGCGAAGGCGAGGCTGCCGAAGATGGCGATGCCGCGGCCGCCGCCTTCGACACCGGGCGTCTGGTAGAGCGACTCCAGTTGGTTGAGCGCGCCGGGCAGGCTGCGGTAAGCCGGCTTGTACCAGATGCGGGTGCCGTCGATGTCCTCGAAGATGGTGCCGGGGACGGTGGCGACGGGCAATGCATCGTTGGTCAGGAATCGGTAGCCGGGGTGGCTGTTGTTGAGGCCGGCCTTGACGATCAAGGAATCGGCGGTGACGGGAGTATCAAGAGTCGGAGCCGGGGTCGTGTCGGCGCAGCCAGCGAGGGCGACGGCCACCAAGGTCACGAGCACAGCGATCACGCGGGTGCGCATGAGCGGCGATGGCCGGGGCAAGCATTTGGGCGTTGCCGTGATGGGCCTGAGGCCCAAATGGCCGCATGTCGCATGGATTTCTGGCACCCCTGGTGCCAAGAGTTCGCCCGCGGTGCGGGCACAAAGGGAGTAGAAGAGGGAAAAGGAGGGCGCTTGCCCTGTTGGCTGGTGTGCCGGCTGGTCTACTCGTAAGCGGCGGCGGCCTTGATGACCGGCACGTGAGAGACCACCATGCGGCGGCAGCAGAAGCGAACGAGGCCGGTGGCGTCCAGGGCTTCCTGGCCGCTCGTACCCTTGTCCAGCGCTTCCTTGTAGGGTTCGTAGGCAGTCGCCACGACAGTCCCGCAGGAGAAGCAGCGCACAGGCATCATCATGAGATGATCACCTGTAGGACTTCTGGCGCTTGGCACGAGCACCGCGACCGAGAGGCTTCTTGGTCTCCTTGGTGCGGGTGTCGTTGACCAGCAGGGTGCGGTCGTAGGCGAGGTACTTCTGTTTGAGTTCCTCGTCCCCGGTGTACTCGATGAGGCCGCGGGCGATGGCCGTGCGGATGGCGTCCGCTTGGCCCATGATGCCGCCGCCTTCGACGTTGACCTTGAAGTCGAGCTTGTCGGCCTTCTTGCCAGCGATCGTGAGGGGCTCGGTAATCTTGAGGCGAGCCAGCTGGGGCTCGTAGATCTCCAAGGGCGTCTTGTTGATGCGCACCTTGCCGGTGCCCTTCATGACTGCAGCGCGGGCCGTTGCGGTCTTGCGCTTGCCGCTGGTGTTGATGACTTTCTTGGCCATGTTCAGGAACTCCTGTCAGGGCTGCCCAAGAACCGGGACAGTTCGGAAACGGTCATGAAGCTGCGAGCTTCACGCTTGGCGGCTTCGACCTGAATGGTGTCTTGGCCGGCCAGTTCCTTCGGGACGCCGATGTACGCCTTGATGCGCTTGTAGGCGGCACGCCCGTCGGACTTTTGGTAAGGAAGCATACCGCGGACGGTGCGCTTCACGATGAGGTGAGGTTCACGGGGGAAGAACGGACCCTTACGCATGGTACCGACTTCGCGCTTGAAGCGGTAGCGAGCTTCGATGCTCTTCTTGCTAGCGCCCGTGATGATGGCCTTCTCGGAGTTGACGATGTGGACCTCTTCGCCGTTCTTGGCGCGCTTGGCGATGTCAGTCGCCATGCGTCCCAGGATGAGGCCGGTCGCGTCGATGATCGTGGTGGTCATTTGGTCACCCAATGATCCTGCACTTCTCGCCCTTCGGGAAAGCGGTCATGCCTTCCTTCATGGTGAGGACTTTTCCACCCGCAGCGACGATTTTCGCCGTTGCGGAGGCGCTGGCTTTGAACGCGACCACGGTGAACGCCTTGTCGACGTCGCCGGCGCCGAGCAGTTTGCCGGGCACGATCACATTCTCGCCGTCACGGACGTGCAGCGATAGCTTGCTGATGTTGACCTGCGCCCAGTTGCGAGACGGCTTCTCCAGACGGATAGCAATGTCTCGCCAGACGGGAGCTCCGTTCTCGCGGCCAGCGGCCTTGAGGTCGGAGATGATCCCAACGAGCGCAGGATTGGATTTTGTTCCTGCCATGTTTTCTGACTCCTTCGACTGTCGCGTGCGTCGCCTGCTCGAAGCCGAGGCCTCGGTCAAGCTCTCTGCGACAAGCCGGCCGACAAACGCCCTCTATAAAACCCGTGGGGTCGCGCTAGGCGTTCTCTCCGTAGCCCGACAGATGGAAACGCTTGCGCATCCAGGCGGGTGGCTGGAAACCGGTGTATACGGCGAACGCTGATCCGAGCGTGATGAAGGCGCTGGTGATGCGCCACGCGGTCGTGTCGCTCCAATCGGTCAGCTGGCCGACCAGCAGGGACGAGCCGAACCAGATGATGAAGGACCCGCCCACGGCGCCGATGCGGAACTTCTGCGACGGCTCTTCGACCCGGAAGTACAGGGAGAAGTAGCCGATGGCGGCCAGCAGGGTCGGCAGGATGAGCCCGATGCCGACGATGCGGGCCAACAGCGTGTCGTCCAGGTCGTACCGGTACTCCAGCGTCGTTCCCAGGGGGCCCTGGGTGACGGCGATGGGTTCGGCCAGGAAGACGTAGTAGACCAGCAGGATGTAGATGCCTGTGTATGCGGCGGCGATGATGCGCCAGGCATTGCGGCGGCCGGTGTAGACGTAGACCATGTAGTACAGCAGCCCACCGATGGCCGCGACGATGATGAGCAACAATAGCTGGACGTATGTCATGTAGGCGGCGAGCGTCCACGAGCCGCCCACTGCTTGGATGATGAAATCCAGTACGCTGCCGGCCTGTAACCCGGCCAACGTGAACCACCAGACGGCGAAGGAGGTCCCCGCCAGATGCCCGGGTCCCTTGGGCCGGCGTTCCATGACGACCACACCGACGCGGACCAGCACGTAGACCATGAGCGCATTGAGCAGAGCCACGCCGGCAGCCAACATGGACACCATCAGATCAGTTCTCTCAGGCGTTGGGCGAGCGGTCCGGCCACCAGGGCACTACGGCGCCGGTCAGGTTTGGTGCTGGCGACCGGCTTCTCGGCCGATGGCAGGCGGAGGGTGAATGTCGAGCCCTTCTGGGGGCCGTCACTGTGAACGGTGAGCGTGCCGCCGTGCTGCTCGACGATGCCTTTGCAGATGTACAGCCCCAGGCCGGTGCCGGCGATGGCGGTGGCCTCCTCGTCGTGGACGCGGCTGAACGGCTGGAAAAGCCGCGATAATTGGTCTTCGGTCATGCCCAGGCCAGTGTCGATGACATCGATGACGGCGTCGGAGCCGTCCGCTCGGGTGCGGACGCTGACCTGGCCCCCGGCGGGGGTGAACTTGAGCCCGTTGCTGATGAGATTGTAGAGCACCTGGACGATGCGGCGGGCGTCGGCCTTGACGCCCAATGTGCCGTCGTCGTCCAACGATAGGTTGACACCGACCCCTTTGGCGGTCTCCTCATAGGCCTGCATGGCCTCCTTGATGAGCTCGCTCAGTTCGAGATCCTGGGTCTCGATGCCCATGTGGCCGCTCTCGAGGCGAGCGACGTCTAGGATGTCGCTGACCAGCACGGCCAGCCTCTCGACGTTGCGCTCTAGGACGCTGAGCGCCTTCTTCTGGCGTTCCGACAGGCGGCCCAGGTTCTCCCCGCGTAGCAGGTGGACCTGTAGACGCAGGGGCGTCAACGGGGTATTGAGTTCGTGGGCGGCCGTGTTCAGCAGCTGCGTCTTGAACTGGTTCATCTGTTCCAGGCGCGCCATTTCCTCGTCCCGTTCGCCGCGTCGGCGCGCATGGCGTCTGCCGGTGTTGGAGGTGGTGAGGTCCTCGATGGCGACGATGGTGGTGCCGTCGTCCAGGGGCTGGGAGAAGCGGAACGAGCCCACGTGCCAGTCGGCGGTGCCCCGCAAGGGTGCCTCGACGCTGTCGGCCATCTCGGACGAGCGTTGGTTCTGGAAGGTGCGCCGTCCCGGTGCGGCCACGAGGTCAAGCAGCTCGATCCCTTCCAACTTGGCAGCCTCCGTCCGGAACAGATGCCTGGCGGCCTGGTTGGCCCGCAAGATCGTGTCCCCTCGGCAGACCAGCATGGGCTGTGGGCTAAGCTCGAAGATGAGTGCGTCGCCACTTGGGGCAGCATCCGGGGGGCGGGTCACCATGTCGTGGTCTTCCAGGGGTGGGGTTGGCTTGGCATCCTTCATGGACCTTGGTTTTGGCCCCGCCGCTCCAACGGTCTACTGGCCTTTTGGCCAAAAGAGCCTCCGCTTGGGTCGCCGGGGGGCATACATCCCTGCGCGGCCCAGGGCCGGACGCTCTTTTTTCCCATCGGGACTAAAAAGAACCGAGTCAATGCCATATAAGGCCGGTCAAGCCAAGGAACCATTGCGCATGCATCCGTTGAAAGGAGAATCCCACAAGGCTCGCCACATCCTGCTCGTAGACGACGAGCCCGACATCCTGGACTCGCTCCAGGAACTGCTGGAGGCCGCGATTCCTGATCTGGTGGTGCTCACCGCCGCCGGTGGAGACGAGGCTCTGGAGATCCTCGCCAAGGCCCCGGTGAAGGTGGTCGTGTCCGACTTCAAGATGCCCGGCATGAACGGCATGGATTTCCTGCGAGCCGCTCGCGAGAAGGCGCCGAACGTGGCCCGCGTGCTGATGACCGCGTTCCCCGACCTCCAGATCGCCATCGAGGCCATCAACGAAGCGGCCATCCAGAACTTCTTCACCAAACCGCTCGACCCGGACGATGTCGTCCGCGTCCTCAGCGACATGTTGGACCACCGCGCCTCGGAGACCCAGCGCGACCGCGCCTTCGCGCGGGCCATGGACCTGATGCGCCGCCAGCGGGGTGCCCAATGACCCAAGCGCGCCAAGAATGCGCCGAGGTCTTGAGCGGGCTCGCGGCCAAGCCCGGCGTCCATGGCGCCTGCCTGATCAGCCGCGACGGCCTCCCGGTCCTGTCCGATTGGCAGCACCCTGCCGACCTCGACACCATCTCTGCCATGGGTGCCGCCCTGATGGGTGCCGCCGAGACGAGCCTGCTCGAGTTCGGCGACCGACAACTCGAGACCGTGCTCGTGGTCAGCCATGGCATGCGCCTCGTCATCATCGGCGTCGACGATGAGCTGCTGCTCCTCACCGCCATGGAACGCACGCTGCCCATCGAGGCCTTCGATGAGCAGCTCACCGAGAGCCTGACGCGGCTCAACATGATCCTCGAGGAGGCTTAGACCACGGCCCTGGCCTTCGGGGTGCCCAGGCTGGACCTTGCGTTCGCCGAGGAGGCCCCGGGGCAGCCTCTGTTGTTGAGCAACGAACCCGGTGTCGATGCCCAGCCGTTCTTGATCCAGGCCGCCGCCACCAAGCTGGCAGCCGGGGGGGACGTCGTGTACCTGGCGACGGACCGTTCGCCGAGCCGCGTCCGCCAGATCATCGAGAAGGCCGGCGCCAACACGCGGAGCCTGACGATCCTCGACGCACACAGCTCCCTCACCGGTGCCCCGTCGCCGGACCATATCCAGATCGACCCGGCCAACGTCGCCGACATCATCGTCCATATCGAGCACGCCGCCGCGGACCACCCGCAGGCCTTGTTCTTGCTGGAATCGCTCAACGGCATCATGATGCATTCAGAGACCAGCAAGTTGGCGGCCGCCGCGCCCCGTTTGGTGCGCAGCATGCAGCGCTTCCCCCACAGCATCGTAGCGTTCACCCAATGGAACGAGGAACTGGCGGTCCGGCCCTTGCTGGACAGCTTCCCACACAATCTCCACCTCAGCGCGGTCCACCACCGCATCATCACCAGCCAGTACTTCCGCATCCAACGCCTCGGGGGTCGGCCCTCCGACGAGCCTCCGACCCTGTACCGCTCTCAAGACCAGGGCCTGGTCCAGGTCTACGTCCCGAAGATCGTCGTCACCGGCCCCGCCGACGCCGGGAAATCGACGTTCGTCCATGCGGTCTGCGACCACGCGGTGAGTGCCGAACGGATGGGTGCGACGGTCGCTCTCGACCGCGGTACGATCGACCGCCAGGGCCTGCACGTCGACATGTTCGGCACCCCTGGGCAGGAACGCTTCGACCCCATGGTCGGCCCGATTCTTGCCAATGCTGTCGGTGTCATCCTGATGGTGGACGCCTCCGAGCCCGCTTCTTTTGAGCGCGCCAGCTACATGCTCCGGCGTAGCTGGCGAGAAGGAATCCAAGTGATCGTGGCCGCCAACAAGCAGGATATCGAGGGGGCATTGACGCCTCAAGAGGTCGCGGAGCGTCTAGGCGTACCGCCCGGGACGGAGGTCATGCCATGCACGGCCACCGATGCCCAGGCCGCCAGCAAGATCCTAGATTGCCTTCTCGACCGGATTCTTTCTCCTCAGGTGACTGTATGATTGCCACGACAGGTGTAACACAACTAGACACGCTACTCGGAGGCGGCATGAGGGAGCGGGATCGTATCCTGCTCTACGGGCCAAGCTTCCAGGGCAAAGAAGTACTGGCCAGGCAGGCCATGGCAGCGAATCTGCGCGACGGCGTCCCCGTCGTCATGCTGCTGACGAACGCGACTGTGGACGACGTGCGCGAGAATCTGCGCCGCATGGACCCCGAATACGATCGCTACGAAGCGGACGGACTCGTGTGGTTTGTCGACGCTTATAGCCGCTCCATCGGTATTGACGAAGAACAGCCCCGCGTGCAGTACGTGGACAGTGCCGTGGACCTCAACGGTATCAGCCTGGCGCTGAACCGCGTGCAGTCCGAACTCATCAAGAGCCACGACAACCACGTTCTCGTCATCGACAGCGCCTCGACCCTGGTATTGTACTCCAATGCCCAGGCCACGTTCCGTTTCCTGCAGGTCCTCATCGGGCGGGCGCGCCAAGCCGGCGCAGTCTGCCTGCTTCTCCTGGATCAAGGCATGCATTCAGACGCCGAGGTGCAGATGTTCCGCCATCTGGTGGATGGTGTCCTCGAGGCGCGTGACAACAAGGACCGTTCGCAACTGAGGGTCGAAGGCCTGCAGGTGGCGCGCAACCCGGGATGGATCGATTACAGGTTCTCGGACAATCTCTTCGAGCTCACGGGCTCTCTTGCGGCTGGTAGGATCCACTGATGCGGGCGGATGCCAGGGAACGCGACGAAGCCGTAGCGGACGTCCTTGGCAACATCCTGATGGTCGGCATCACCGTCTCCATGATGGTCGGCCTCAGCGTGCTCGTACTCAACTTCGGGGGGCCGCCGGACAAGGTCCACGCGGACTTCCGGGTAGACCTGAGCCCTGGCGGCATGTTCTGGGGTGATGGCAATGAAGAGATCCAGATCCGTCACATCGGTGGCGAGGCGGTCCCTGCGGCGCAGACCCGCATCGTGGTCGCCGTCAACGGCACTTCAGCCCTCTACGCCGGCGCTGCGCTGGACCAGGGATTCGCCGACGGATCATTTCGTCTTGGTGACACCTGGAACGTGACGCTGACGGTGCCGGGAGGCGCCATCGTCGAGGTCAACATCATCCAGACCGGTGCCAACCAGGTCATCGGCAGCAACTACCTCAGTGCCGACTTGTCGGTCGCTTACGTCGGCAACGCCACCGTCACCTACGTGTCCAGCGGCGTCGCCCTGAAGGGTTCGCTGGCGTCCTTCAGCAATGCGCAAGCGCAGGCCGACGGCGGCGCGGCCGCCACCATCTCGGAATCATCCGTCCCCGGCGGCAATCCCACTTCGCGCCTCAGCGGTCAAGTGAACAACGCCGTCGGCGTCACTGCCCCAGGTCTTGTCAAGAATAGTGATGATGCGCGCACAGTCTTCGAGGAGGTTGCGCATCTTGTGGCCGTGGACAAGTTCGCGGTGCCCGCCGGCATCGCCACCATCAGCAATGTCAAGATCGGCTTCGAAGGCCTCAAGGGCGGGGGCGGCGGCAACAATGGCGACCCCCAGTTGCGCCTCGCGTACACGGGCGTCACCGGCGCCGCTGCGACCACCAAGACCGTCACATTGACGTCCGGTACGGACGCCATCTTCACGCACGACATCACCGCCGAAAAGAGTACCTGGCTGGCCAGCGACCTGCAGGCCATCATCGTCGAGGTCAAGCGCATGACCGCCGACGGTAGCGCCCGCGATGCAGAGGTCGACCACGTCTTCCTCGAGATCACCTACACCGAGGCGCCGATCACGGACGCGGACGTGCAGTTCGACTTCGCCGGCGTGCCTTCTGGGACGCTCCACGAGCTACAGATCCGCTACGCCACCAGTGGCGATACCTTCGGTGTGCAGGTGCACAACGGGGCCACTTGGGTGCAGCGCGGCACGCTGAGTTCCGGGAGCATGTCGTTATTCACCTACACATTGACCAACCCCGAATACAAGGCCGGCGCGCCCCAGATCCGCTTCGTGGACCTCGACAGTGGTGCGACGGCGGGTACACTCGACATCGACTACGCGAGGATCCAGAGCATATGAAGGCCAACCAACAGTTCCGGAACGACGACACCGGCGTCTCCAACGTGCTGGGAGGCATCCTGTTCTTCGCCCTGATCTTCATGTTCCTCGTGGTCATCCGCGTCGACTTCGTCCCGACCTGGGAGGAAGACAAGGAAGCCACCAGCTTCACCAAGATGCAAGGTCAACTGGCCGGGCTCAAGAGCGAAGCCGACCGCCAAGCGACCAACCAAAGCGTCTCCGAAGTGGGCAATGCCCTCGCCATCGGCGAGCGCAGTTCATCGCGCTTCTACGCCGCCCCGCCGCGCCCAGGGACGCTCAGTTTCACCCCGAACGCCGCCACCGCATTCGTCTCGGCACCGGAATTGACCGTGTTCTCCCGCAGCGGCCAGGTCGCCGGCACCACCAGCGAGAGTTGGCAGGCAGCCGGTAGCGGTTCCGAGACCGACATCGCCAGCGTCCAACATCTGCGCGTCCGGCTCAATGACCCGGACACGAAGGGGGCCGGCGACAATGTCAAGCTGACCTTGACCGACGCGGACGGTGCGTTCGCCGGCTCTTTGGAGATCTACATGGCCAAGTCGGCCCCGGACGTCCTGATCGGCAGCCGCGTCCGCGCTCCTGACAACACCGTCATCAATGACATCGCCACCAGTTACCACCAGTCGACGGGCATCACCAAGTTCTGGGTCGACGCCATGGCCGACGACCTCGGCTTCGACGATGTGCTGCGCGGCGCCAAAGCCCCGTACACCATGGCGCTCACCAAGGTGAACCTGGACGCCGAATACACCATCACGTACCAGAAGCAGGTGCCCGGCGGCACGGTGTTCGTCGGTGGCACAGGTGCCACCACGACCGGATACACGCAGACGTATGGTGCCGGCCGCCTGGACATCGAACCGCTCACCATCCAGTTCCCCGAGTATCATTATCACTACGAGAACGGCGGCGTCATCCTACACCAGGACGATGGCGTCATCCTGCGCGTCGAACCGTCCTTGACACTCGACGTCCTGGCCGGCATCACGGTCGTCAAGATGACGGTCCCCAGCCTCATTGGCGTGGCGGACTCCGTCAGTCTGCAAGGCACCGCCACGGTGTTCCTCGATGGCCAAGGCGGCGCCCAGGTCAGCGGTTCGGCACCCGCGTGGACCTACACCGTCTCCACGGCCCACCCCAAGGCCTGGACCTCGTTCTTCCACGACGCCGCCAAGCGAGGCGGCCTCGATGTCGGCCTCGGCGAATACGTCGTCTCGTCCAACGCGGCCTCGGCCACCCTCACGATCTACGGGAAATCGGCGGATCCGCTTTCCACGACCCACGACCTCTCCATCGACCTGGCGCACAGCCGGGTCAAACTCCGCATAGAAACCTAGGTGAACGCATGCCCTCCGAACCGAAAGACCGCGACAAGAACCTGGCAGAAGCCAAGGGAAAGCAGCAGCCATCCCACGATGCCTCAGAAGAGGCACCCGTGCTGGATCAAGCCGCTGAGGGCAACCTGGACCGGCCATGGGCGGAGGTCCCCGAACCCGGATCTTTGTCGCGAGGCGTCGACGCCGACGCCACGGATGGCGAGGCGTCGGAACCAGCGGACCCGACCCACGAGCACGCTGCGGGGGGGCTCATCGAGGCATCACAGAGCCTGGACGTCGACGACGGTGCGGAGCTGTCGCAGACGCCGGAACCCATCGATTGGGAAGCAGGCGAACAACCGATCATCGGCGATGAGGTCGATGCCGCGCTCACCGGACACGAGGATGGCGAAGAGGTCGCCACGAGCGAAGCGCAGGTCGCCCGGGCCAGAGCCGGCGCGCCCATAGACGATGCCGACTTCGTGCAACGCGCCCGGCGCCGCGAAGAGAAAGCCCGTCGCACCCAGGCCAAGGCGGAAGCCCGCAGTATGCGCGACGAAGCCAAGAAGATGCTCTCCGAGGCCAAGCGCCGTGAGAAGGCTCAGGCCACCCTGGAGGCGCACATGGAGAAGGTCGCCACGGTCGGTGAAGACCTAGGCTACGATCCGGACCGCCCCATCACCCGCATCCCGACGCTCGCCGGAACCATGGAAGAGGTGAGCTTCCGCGTCATCGAAGAAGACCGGGCCTTCATCCGACTGGCCTTCGATGGGGAACAGAACACGTACGTCTACGAGGTCATCGAGCCCACGCTGACCCCCAACGAGGAAAAGATCATGGCGTTCCTGCGCGACACACTCATCCGGACCCTGGATGGGCGCCGGGGCAACGACGTCGATTGGGGCCAGTACCTGCGCGACTCGGTGCAGCAGGCCATCGTCGACCACGACATCCTCATCGACCACATCTCGACGGAACGCATCCTCTACTACCTCATCAGAGACTTCCTCGGCTTCGGCCCCATCGACGCCCTGATGCGTGACGACCAACTGGAAGACATCTCCTGTGATGGACCGCAGATCCCCATCTACATCTTCCACCGGCAACACGAGAGCATCCGCTCCAGCGTCATGTTCGCGGATGACCTGGATATCGATTCCTTCGTCATCCGCCTCGCCCAGCGCAGCGGCAAGCACATCAGTATCGCAGATCCGTTGCTCGACGCCACGCTGCCAGAAGGCAGTCGTCTGCAGGCGACCCTCAGTCGTGAAGTGACGAGTCGGGGCAGCAGTTTCACCATCCGTAAGTTCCGTGAGGAACCGTTCACGCCGACGGACCTGATCAACTACGGCACCGTCACCACCCCGATGTGTGCCTACTTCTGGTTCGTCATGGAAGAAGGTCGCAGTCTGATCTACGCCGGCGGCACAGCCAGCGGTAAGACGACCAGTCTCAACGCATGGTGCCAGTTCATCCCGCCTGAGAAGAAGATCGTGAGTATCGAGGACACCCGTGAGATCAACCTGCTCCATGAGAACTGGATCGCGGGTGTCACGCGCAGCGGTTTCGGCGGCGAGATGGCCACCGGCAAGCGCGCCGGCAGCATCGACATGTACCGTCTACTCGAATCGGCTCTGCGCCAACGCCCTGAGTATCTGCTCGTGGGTGAGGTGCGCGGTGCCGAGGCGCTGACTTTGTTCCAGGCCATGGCCACCGGTCACGCCGTCTACTCGACCATGCACGCAGACAGCGCCAAGTCGGCCGTCTACCGCCTCGAGAACGCGCCCATCAACGTCCCCCGCATGATGTTGCAGACCCTGGACACCATCGTCATCCAGGGCCAGGTCAAGGTCGGCGACAAGTTGACCCGCCGCGTCAAGGAGGTCGTCGAGATCATCGGCTTCGACCCCGACACCGACGACCTGTTGACCAACACGGTGTTCTACTGGGATCCGACCACCGACCGCCACGTCTTCACGGGGCACTCGGGCGTGTTCGACCAGATCCAGGACAAGAAGGGCTGGACCGAACCGGAGTTCCAGGCCGAATGGGAACAACGCATGCTCGTCCTCGAGTGGATGCGCGCCAAGAACATCAGTCACTTCCGGGACTTCTCCAAGATGGTCCACGAATACTACCAGCGCCCCGACAAGGTCCTCGCCCGCATCGCCGAAGACGGCTTCACGCTCGATGCCTCGGTGGCGCTCGGCAGTCGTGCCGGTGACACCACCTCGATGTATGATGACGACACGGCGGCCAAGGCGGATCGTCTGCCGCCACAAGCGGCCCCGGTCAGCGCTCTCGCCGCCTCGGCGGGCGGCGCGAAGGAGGACCTCAAAGGCATGCCGTGGCGCGACGCTGCCGCCGGCGATGACGTCGGTGCGCCCTGGCAAGGCAGTGACCAGGAGGCTGCGGATGGCGCTGAATAAGTACCAACGCACGGCCTACCGCTGGTTCGGTGGCCTTGCACGGCGGAGGGCGGTCGAGAACCCACGCCTCCAGATGAGTCTACAGCAGGCGCACATCTACATCCGGCCGGAAGCGTTCCTCTCCGCAGCCTACCTGACGACGGCCATCGTCTTCGGCCTCGGTGTCATCTTCGTGCTGGTGCTGGCGATCCTGGGTGCGGTCGGCGTGTTCCCACTGCCTGGCGCGCTGTTCCTGTACCTCATCCCGATGCCGTCCGTGTTGGCGGCCATCGTGTATTTCGTCAACGTCGTCCTTCCAGACATGGCGGCCAGCGGTCGCGCCCGGGACATCGATGCCAAGCTGCCCTACGCCATCAATTTCATCGCCACGATGAGCAGCGCGGGCGCCAGTCCGAGCCGCATCTTTGGTAGCCTCAGCAAGCAACCCATCTACGGTGAGGTCAGCAACGAGGCCGCATGGATCCACCGCGACATGGAGATGCTCGGCATGGACGTGCTACAGGCGCTCAACCGCGCCATCACCCGCAGCCCCAGCGAACGTTTCAAGGACTTCCTGCAAGGCGCCATCACCACCCTCAGCACCGGCGGCGACCTCAAGGACTACTTCATCAACAAGGCGGAACAGTTCATCCTGGACAACCGTCAAGTGCAAGAGAAATTCCTCGAAAGCCTCGGCGTCCTTGCCGAGTCCTTCGTGGTGGTGGTCGTCGCGGCACCGCTGTTCCTGCTCGTCATCCTGTCCGTGATGGCCAGCTTCGGCGGCGATGCCCGTGAGACCCTCAAGATCGGTTATGTCATGGTACTCGCATTGCTTCCTCTCGCCCAGTTCGGCTTCGCCGTGACCGTCAAAGTATCGACTCCGGAGGCCTGATCATGCCCGACGAACGCACGGAAATGGTCCGCCGCCGCCTTCTCGAGAGGGTCACTGCGAGCTGTCTGCTCGGCGCTGCCGTCCTCGTCATCGGTGGCGTGGGGGTGATCCTGTACAGCGGGAACATCGCCTGGGTCGGGATGATCGCCATGAGCGTCTCCGTCTTCCTGTTGGCCATTGCCCAGGCCGCGAGCTATGGCTTCGAGCAGTTCCGTTTCGTCTCACGTGAGACCCGCGGCAGTGGCCGCGTCGAACGCTTGAGTCGGTGGAACAAGATCAAGACCAGCAGCGCCCTGCACAGCCTCCTCACGGTCCTGGGTGGCGTCCTGTTGCTCATCGGCCTGATGGGTCGCGTGGGCATGGTCGAACTGACGCTCAGCGGCCGCCAAGCCGACCGTGCGGTCGCTTTGTTCATCGTCGTCTACGCGTTCAACAGCGCCTACGCGCACTGGCAGAGCATGCACGTCGCTCTGGAGCCTGACCGGACGGCCGCCACGCGCATCCTTTTCTGGACCGGCCTGCAGCTCAGCGTGCTCATCGCCGCCTTCGCGCTCTACATCGGCATCCTCAACGCCGAGCTGAGAGTGGGTGCCGTGACATTGACGTCGACCGACTCCGCCATCCTCATCGTGGCTTCGCTGACCATCAGCGGCGCCATGCTGCAGGTGTCGCGCGGGTTGCCGACGCTGATGGCCATCGTCTCCGACCCACGCACTGCGGTGCGCGGCGGATATGCCAGCCGTACGAAGGCGGTCCTGATGCCGACCATGGTGGCTTTCACCCTGTTGCTGGTGTTCGTCCTGTTGATCGTCATCTTCGGCGCAGGTATCTTCAGTGTGATGGAGACCGTCAACGAAAGCGGCAGCGTCGTCGCGGTCCTGGGTCTCATGATCCTCGCCGTCGTCGTCGGTATCGGTATCAGCTTCTTCCTGGCCCGCCAAGAAGACAAGGTCGAGCTGTTCAAGGAAGTGCGTAGCCAAGAACAGAAGATCATGATCGGCATCCTCGCGGTGTCGCTCAGCATCGCCTTCATCCTGCTCATCTTGGCCGTCATGGTCAACAAGGGCAGCCACATCATGGGCATGCACGGCGAAGCATGGATGCACCTGGCATCGTTCGCCATGATCGTGGCGCTGGCGCCATACGGCATCTTCGCCGGCCGGCGTCGCCACCGCATCAAGAACATGGAAGCCCGTTTCCCGGATTTCCTGCGCGACCTGGCAAGCAGCCACAAAGGTGGCCTGACCCTCGTCCAGAGTGTCCAGATCGCGTCTCGCGGTGAGTACGGCGACCTCGGCGCCGAGATCCAACGGCTGGCTGATCAACTCAGCTGGCACGTCAGTTTCGAGGAGGCCTTCGGGCACTTCGCGAACCGCGTCAACACGCCGTTGATCAGGCGCAGTGTCAACCTGGTGCTCGAAGCCGGGCGCAGTGGTGGC
Organism: Thermoplasmatota archaeon; assembly: GCA_041618195.1. Classification (GTDB taxonomy): domain Archaea; phylum Thermoplasmatota; class E2; order JACPAO01; family JAHFTW01; genus JBFGSX01. The sequence continues at coordinate 3,461 of JBFJNL010000011.1, read as the reverse complement.
AGCACCACGGATGTGTTGTTGGCAGCCGCCCGTGATGCCCGTGAGATCAAGACCCTCGAACGGGAACGGAACCTCAACATGAGTGTCTACACGACCGTCATCTACGTGACGTTCTTCGTGTTCCTGTTCGTCGTCGGTGTCCTGGTCGGGCAGTTCCTGCCGGAGATCCTGGCGGCCAGTGAAGCGACAGCCAACTCGGATCTACAACTGGAAGGCGGCCTGGACATGGGTGGGGTGGACGAAGGCGACTACCGCCAGTTCTATTTCATCGCGGCCAGCGTGCAAGCAATCGGCAACGGCATCCTGGCCGGCATCATGGGCTCGGGCAACGTCAGCGCCGGCCTGCGTCATGCTGCGATCATGGTCCTCTGCACCTACATCAGCTTCGGCTTCATGCTGTGATGCGAGGTGCTGGGCCGGGTCGAAAGCGGCATTCCGTCGGAGAAGCCCCATAAGCATAGCCGGCGATGAGCGAATGAATGTCGGTCCGACGGTTCGTCGTCGTCATCCTGCCAGCCCGCGACACGCGACTCGGTCGCCTGGCCGCCGACAGCGGCTGCCAGATCAAGCTCCTGGCGCGTCGAGCCCCCGGGCCGGCGTACGACATCGAATTCGAAGCACAGGCGGTGCCGTCGTCGGCGGCCAAATTGGCGGCCCGTGAGATGTCCGGGCTCGCGGCATTCTCCTACAGCCACGTCGACGCCGAGGGGGAATGCTGGCGGGCTGCGGCACGGGTCCCCATCGACAACATCTCGTCGTTGACCTGTCGGGCTTTGACCAGGGCCACGTTGGACGCGGGTTGGGCCTGGATGGTCCTTGATGGGGGCTACGCCCAGTTGCGTCTGTTGCCGGCCGATGGCGTCCCTGCGGAAGCCTTCGCGCAGGAGGTCCACGACCTCATGAGCGTCCATGGCCCGCCGTGGGACCTGTACTTGGCCGATCTGGAAGCCGACTGGTACGATGCCGCTTGCCAAGGGGTCCGGCTGCCGTTGCTGGCCTGACATCGCACAATGCTTATGCCTGGACGCCCGGGTCAGAGACCGTGCGCGTCCAATTCGTCGTATTCCTGTTCCTGAGCCTTGCGTTAGCTGGTTGCGCCAGTACTCCGCCGGCGGACGCGGCCGGGGCGCTCGACGAGTTGTCGCCGGCCATCTACGACGTCCTCCCGGTCGAGGAGTTGTTCGTGACGGCCAGTGATGGGGCGCGCATGCACAATGCCATCTTCCGCCCGGACACCGATGAATCCGTGCCGGTGTTCATCAATTTCAGTCCATACTGGGGCAATACTGCGGAACTAGGCGGCGATGGCTTCGGCCTTTACCTCGTCGAGCATCTGGTGCCTCGCGGCTATGCGGTCGTCTTGTCGGCCATCCGTGGCACCGGCCACAGCGAGGGGTGCTTCGAGGTCGCGTCCGACCGCGAAGTCGAGGACCTGTACGACGTCATCGACCACTTCGCCAACGCCGAATGGAGCAGCGGCGCCATCGCGACGGGTGGCAAGTCTTACGACTCCACCACCCAGAACGGCCTCATCGCCAAGATGCCGCACCCGGCGCTCAAGGCCGCCTTCCACGTATCCGGCATTACCGACATGTACCGTTACAACTACGTCAACGGGGTCCCGTACGCCAACGGCCTGACCTTCACGCCGCGCTACGCCCAGCAATATGGCAACGACGGCAGCCACCCGGCCGGCGAACCGTTCGGCAGCATCGACGCTTACGGCTGCACCGAGATGGCCGAGCACGTGGTCAGCGGCACCGGCAGCGCCGCCACCGGGATGAAGGATGCCTACTGGCAGGAACGGGACTGGACCCGGTTCATTGGTGGCTCCCAGTGGAATGGTTCTATCTTCTTTGTCCATGGTTTGCAGGACTGGAATGTCAAGCCGGATCACATCCTGCCGTGGATCAGCAATCTGCCCGAGCAGGTGCGCGTCAAGGGCTGGCTGCACCAGGACACCTTCAACTCCGGCCACGTCTACCCGATGCGCGCCGACTGGAACGAGACCATGATCGCCTGGCTCGACACAGAACTCATGGGCAAGGACCTCGGATTCTGGGACGCGCCCGTGTGGGACGTCGAAGCCACCGATGGCCTGTGGCGTGCGATGCAAGAGTGGCCGCCGGAGGCTGTGGAAGTGGTGCCCGGTCGGCAGATCTTGAGCGTGGCTGACCATGATCTGGTTCCGGACGTGGTCTGGTTCGACTTCGATGGTGCCACTCGCATCACTGGCGCGATCACCATCGAGGTCGACGCCATCGCCCAACCGCACCAAATCCTGACGGCGACCCTGGCCCTTGACGCTCCTGGTTCAACAGAGCCTGTCTGGGTCGGCGAAGCGGTGCTTCGGGCGATGTACCGTGAGGGCCTGGACGCCCCGGCGGCTACTGCCGGGCCACTGCGATACACGCTGGAGACGTATCCGTTGGACGTCGTGATTCCGAACGGGACCGCCCTGCGACTTGAGTTCGGGCTGGATGCCCGCTTCAGCATCACGAGCGGGCAGGTCGACGCCGTCACATACGGCCTGGACTCGGTCCGTTTGCATGCGCCCCTGGCGGCGGTCGATGCCCGCGACGACCAGCCTCGAGCCACGCCGTGCTTCGCCTGCTGAAAGCAGATGGCCACTAAGACAGTAGCAAAACGCCACTGGCGTTGGCCTGGCGGCTGCGCGGCCAAGCCGCCGCAACCCTGAAGTGCGCCCGTGCGGGCTCCTGGCTATGCGTGCGCTGGCGATCCTCGCCATCCTGACGACCGTGACCCTGGCTGGGTGTGCCGACGGCGGCCCCGCCGAGGTGCCCGAACCTGTGGCTCCGGCCTACGACCTGGACGACCTGTCCCACAAGCTCTTCGATATCCTACCGGTCGTCGAAGAATGGGTCGCTATGGACGACGGCCAACGCATGCACAACGCGGTGTACCGCCCGGACACCGACCAGCCCGTGCCGGTGTTCATCAACTTCAGCCCGTACTGGGGCGACACGGCCGAGACCGGCGGCGACGCCTTCAGCCAGTACATGATCGATGAATACGTCCCGCGTGGCTACGCCGTCGTCCTCACGGGCATCCGCGGCACCGGCCATTCCGAAGGCTGCTTCAGCATCGGCGGCGACCGTGAACTGATGGACCTCAACCTGGTCGTCGACCACTACGCCACGGTGGAGTGGAGCAACGGCAACATCGCGGCCGGCGGCAAGTCCTACGACTCCACCCCGACCAACGGCATGATCGCCAAGTTCCCGCACCCGGCGCTCAAGGGCGTCTTCCATGTCAGCGGCATCAGCGACATGTACGCGTACAACTACCACGGCGGCGTGCCGTACGCCACGGGCCCGGTGTTCAACACCTACTACTACGCCCAAGGCACCGATGAATACGGCGTCAGCCTCATCGGCGCCGGCACGGCCGACGACGAAGACCCGGAATCCCTGGCGCGCCTCATCGACGATGTCGCCTGC
>JBFJNL010000010.1:0-28697 GCA_041618195.1 Thermoplasmatota archaeon | reverse complement strand
TGAGACCACGTGTCCCCAGTGCAACTTCGACTTCGATGTCGATGGCGACGCTGTGCGCTCGCGCTGCCCCAACTGCGGGGTCACCATCGAGTTCGAGGACGCGGCCCCCGCACACGACGAGGTGTCCGCCAAGATCGCCGCCGAGGCCGCTGCATACCAGCAGGCCAAGGACGCAGAGCGCGAAGCGGCCCGCCAGGCCGCCGAAGCGGCCCGCGGCGAACGCTTGCAGGAGAAGCAGCGCCAGGCTGAAGCCAAGCGCGTCGCCAAGGCCCAGGCCGCCGATGAGGCCGCCCGCGAGGCCCTGGCCCGCCGCGAACAAGCCGAGAAAGCCCGGCAGGCCGCCCGGCAGAAGCGCGCGGCCGCCGCTACCAAGGCGAGTGTCCAGGCCGAGCGGGAGAAAGCCAAGGCCGAGCAAGTCAAGCGCGCCGCAGCCGAGGCTGCCGCAGCCGACAAGGCCACAGACGCCGCTGAAGCCAAGCGCCTCCGCGCAGCCGAAGCCGAGCGCAAGAAGGCCGAGGCCGTCAAGGCGAAGCAGACCGCCGCCGCGCACACTGAACGGCAGGCCGCCAAGGACGCCAAAGCCAAGCAGGCCGCCGCAGCACAGGCCGAACGTGCCAAAGCCAAGGCCGCCGAAGCCAAAGCCACCGAAGCCAAGGCAGCCGCCGCCCGCAAGGCCGAAAAAGCCGAAGCCAAGCGCATCGCAGCCGAGCAGAAGCGCCAAGCCAAGGCCGCCCAAGCACAGGCCAAGCGCGAGGCCGCCGAGCAAGCCGCCCGGCAGAAAGCCAGCCAGGCTGCAGCCAAGCCCAAGGCCCCCGCCGCGACGCCCGCCCGCACACGGTTCCTGACCCGCCCCGACCGCACCCACGGCCAGGGCATCCCAATCATCGATATCGAAGGCATCGGCAAGAAGTACGCCGCACTCCTGGAGAAGCAAGGCATCACGACCAGCGAAGGGCTCATCGAGGCCGATGAAGCCGCGCTGGCCGCCGCCACGGGCATCAACCCCAAGCTGATCCGCAAGTGGACCGACATGGCCGATCTGCTGCACGTCAAAGGCATCGGCCCGCAATATGCCGAATCCCTTGTCCGCTGCCACGTCAACAGCGTGACCGAGCTGGCCAAGCAGGACGCCACGGACCTCTACACGCGCATCGCGGCAGACCTCGCCTCCGTCGACGTCACCATCCACAAGGGCCGCCTGAGCGCCAAGGTCGTCGCGAAATGGATCGCCGAGGCCGCCGCCATGCGCCCGCCGACAGCCGACCCCGGCTCCGCTGCCCTGGCCGCCATCGCCGCCCAACCGGAGCCGACCTTGCCCAAAGTCAAGCCCGCGCCCGACAACGCCGATGCCGCGCCGGCCAAAACCGCCAAGGCCGAGGCAGCTCAGCTCGCCGCCGAACGCCGCACGCTAGCCAAAGAGGCCGAGGTCGCGGCCAGGCAAGCCGACAAGAAGCAGAAGGCCGACGCCAAGGCCGCAGCGCGCAAGGCCAAGGCCGCAGCCAAACCTCAGCCAACGCTTGAGCCGGTCGAGTGCCCGCACTGCAGCAACGTGTTCACCATCCGGGTCGACCAGAAGAAGGCGACCTGCCCCAAGTGCCACTCCCGACTCGGGTTCGTCATCCCCGACGACACCAAGGCACGGGCGAAGGCCGCCCGCGAGGAAGAGAAGCGCGCGGCCGCGCAACGCAAGCGCGAAGCAGCCGAGGCCGCAGCCAAACAGAAGGCGAAGGCAGCAGAAGCGAAGAAGGCCGAACAAGCCCAACTCGCCAAAGCGAAGAAGGCCCCCTCCAAATCCACCGGCAACGCCGACAAGGAGAAGCTCGCCGAGGCCAAGCGCCAAGCGGCTGAGCAAGCGCGCGCCGACAAGGCCGAAGCCAAGGCGAAGGCCGCAGCAGCCCGCGCCAAAGAACAGGCCGCAGCAGCAGCCGAGCGCGAGCAGGCCAGGACACTGGCCGCCAAGGCCAAAGCGGCTGAGAAGGCCGCGCGCGAGAAGGCGAAGACAGCATCTCTGGCCGAAAAGCCGGCCAAAGCCGCCAAACCCGCGAAGCAGCCCAAAGCCGCCAAATCGGGCAAGGCCGCAAAGCCAGCCAAAGTGGCGCCCAAGGACGACAAGAGCAAGGCCAAGGCGGAAGCCGCCGCGGCCAAGCTGGCGGCCCAGGAAGCCAAGGCCGCCGAGAAGCTGCAAGTCGAAGCGGCTAAGGAGGCCGCGAAGGCTGAAGCCCAGGCCGCCAAATTGGCTGAGCAGCAGGCCAAGGAAGCACAGAAGCTGGCCGCCGCCAAAGCCAAAGAGCAGGCCCGCGCCGACGCCGCCCGCGCCAAGCAACAAGCCAGTGAAGCCGCATTGTCCGAAAAGAAGCAGAGTGAACTCGCTGCTGCTCGCGCCCACCGCGAGGAACTGGCACGCCAGCGCGTCAAGCGCCAGGCACGTGCCGCAGCGGCCCTCGAAGGCAAGTTGACCCCAGAACAACGGGAAGCCCGCGCCGAAAAGGAGCGCCTCGCCGCCGACAAGGCCGCCGAAAAGGAAGCTGCGCAGGCCGCCAAGAAGGCAGAAAAGGCCGAAGCCAAGCGCCTCGCCGAAGAGGCCGCCGCCAACGATCCGGAAAAAGCCGCCAAAGCCGCCAAGAAGGAACGCCTCGCCGCCGACAAGGCCGCTGCCAAAAAGGCGGCGCAGAAGGCGCGAGACGACGCGAAGGCAGCCAAGCAAGAGGCAAAAGCGGCCAAAGCCGCCGAAAAGAGTGAGGACGCAGCGCCCGCAGCGAAGCCCCGTCAGGTCGAGCGCGCCGACACTTCGTCCGATTCCATTTCACAGCAGGACGCCGAAGCGGCGACCAGCCGCCGCGCCCGCCGCGACCAAGAGAAGGCCGAACGGGCCGCCGCACAGGAGCGCCTTGAACAGCAACGCGAACAGGACCGTTTGCGCCGCGAACGCGAACGCCAGCGGCAGATCAAGGCCGCCGCGTCCAGCGACAGCCTATGGGTCCGCGGCGTCGCCATGGGCGTCGAGCAATCCGAGCGCAAGGAGGGCGTCTGGGCCGCCAGCGTCGAGCGGGGCACGGGCTACACGAAGCCCGACGCCTGGGCCGATGCCGAGCGCGAGAACCTCTTCAAGCGTCAGCAGAAAGCCGAGGCGGGCAATGTCGCCCTGGCCACCGGCAAGAGCATCTTCTCGCGCCTCGACGAGGACGAGTCGCAGAAGACCACGCCCCGGTTGCCCGACGGCAGCAGCATGTTCGAGAAGCTGCCCGAGGACGAAGCACCCGACTTCGAGCGCGTCCGCGCCTTCGGCCACCGCGCCGGCGAGACGTTCACCACCGAATCCGGTTTCAAGATCACAGCGGAGGTCCAAGAGGCCCCCAAGGTCCGCGGCGGTGCCAGCAAGTCGGCGTTGCAGGACCAGCAGAAGGAGCAACGCAAGCAAGAGCGCGCGCAGCTCAAGAAAGAGAATGCCGAGCGCGCGGAGAAGCAGCGTGCCGAGGCCGCCGAGCGCAAGGCTGAAGCCCAGCAGCGCAAGGCGGAGCGCGCCGCAGCACCCAAGCCGACGAAGGAATCCATTGCGACCGCGAAGGCGGCCAAGAAGGCCGACGCCAAGCCCCTTGCGGAGCGTCTGGCCGAAGCGAAGAAGACCGCTGAAGAGACCCTCAAGGCGAAGCGCCAAGAGGCTATTGCGAGCCAAGCCGATCGCGCCGCGCGCCGCGAACAGGCCCGCAAGGAGGCCGAGCAGGCCAAGGCCATCGAGGCACAGCGCAAGGCCGAAGAACGTGCCGCCAAAGAGGCCGCCCGCCAGCAGGCGCTGGCGGACAAGGAGGCGGCCAAACAGCAAGACGGCGACAAGCCCGCCGGCGTGCTTGGGCGTCTCAGTTTCCCCACAAAGCGGCCTCAGTGCCGTGCCGTCACCGAAGACGGCAAACAATGCCGCAACTCGGCGAAGGCGGACAGCGAATTCTGCGGTAGCCATCAGGATTACACGCCCATCACGGCAGACGAACTGCGACAGCGCCAAGACACGGCCCCGCGCGTCGCCGAGGCCCCGGACATCCTGCCGGGCGAGCACGTCACCAGCGCCGGCTTGCAGGCCCAGTGCGCAGCGTTGACCAAGGACGGCAAGCAGTGCCGCAATTCAGCCAAAGACGGCAGCCCCTTCTGTGGCAGTCACCGCACCTACATCGCCCCGGTGGCGGCGGTCTCCGCGGACACCATTCCACGCGTGGACGGCGCAGCAGACACCCTGCCGGCGTTGGCCCAAGAGGCCGACGACAAAGCGGAGCGCAAGGAACGCGCCCGCGCTGCTGCGGCCCGCGATCGGGAGCAGGCGCAGGCTCGCAAGGCCGCCGAGAAGGCCGACCTCGCCGCGCAGAAAGAACGCGCCGCGCAAGAGAAGGCCGCAGCCCGCCGCCAGCAGCGCGAAGCCCGCGAGGCGGAGCAAGCAGCTGCCAGGAAGGCCAAGGCCGCGAAGGTCGCCAAGCCACGCGCCGCTAAACCGGCCCCAGCCCCAGTCGGCGACGACGATATGCAGGCCCGCAAGCTGGCCAAGCTGGCCGGCAAGAAGGCCTCGTTGTCCGCCGAAGCCCCCACCCAGGCCCGCGAGGCCCAGGCCGACGATGCCGTCGTCGAGGCCCAAGAGGCCGTCCGCTCCCAGCGCGACGCCAGCGAGGTCGAAAAGCAGCGCGCCGAAGCCGTCCGCCGCCGAGAGGCAGCCCGCGAACAGGCCAGGCTCGACAAGCTCGACGCCGCCGAAGCCCGCGAACGCGCCAAGGCGGAAGCAGCCCAAGCCAAGGAAGACCAGAAGCAACGCGCCCGCGCCGAGAGGGAGCAGGCTCAGCTTGCGGCCGCCGAGGCCCGCGCCGCCGAGAAGCACGCCCAAGCCGAGAAGAAGCGCCTTGGGAAGCAGGCCATCACGCAACTCAAACAGAACAAGGCCGAGCTGCCTCACGAGAAGGCCGCCGCTGCCCGCGCCAAGGACGAAGCCCGACGGGCCGCCCAAGAAGAGCGTGAACGCAAGGCCGCCGCCAAGCAACACGCCGCCAGTGAGAAGGCGCGGCTCAAGGCTGAGGCCCGCAAGGCCGCCAAGATCACCAAGGGTCCGGCGGATGACAAGGCTGCGGCCAAGGAAGCGGAGAGAGCAAGCATCGCCGCCAAGAAGGATCGCCAGGCCGAAGTGGCCCGCCAAGCCAAGGCCGCCGAAGCAGAGGCCCGCGAAGAGGCCCGCATGCAGGCGGTCGCAGAGAAACAGCGTGAGGCCGAAGACGCCCGACGGTCCAAGGAGGCCGAGGCCGCCCAACGCGCCGAAGCCCGCCGTCAAGCCGCCGAGGAGAAAGCCCGCAAGGCCGCAGAGGCCCGAGCCGCCAAAGCGGCCACCGTCGAGGATTCCACGGCGCAGGCTGCCGCCCGCCAGGCCAAGGCCGACGAAGCGGCCAAGCGCGAAGAAGCCAAGCGCATCGCCGCCGAGGAGAAGGCGCGCAAGGCGGAAGAGGCCCGCATCGCCAAGGAGGCCGCGGCCGCCGAGCGCGCAGAGCAGCGCCGCCTGGCTGCCCAAGAAAAGGCCGCCCGGGCCGAGGAAGCGAGGCTGCTCAAGGAGGCGCAGGCTGAACAGGCGCGCCTCGCTAAGCTCGCGGCCGACGCCGAGCGCGAGAAGCAACGCAAGGCCGCAGCCAAGCAGAAGGCCCGCATCGCGGCCAAGGAAGCGGCTGCCAAGGAAGCCGCCGCCGCCGAACGCGCGGAACAACGCCGCATGGCCGAGGCGCACAAGGCAGAGCTCGACGCCCAGGCCCAAGCCGCCAAGCACGCCGAAGCGGAAGCCCGGGCGGAGGCCAAACGCATCGCGGAGGCCGAGAAGGCTGCCAGGGTGAAGCCCACCAAAGAGCCCAAACAGGTCAAGGCGGCTGCCAAGTCCGTGGGCGAAGTCGATCCAAAGGAAGTGCGCAAGCGCGAACGCGAGGCCAAAGCCATGGCGCGCGCACAGGCCGCCGAGGCGAAACGTGCCGAACGCGCCCGCGCCGTCCAAGAGCGTGCGACCGGCCGGGCCACCGCGCTCGAGGCCAAACTGCACAAGAAGGACCAGGCGCAAGAGGTCCGCGAGGCGCGCGCTGCCGAGGCCGAGGCCCGCCGCCGCGCGGCACAAGAGCGCCAGGACCGCCTCGACGAGGCGAAGGCACGGATCGCGGAGAAGCGCCGCATGGCCGCCGAGAAAGGCGCCGCCGGCGCCGCTGCCACCCACCCTGCCAAAGAAGCGCCCCCGCTGGACCTCGACGACGCCATCGACGACGTCCTGCGCAAGCGTGGCGTGCGCCCGCCGCGGCGACGGGATTGAGCCGTGGGCTTCTTCCGTGACGGCGCCCCATACGAGCTTGGAGCATGATGGACGCGCCTGAATCTGATTCTCCCAAAGAGGCGGCCATCCGCATGACGGTCCATGATCTGCCTGGCGTCGGCCCTGCCACGGTCGACAAGCTGAAGGCCGCCGGTTTCGAGGATCTGATGGCCATCGCCGTGGCGAGCCCTGCAGACCTGGCCGAGAAGGCGGATCTCGGTGACGGGATCGCCCAGAAGCTCATCAACGCGGCACGCAAACTCGCCGATGTCGGTGGCTTCGAGACAGGCAACCAGGTCGCGGCCCGCCGGGAAAGTGTGAACAAGATCCACACCGGATCGCACTCGTTCGATGAGCTCATGGGCGGCGGCATCGAGACGCAGGCCATCACCGAGTTCTTCGGCGAGTTCGGCTCGTGCAAGACGCAGTTCGCGCATCAGTTGTGCGTGAACGTCGGCCGCGCCGCGCAAGACGGCGGCCTCGATGGTCACGCCATCTACATCGACACCGAGAACACGTTCCGCCCGGAACGTATCCGTCAGATGGCCGAGGCACTGGGCCTGGATGGTAAAGAGACCCTCGACAAGATCCACGTGGCACGTGCCTTCAACAGCAACCACCAGATGCTACTGGTGGAACGGGCGGCGGAGATCTGCCGCGAGCATCCGGTCCGCCTCATCGTGGTCGACAGCCTGACCTCCCACTTCCGCTCCGAGTTCATCGGGCGCAACTCCCTCATGGAGCGCCAGCAGAAGCTGAACCGCCACATGCACGACCTGCTGCGCCTGGGCGGCCTCAACAACGCTGCGGTGGTCGTCACCAACCAGGTCAGCGCCAAACCCGACGCCTTCTTCGGCGACCCGACGCAGGCCATCGGCGGCCACATCGTCGGCCACACCAGCACCTTCCGCATCTATCTGCGCAAATCCAAGGGTGGCAAGCGTATCTGTCGCCTCATCGACAGCCCGCACCTACCCGAAGGCGAGGCGGTCGTGACGGTCAGCGAGCTCGGCATCCGGGATTGAAGCGGCTTCGAACGTCTTATCCGAGTGGAATCGACATCCCGACCATGGCCTACCAGCACGAAGGGTACACCCTCCACGCCCGTGAGGTCCAATTGAAGGGTGGCCACAAGCAGGTCATCTATTTCTTCAGTCAACGCCAGCCTAAGAGCGGCGTTCCGGTGGATTTGCCGGAGGGATACAGCGTCTCCGTCAACAAGCGGACCGGCCTTCCTTACCTGAAGAAGACGACCTGAGTCAACCTTAAATATGGGTTTGGATGAGAAGGGCCCATGGAGCCGGTTATCACAGACTGTCCAAAATGCGACATGGTCACTGAGCACCAGCTCTTGAAGCCCGGTGAGAACACGTCGACGGTGAAGTGCATGGATTGCGGCGACGTCCGCAACATCACGCCACCCCGCGTGCGCATCATCGATCTCAAACTCATCGTCAGCGACGGCCCCAAGGCCCGCAACGAGCGCATGGAAGTCCCGCGCGAGGAAGAGGTCGCCGTCGGCCTCGAGTTCGACCTCAACGAGACCCGCATGATCGTCACGGGCATCGAGATCGAAGGCAAGACCGTCCCCAAGGCGAAGGCCGAGGACATCAAGATCCTGCACGCCAAGGTCTTCGACACCGTCCAGCTCAAGTTCTCCGTCAACGAGCTTGACGTCACCCACAGCTACCACCTCGACGTCGACCCTGACATGCCTGTCAGCATCGGCGAAGTGTTCAACGTCCAAGGCCGCCTGATCGTCGTCAAGACCATCAAGTCCGACCAGAACCGCACCCTGCACCGCGGCAGTCTGGCCGCCCGCCACGTCGTGCGCTGCTTCTCCGACCCGGCCCCGTGGAAGGCTCGTGCCGGCCGCATCATGAAGGCCCGCCGCCGCGGCGCACCCATCACCCGCCGTAACAAACCGACGAGCCGTGTCAAGGCACCTCGGGCCGCTGGCCCCAGGCGCAGTTGACCCCAATCGTTATGACCGAGGGTAGGTGAGCGAGGAGTGAGACCATGACCGACCTGCTTTGCCACATCGAGATCATGAAGGAAGGGCATTTCTTCATCGCGCGCACCGAAACGGACGCCGGCGAGAAGGAGTTCAAGAACACCATCTTCGAGGACATGCTCACTGAGATGATCCTCACGCTGCAAGAGCAGCTGCCCGACCACGTTTAGACGCGGCCGGTCTCCTTCTCCTTTCGTTCGCCCGTGAGCGTAAGGCATCCATGACGTATCCACGTCTTGTGCCGCCGACGCCTGGGACGCCCGGCCATCACATTTCGCGAAGTGCGGCAGCGGAGCCGCCGGGCCTTGGTAGGCCCTCATCTTGGACGCGGTACTGGTCGGCGGCGACGGCCGCGCGCGTCGTTAACTCCGAGGCCGACGGCGGCGCAAGCGTCGCTCCGGCGATGGACGGCGTCGAAAGCCCTGTGCCCGACCGCGTTGCGGTCAGCAGTTCCCGTCGCTGAGTCCGACCGTCTCTTTTCCTTCGTATTCGATGGCCCAGTTCAGGACGACCTGCTGGTCAACGACAAGCCACAGTTCCGCACCCGGCGCCATCGACACCGGCTCAATTCCGAAGCCGACATTGCGCAGCCCAGACCAACTCTCGAGCTCCAACTCCAGGGGCGATGGCCCTGCGGCCGAGACGGACCTGTAGTCATAACTGGCGAACTCGCTGGCCCGGTCGTCGAACGTCAGGCCCATTTTCTCGGTCATCGTGCTCGCCGTCCAGGTGGCCCACAGGCGGCCGCTGGTGATGGATGCGAGACTGCCGGCATCCGCGTAGCGGCAACCACCGCCCTCATGGTAACCGAGGCTGGGCACCTGCAGGTCCGTGAACGTGATGTTAGCGGAGCCGTTGAGCCAGTACCGCACGCTACCCATGTCGTCCGCAGGGTCCAGCGGAGCCATCCCCGCGACCTGATCGGGCCCGGGAGGGGCCTCAGGGGCCGATTGCGTGTCCTGGTCGACCGGCGACGCGGCGCAACCAGCCAGCGTGACGATCAAAAGCGCGAGCAGTGCAAGAGTGGCCCTGAACATTGGCGCTCATCGAACCGGCCATAGAAAGCGCCTCCGGCATGACCGCTTGAGCTTCCGCTCATCGAAAAGAGATGGCGCCAGGAGCGCAGGGAAGCAAAGGAAGGAAAGGGAAAAGGAAGTTCGCCGAAGCGAGCCTGTGAAAGGACCTGCCTACTGGCGGATCCCCCAGCCCTGCAAGCAGGACTGGCATCACCGCCACCAATCGCTGAGCGATTACTGGCGGATCTTCTCGGCCTGGACTTCTCGCTTGTTGACGAGCTTGTCCTTCTGGCGGCGGTGGCTCTTGCGGACGGAAGGACCGACGTGTTCGCCGCCCTTACCCTTGTTGTTGCGGAAGCCACGGTGCTTCTGACCAGCGCTGGTCTTACCGCGCAGGACACGGTTGGTGGCCGGGCGCGTGCAGATCCAGTTCAGATCCTTGTCAGCACGGATGCTGGGGTGGAACGGATCGACGAGGATGACCTCGTAGTAGTGGTGCTTACCGTCTTCGCCGACCCAGTAGGAGTTGAGGACTTCCAGGTTGGGGTAGCGCTTGGCAGCGCGCTGCTCACCGATGGCCTGCGTGTTCTGCTTCATCGTGATCTTGTTGACACCCATCTTGCTGGGGACACGACCGCCGTCGAAGCGACTCTTGTGCAGGCCACCGCGGCGCACACGGGCACGCACGACGACGACGCCCTGCTTGGCCTTGTAGCCGCACTGGCGGGCGCGGTCAAGGCGCAGGGGCTTCTCGACGCGCACGAAAGATTCGCTGGCGCGCCATTCGATCATCCGGTTCCAGCCGGGACTCCCGAAGGAGGTGTCGGGCTGGTTCCAGGCTTCTCCGATGTAGTGGTAGACACTTTTGCTCATACGCGTAGACTCCGCGATTTGTCACCTTCACCCGCCCGCCGAAGCGGCCCCTAAGGGTTGGGCACATGGGTGCACAGCCTAAGCTGCAGTCTTCGCCGACAAACATGTGGTATAAAACACTAGACCAGGAAGCGGCCGGAGGCGACCGGCACGACACGGCCGCCGACCTCGACGTGAGCCCCTTCTGCCCGCAGGAAAAGCCGGCTTGGACGCTGCATCTCGATGCCCTGCCGGCTGACCAGATCAATCGGGCCCTGCTGGGCCAGATAGGCCGCCAGGCAGCCGTTGGCGCTGCCGGTGGCCGGGTCTTCGGGGACGCCTAGGCCGGGCGCGTACATGCGGCACTGCACGCCACCGTCGGTACGCACGAACAGGATGGCCTCGTCGCAGTCGCTGACGGCGCTGAGTGCCGGCTGGTCGAGGTGGCTGCGGGCCAGCGCGTCAAGGTCGGGTAGTTCCACGACCCAGAACGGGATGCCGGTGTCGACGATCTGCGCCGCGACCACCTCGACGCCGACGAAGCGAGCCATCTCGGCGCTGGCCATGGCCGGTCCGAACCGTGGCGCCCGTTGCCGCATCCACAGCACGTCACCCTCCGCGTGGACCGTGATGGGGCCGACGCCGAGGGCCAAGGTGACGTCCCCAAGCCCATGGCGGCGCCGTAAGACGTCCGCGGTGCCCAGCGTCGGGTGCCCGGCGAACGGCAGCTCTGCGACCGGTGTGAAGATGCGGACGGTCCAGGCGTCGCCGTCGCGTCCGGTGACGAAGGTGGTCTCCGAGTGGTTGGTCTCCCTGGCCAGCGCCTGCATCAACGCCCCATCCATCCCGGCAGCGTCCGGGAAGACGGTCAACGGGTTGCCCTCGAGCGGGCCGTCCGCGAAGACGTCGACGACCTCGTATTCCATGCCCGCCAAGAGGCGCCCGCGCTTTTCAGCCGACCGGCCGCCATGCGCATCCGTCACCGATGTTGTTTATCCATGGACCGGAATTGCCCACGGATGAAAGTGGTTGATGGCGGCCCGCTTGACCGCGAGCTAACACCTATCGTTGAACAGATCTGGAAACTCGAACGCGGCGGCCTGCATCAGGCCGGCGCCGCCGTCGAGCACATGGACTGGCCCGCGGCGCGCGAACAGATCGGGCGCTGGGGCGCCGGCCTCATCGCCGCCGGCATCAAGCGCGGCGACCGCGTCGCCATCCTTGCCGACACGAGTCGGGATTGGGTCCTGGCCAACTACGCCATCCATGCCATGGGCGGCATCGCGGTCCCCATCTACCCGACGCTGCCCGCTGACCAGGTGCAGTTCATCCTGGCCGACTCAGGTGCCAAGGCGGTGTTCGCGGATGAGGGACAGGTGGTCAAACTGCCTGCCATCTCGACGTACGTCTTCGGCGCCATCGACTTGGACGGCAAGCTCGACGCCCCCAAGCCGGTATCCCTGGACGACCCAGCAGTCCTCATCTACACGTCTGGCACGACCGGGCGACCCAAGGGCGTCCTGCTGTCGCACCGCAACATCTCCGGGGACGTCGCCGCAGCCACCATCGGTGCGCGACTGGACATCATCGACGAACCGAGCCTCGTGGCGTTCTTACCCATGGCGCATATCGCCGGCTACGTCAGCTTGCACGCGGTCGTGTGCGTCGGCGGCGAGATCACCTTCAGCCGCCCCGACCGCATGACCATCGACCTGGCCGCGACGCGGCCCACGGTGCTTGTGGCCGTGCCCCGCCTTTGGGAACGCATCGTGCGCAAGATCAACGACACCGTCGCCGAAGGCCCGGCCATCCGACGTTTCCTGTTTGCGCAAGCCAAGAAGACCGCCATCGCCCATGCCCAAGCCCGCGAGAAGGGCGACGTCGCGCCGGGTTTTGCCTACAAACTGTTCGAGCGCCTGGTCTACGCGAAACTACGTGCCAAGCTCGGCATGGACCGGGCCGAGGTCGCCGTCACCGGTGCCGCCGCGGTCCGACCCGACCTGTTGTGGTTCCTGCAGGGCATCGGCATCCCCATCATCGAAGGCTACGGCATGACGGAGACGTCCGCGCTGAATGTGTCCACGACGGCCGACGTCCGCCGCGCGGGCACCGTCGGCCTGCCGCTACCCGGTTTCAAGATCGCCCTCGACGACGACGGCGAGATCCTCATCGGCGGCATCGGCGTGTTCCAAGAATACTGGGGCCTGCCAGAGGACACCAAAGAGACGCGGATCATCATGGACGGCGAGCCGTGGGTGCGCAGCGGCGACATCGGCCAATGGACCGATGGATTGCTGCAGATCATCGACCGCAAGAAAGAGCTCGAGGTCCTTGACACCGGCAAGAAGATCGCCCCCGTCCGCGTGGAGGAGATCCTCAAGTCCGAGTGCTCGTACGTTGAGGACGCCTGCCTCATCGGCACCGACCGCAAGTTCGCCGCCATCTTGATCCAACCCGCGTATGACGCACTGGCCAAGTTCGCCGCCGAGAAGGGCATCGAGATGGGCGACGTGGTACGCCAGAAGGACCCCACCGGCGAGGAGCGCATCTACGAGATGGACCAGGACCTGCTGGCGGAACCAGCGGTACGCACCCTGTTCCAGGAAGGCATCGACCGCACCAATGCACGGCTGGCCGACTACGAGCAAGTACGGGCGTTCTACTTGGTCGACAAGATGTTCACCGTGGACCGGGACGAGCTGACGCCGAGCTTCAAGAAGAAGCGCCGCAACATCATCACGAACTACAAGCCGCAGGTCGAAGAGATGTTCGCCTAGGCGACGACCGGCGGCGCCCAGTGCTGCCAGTCACCCCTATCCGTGCACGTGAAGCCGGTGCGTTCCAGCACGCGCGCCGACGCATGGTTGCCCGCCCGGCAGCGTGCCCATGGCAATGGACGGCCTTCGGCCGCGCACCAGACCATGACTGCCCGCACGGCGGCGGTGGCGTGGCCCTGTCCGCGCGCGGACGGCGCCAGCCCGAAACCAATCTCCTGGACGCCGCCCCACGCGGCGGCGCGGATGCGAATCGTGCCGACCAAGCGACCCGCCACTTCGATCGCCCAGGTAGGCCAATCGGCCGCGTCCCGTGCCGCTTGGGCGATGAAGGCCTGCGCGTCGCTGAGGGTGTAGGCGCGGCGGAGTGCGTCCGGCACCTCGATATGATCGAAGAAGCCCGGGCTCGACGCGTATGCGGCGACGGCCTCGGCATCGTCGGGCTCCAGCCCTCGTAGGACGACAGCGGCCGCACTCAACTGGGGTCCGGTCATGCGTTCGCGGCGATCCGGATGACGTCGCCCGCGGCGAGTTCGTGATCGGCGCCCACCGTGCGGCGGGTCCGGCAATCGAGCCCGCGGATGAAGTGGTCTCCCAGATCCGTGTGGACCCGGTAAGCCAGTTGCTTAGCCGTCGTACCAGCAGGCACAAGGTGGCAATCCGGCAGCACGCGACCGTCCTTGTCGGTGAGGTGGTTGTCATCCTCGACCGGGTAGACCGGGATGAGTCCCAGCAGTTCGAATGCTGCCACCTCAAGCGCGCTGTGCACGCCGGTGGAGCCGAACGGCTTCAGCACATGCTCGCGGATGTAGTCGAGGCCCTTCTGTTGGGCGGCGTTGAGCGAGTCCGAGGGTTCGAAAGACGCGGCCCCGGGCGCGTATTGCACCATTCCTGCGGCGGCGCCTTTTGCGAGCGCCAGTTCGGATTGGGCACTGACTCGGATGGTCGGTGCTTCGATGGCGGCCTCGAGTTCCTCGAGTCGTTCAGGCGTCACCAGATCCACCTTGTTCAGCGCGACGACGATGGGTTTGCTGGCCCGGCGAATGGCCCGTGCCAGGTCGATGACCTTGTCGGCACCGATGTCTTTGGCCTGTGAGCCAAGCAGGCCGGTGGCGCGCAATGCGACCTTCGCGTCGACTTCGCGCACGCCGATGCCGTTGAGACGTTCGGCGATGGCGGCCTCGATCTTGCGGCCCTCTTGTTGGACGCGGCGGGCGAGTTTCTCCCACCCATCGTCAAGCAGTCCAGCAATCCACTGGTCGATCTCTTCCTCGAGGAACTTGACGTCCTCCAGAGGATTATGGCCGCCGGGAATCGGGGTGCCCTCGGCGTCGGTGCTACCACTGGCATCGACGACGTGGACGAGTGCGTCGGCCCGGGCCAGATCGCCCAGGAACTTGTTGCCGAGGCCCTTGCCGGCGTGGGCACCTGGGACCAACCCCGCCACGTCGATGAGTTCGACGGGCACGTAGCGGGTGCCACCATGCACCTTGCCGCTGCGAGGTGTGCTGAGGACATGGAAATCGGGTCCCGGGTCGGCGACGCGCACGTAAGCCATGCCACGGTTGGCCTCGATCGTGGTGAACGGGTAGTTGCCGATCTCGGCCTCCGCCAAGGTGGCAGCGGCCCAGAACGTCGACTTGCCCACATTGGGCTTCCCCACAAGGCCGATGATCATTATGGTCCGCGACCTCCAGCCGGCTCAAAAGCGCCACCCGTGCCCGCGAGCCCACAATGGTTAAGCGGCCAACGCCCCGGTGCAGCATCGGTGTGGCTTCGTGCGGGCATTGCCCTTCTGTTGATCTTGCCGGTGGTCGCCGGTGCCTCGACGCAGTTCTCTGACGCGGCGAACGACGTGCGCATGACGACGAGCGACGGGGCCCTGCGCAACGGCGCCGGTTCGTCCGCCTGGCGCAACCTCGACATCCTCAGTGGCGGCGTCTTCGACGAGACCGATGACCTGCTGGTCTTCTTCCTGAACGTCACGGCCATCACCCCGGAGCAGGACCCGGCCGTGCCGAAATCACAGCCCACATACTGGTTCTACTTCGACTACGGACTGCGTACGTACCGGGTCGAAGGTAAGACCGACCTGACGACGCCGTGGGACGGGATCGCCGGGGCCGCGGTCGGTTCGGCCAAGCTGGAGGTGGCGTACAATGATGGCGTGTTCCAGGCGGTCGGCGACGCCGCGATGGCCATCGATTTCTCGGCCGACCAGATCCTGTTCATGGTCGAGCGTTCGCTGATCCGCAACCACAACGAAGCGCCCCTGGGTCGCGGCGACGTCCTGTCCGGCTTCTGGGGATCCAGTCGTTCCCTGGGCGGCTTCGGCGTATCCATCCCGATCGGCAACAACTTCCAGGTCGAAGCCGGCCCGCCCGCTTACCATGACCAGGCGCCGGATTACGGCACCACCGGGGGCACGTACACGACGACCGCCGGCCACCAGCTCCACAAGGGCCAGTTGGTGGCGGCATCAGAAGACCCGGTGCGCTGGACCAACGGCGAAGCGACGACCTTCGTCTACTTCGTCCGCCTGTTCAATTCAGGCAGCATCGAACTGGAGGTCAAGCTCAGCCACGAGGGCGCAGACCCGTCGTGGCAGGTGGCGTTCTCTGACCGCCTCGTCGTGCCGGCCCGCAGTTCCATCAACGTCACGTTCCACGTCGGCATCCCGTTCGGTCACTTCCACGGCAAGCTCGACGACTTCGTGGTCTCCTTCACGACCGATGACGGCGTCCATTGGGCCAAGCAGCCATTGGCCGTGTACTGGCCGAAGATCCCACAGCCGGCGGGCCACCACCCGACGGTCTGGCTGCACTCTCAATACCGGCCGCGGGAAGCGCCCTTCGAAGGTCTGGGCGACAGTGTCCACGGCTGGTTCAGCGCCGCGAGCCCCGACACCGAGGAGTACGACGAGCAGGCCCCGATCATGGCCGACCGCATCGACGGCCCGCAAAGCGACGGCCGCAGCACCGCGCAATGGACGTTCCATCTCGAGCCTGCCCTGCGCATGGGGCTCGATTTCTTGCTGGACCAGACCGGCAACGGACAGATCATCATGGATTTCCCGGTCCAGGTGCAGGACCCCGTCCTGCAATTCGACCTGGTGCACCTCAACAAGCGCACCATCATCCCGAAGACGACGTTCGCGATGACGTCGTTGAGCGCACTTCCCGGCACACAGTCCGGCCTTGTCGCCTTCACGTTCCCCGACCTGAAGGCAGAGGCCGCCGCCGACCTCATCAAGCACGCCGCCCGCGCCGATCTGGAATTCCGCCTCAACTTGACAGCGACGCTGGCCGGGACCGGCAATGAGAACCCGGAAGAGTTCACGCCGACCATCGTGCCGGCCGATTCGTACTTCACACTCCCCCTGCGCGAATACCACGACCCCCTCGACACGGTGTTCGTCACCGACGCATCCGTCAAGGTCACCGTCGGGCCGGAGGGGCAGTTCAAACAGGTCAATCCGGGCAAACAAGCGGTCTTCACTTTCGAGTTGTATTACCACGGGACGTTCCGCAGCGGCTTCGACATCGAGCTGAGCGGCATCAACAGCGCCTGGGCCCGGGTCCTGGGTGATGCGCACTTCGAGATGGACCCTGACACGGTGCGCGAAGTGGCGGTCGCCATCCAGCCGCCGGCCGACGCCCGGCAGGGCGACTACGCCGACATCACCATCAAAGCCATCGGCTCTGTCAACGCGGCGGTGCAGGCCGGCATGGTGGTGCGCGCCGAGGTCGTCGGCAGCCGCCAGGTCGCCGATGAGGCCGAATTGGCCAAGCAGAAAGAGGTCGTGTTGACGGCCCCCGAAGACCAGAGCGCCGTGGTCTGGCCGTGGTTTGTTTTCGCGCCCTTGGCGGTCATCGGGGCGGCCGCCGGCGTGCTGTACCGGGTGCGCCCAGAGCTGCTGTTGTTCTGGCGCTAATCGACCTGCACAACGGTTATAGTGGCCGACCCGGGGTCCAAACTGATGCGACGTGCTCTAGTGGTGCTGATGGCCCTGCTGATGATCCCCGTCTCCTTGGGAGACAAGGTCGATGCGAACATTCTCACCGATGGTACGAACGACGTCGTCATCATGAGCGCCGACGGCAACACCCAGCAGCCCGACGGCGGCCAGTTCCCCAACGTCGACATCGTCGAGGCCGGCATCCTAGAGGAGACCGCGGACATGGTGACGTTCTATGTCCAAGTCAGGGGCATCGAGGAAGGCAGCCAGAATCCACTGCCATTCAGTGATCCCGATTACCGCATCCACTTCCGCTTCGGCGACCAGGGCTACCGCGTCCGCATGGACACGGCGTTGGTCAACGTGTTCAACGACGCCATGGGCCGTAGCGGCACCATTCTCGGGGCGCTCGAACTCCAGGTCGGCGAGACGTCGTTCCGCAACCTGGCGAGTGCGGAAGTGACCATCGATTACGGCACGGAACGCATCATGGCCGCCGTGCCCCGCAGCCCGATCGTCGACGAGAACCAGGCCCCCCTCGGCCTTGGCCGCACGCTGACGGACTTCTACGCCACGTCGCAATCCATGGGCCAGTTCGCATTCCCCGTCGGCCAGACCTCGCAAGGCGGCGACCCCGCGTTCTACGCGGGACCGCCCCGCGCGTGGGACCAGGTGCCGGACGCTATCACCGGCGAATTGCCGAGCTACACCATGGTCACCGGCGAGGTGCGCCAGAAGGGCGGCCTCGTCTCCGGCAGCGCCGACCCGGTGCGCTGGACCAATGGCGAAGCCAGCACGATCGTCTTCGACGTCCGCGTCGCCAACACCGGCGACGCCGACATCCCACTCAAGGTCAGCGTCACGGGCGCCGACCCCAAGTGGACGCTGGCGTTCTCCGACAGCATCACCGTACCCGCCACCAAGGCGGCCAATGTCACCATCTTGGTGACCATCCCCTTCAGCCACAACCACGGCGCCCTTCACACGTTCGACGCCCGCTTCGAATCCCCTGACGGCGCCCATTTCTCCAGCACCATGCTCGGTGTGTACTGGCCCCTTGTGCCGCAGCCCGCCGGGCACCACGACCGCCTGTGGTTCCACAGCCTCGTCGAGACCGACGAGAACAACCCCTTCAGCAGCCTGTTCGGCGGCGGGACGCACAGTTGGATGTCGGCGCTCGAGACCGAGACGGCCGACACCGGCGTGCCGATCCCTGCCCAGTTCACCATCCCCCCCAACACGTTCACTGGCGGCAAAGCCATCGCGTACTGGCGCATCCCATTGGAGCCTGAACTGCGCATGGGGCTTGACTTCCGCACCGATGACGTGGGCACCCTGGAGTTGTCGCTGAACTTCCCGGTCACCGTCGTCGACCCTCAGGTCTTCGCACGCCTTGAGCACGCGACAGTGCCCCAGCAGCAGGGCCGCGGCGGCCCCGGCGGCAACAACCAGGGGCCGACCCAGCAGACGGAGCTGGCCACCGGTCAGAGCGAACTGATGTCGGGCCCGGTCGACGGCAGCAGGACGTTCACCCTTGAGTTGGAGACCGCGCCGGAAGCGGACGATGTCCCGTACACGCCAGGCAACAACCTGTTCCTCACCGTCTTCATGGAGGCCACGTGGCTGGCTGGTGCAGGCCAAGGCGACCCCGGAGCCATCAGCCCCAGCATCGCGCCCTCCTCGTCCTGGCTACGCCTGCCGTTGGACGAGTACGAAGTGCCCCTCGATCTCAACTTCCAGACCGACGGCGCCATCGAGCTCAAGCCGACCGCCGACGGTCAACAGAAGTCCGTGAACCCTGGGCGCACCACCGTGTATGCGTTCGACATGGTGTACCACGGCAGCGACGTCGCCGATTTCATCATCGAGGTCAGCGGCACGCACGCCGACTGGGCAAGCGTCGTCGGCGACGAGGCATTCAGCCTCGAAGCCCACGGTAGCCGCCAGGTCGGCCTCGCCGTCAAGGCCCCCAAGGACGCCAAAGCAGGCGACTTCGCCGATCTGACGTTCACCGTCCGCGACCGCGACAACGCGGCTGTCAAGGCGGGGCTCAATACGCGAACGCTGATCGTCTCGGGCACGGAGATTCCCGACGAGGACCTACGCGCGCAGGGCCTGACCAACGAGCTCACCACGGCGAAGGAATCGCCAGGCCTGCCCTTCGTCATGCTGGTCGCTGCACTGGCCATCGCCATGCTGCGCCGCCGCCAATAGGGGCGCCAACAAGCGTCTAAGCGACGTCGATTCCGGAGCCGGTGTCGAGCAACGGCGCCAGCGCTTCGTCGGGGAAGTAGCGGTTCGTCTGCAGACCCTTGTGCTCGGCCACCAGGCCGGCGTCGACAAGACCCGCCATCGAAGAGCGGAAGGTCTTGCGCGAGACAGCCACAGCCTTGCAGACATCCACTTGGCGAAGGCCGGGGTTGTCGAGGATGAAGCGAGCGATCTCCGCCCGGCGACCGTGGGACAGCATGCCGATCATCTCCATGCGGCTGCCAGCTGCGTCCGGCGAGTAGAAGCGCTTGGTCCGGCCGATCTCCATCGACATGACCATCTCGTTGTTCTGCAACAATGAAAGGTGATACTGGACGGTGCCCCAGGCCTCCCCGGTCTCCCTACAAATCTCGCTGGCGTGGATGCCGGGGCTGCGGCGGATGAGCCCCATGAGCCGCTTGCGGACGGGCTGGTCCAGCAGGGCATCGCCGCTGACCTGCAACAGCAGGGCAAGGACGTTCAAGTGTAAGCGCCCCCGTCGTCCCGTCCGAGGCCGGCGGCCCCGCCAAGGAGCGCAGGCGTGCGCTTGACCGCGGCGGCCATGGCGGCGCGTGCATCGTCCGCCCGACCAAGATCAGACAAGGCGACGCCGAGAGCGTAATGGAGCGTGCCGTCGGCGGGCTCGTGTTCCTCGAGCAGGGACTCAAGGCCGGCGGCGGCACGGGAAGCGCGACCGCTCTTGGTCAACGCGATGGCTTTGCCCAGATGAGCGCTCTCGTCCACGGGATTGAACCGCAGGACGCGACCAGCAAGGCGTGCGGCCCGCCGGAAGCGCTGCTGACCGAGGGCGTCCTCGACGTGGCGCATGGTGGTGTGCGCATGCGCCCGCCGGACCACCAGGGCGGTGCCCAGCAAGGGCAGGATCGAGAGGAGCGTGGCGGGTAGCCACGATAGACCCATGAGCGCGATGCCGGAGTTGGCGGCGTTGGGATCGACGTCCGCCCCGGCTTCGCTCAGGTCGAATGTCATGCCCGCCGGGGTCGGCGTGGTCGTGAGAAGGAATTGGCCTTCGAGGTGGTCCTGGGTGGCGAGGTCGACAGTATGGTCGCCGACGCGCTGTTGGCCCCGGCCGCCTTCCACGTCTATGGTACCGTCTAGAGCGAGCGCCATGTCAGTGACCGCCCAAGCGACCTGGTCATGGCCCCCGTCGACGCGGAAGGAAATGCTGGCGTCCTCAAGGACGAGGCGTGTGAAGTAGGCCGTGTACGGGCCGCCCGTCGAGGCGACGTCCACGCGCCCCGGCAGGTCAAGGCTGCCACTCAGGTCAATGCCAAGGACGTCAATGACGAGGTTTCCCCCGCCCACATGGAGCTTGCCAGCGCTGTCCAGCACGACGCGCTGGGAAGGACTGGGCATGATGGTCTGGGCCGGGTATGGCGCCTGCTCGTTGTACCCTTCGCAGGTAAGGGATTCGTCAAGACCGAACTCGCCAAGGCAGAACGACTCGGACACATCGCTGAACAGCCGTTCTGGCTCGGCTACGTCGCCGTTGAAACGCAGCGCAGCACCACTGGCCGCGATGACGTTGAAGATGTGCTCGACATCGTGGTCGCCGCCCTGTAGGCGGAAATTGGTGATGTACCCGTTCGCCGGCAGGCGCTCGAATCCGCCCGATGCGCCTTGGGCGATCTGCGGCAAGCCGAAGCCCGAAGGTCCTGCCACGCCGGTCTCGGTCCAGCGCAGAACGTGCGCACGGACCGCCTGGATGGTGACTTGGGACAAGCGGCCGTCATCCACCGATGCGACACCGTCGGGGGCCAGCTGGACCACCGTGACGCCGGCAGCGATGCCTTCGCCGCGGACGTCGCCTTCCATCCGGAACCCGTCGGCGGTCGGGACCGCTTGCGCCAGGGCGGCCGGTACCAACAGGAGAGCAATGATGATGGCGACAATCGATCGGTGCATGACTACGGACGGATGAGGCGGTAGATGCGGCCCTGGATGCAGCCATCCGGGTCCGGCTTCGGGTTCGTGGGGTCGTAGATGTTGACGATGCGGCAGATCTCGGTCGGGTTGGTCAGGACATCGTTGAGGAACTCCTGGACGCCAGCCCATGGATCACTGCTTGTTTCGTTGCCCGACGAACCGTCGTCTGGCGAGGCGCACGAATCGGCGCAACCCGCGTCGGAGTCCGCTTGGCAATCAGACTCGCAGGAGTCTTCTTGGGCTTGAGCCGGCGCGGCTGCCACCAATAGCAGGGCCAGAATGAGTACGACACGAGGAGCTAGCATGGAATCAACCCTACAACCAAGCCAGCCACTGCTCTCAGGCGCTAAAAGGCTTGGTGAGGGTTCCGTATTATCCAAAGGTGCCGCCCTCGGGCGCGACCGGGAACAAATTGGATGATGGCGTAACGCCGCGGCGGGATTATACTGGCTGCACCGTTGTGTCGCTCAAGCGGGACGCCCTGGGCACGCAGCGTGCTCAGGAAACAACACGACAACCACCCACCACCTGGCCTTCACGGGCCGTTGATGTCCCGCTGCCTGGAGTGGGGGAAGACTCCCCCATTCCAGGCCTCCCTCCCCGACCTGCCAGCGACGCCTTCAGGCTTGGCCGCTCGCAGGGCTGCCAGGTTGGCCGCGATGTGGCTCACGCTAAGGCGCGACAGCGCCAGCGTTGCCTTGTCGGGAAGCGGATTACGCTTCGTCCTTCTGCAGCACGCGGACGTGCTCACCCTTGACAGTGATCGGGATGGGGACCATCGAGTCGATGAGTTCCACCGTGATCTCTTCGCGGGCGTCGTCGACGCGGGTGACCTTCGCCTTCTCGCCGCGGAACGGTCCGCTGACCAGTTCGACGATGTCGCCGTCGCCGATCTTGGCGACCGCGCTGACGGGGGTCAGGAAGCGAGCGATCTCGCTGAAGGGGGTGTCGACCGGCTTGCGCTCGGTGATGATCTTGCCGCGGCGGTCCTTGACGAAGTTGCCCTGCTCATCGCGGGTCTCAACGTCTTGGCTCACGAGGCTGCGGGCGTACGAGACGCCACGGATACCCTTCTGGAGAGCCAGGGGGTCCGTGGTCTCGATGAAAATGTAGCCGCGCAGTTCCTGGGGCGCGAGAAGCGCCTGGATCGGGATGTTGAAACGGCGGGCCTTGTTGCCCATCATCTCGATGACGCGGCGTTCTTGGCCGACCTGGGTCTTGAGGACCAGGATCTGCGTGTCGATGTCAGAGTACATCCCCTTGTCAGCTTCCGCTTCCGTGGGGGTCTCAGGAGCCTCTTCTTCGGGCGCCTCGATCGCTTCCGGTTCTTCGGTGACCTCGGGGGTCACCGGTTCTTCGGGAAGGATGCCTAGGCCGTCGTCTCCGTCCATGTGAATGTCCTCATCCTGCTGCCGCTGAGCGAAAACAGGGTATTTCTGGCGACCCAACCCCACTATATCCGTGTTGCGGGGGCAACAGGGAGGGCGGGGGCCGCGTTCCGGCCTTGGCGGGCGGGACCTTAGACGCCGAGGAGGCCCTGGATCCAGGACATCAACAGGAAGATGGCGAAACCGATGCCACCGATGACGGCGATGCCGATCAGCACCACGTTGCTGGTCTGCTTGAATTCCTGGGGTTCGGGCTTGCGGGCCATCCGAAGCACACGGGCGTACTTGCCCTTGCCAATGGCCCCGAGCTTCTTCTCGACCTTGCGCTGGGCGGCCCAGGATTTGTCAAGGAAGGTACGCTCGCTCATTGGGCCTGCCGACTTGGGTGGTGTTTATGAAAGATTCGCAGGGAGTCTGTGCCCCTGCCAGGCCGTAAGAGCCAAGGTCGAGGCCGCTTGATGGCGGTTATGCGGCTCATTCTGGCCTCGATCCTTGTGATGGCGACCCTGTCCGGTTGCCTGGCCGACGATGATGTTGGCGATGGCGAGACGGCACTCGGGTTCTTCGTCTTCCACTACCCGGCACCGGGCATCATGACTTCCGAGGACTCCCCCCACCCATTGGCGTGGGCGGTGCGCGTGGCCAACCCATCCAACGACACGGTCCGCTACGACCTGGAAGCGGCCGGCATGGCCGCCGGCCGCGGCGGCATCGTCACCCATGAGGGCTGGTTGGACACGGAGATCGGTGGCGCGCGCTTATCCGACACCTTGGCCCCAGGCGAGTCGCGCCTGTGGGTGTACGAGGGCGACTGGTCCGTAGGCGATGCCTTCACCATGAACGCATACAGCAACGGTGCCCGCGTCTTCACCCAGGAACTCACGGCGGTCGACGGCGGCGGCATCGTGGTCCAGCCCGGCATGCACGTGCAGACGAGGACCGTGGGGCTGTGGGTCAACGGCACGAGCTTCTACACCAACATCCCACAGATGCTGCAGAACGCTTCGTTCCCGGCTGGAGGCAACATCGACCGCCAGGGCGCCTTGGCCGACGCCACGCCGCTGCCCGTCTACGTCTACGACCAAGACCGCTTGGAGCAGCCAGACAGCTCGATCGACAATTGCTACTTCACGACGATCCCCGGCTACAACGCGCTGCTGAAGACACAGGTGACCGGCGTGACCGGCGCCCGCTTCCTGACGCCCGCCGAAGGCTACACGCGGGCCGGCAACGAAGCACATCTACTGTACGGCGACGCGCTGGTGTTCCTGAACGTGGTCACCGCGGTCGTTGGCCAAGCGGGCGCCGACCAGCCAGACCCCCTGGGAGCCTGCTTCGATGCCAACCGCTACACGCCGGACCCGATCCCCGATATTCCGCCGACGCTAGGCTGGCTCTGAAACACGGCCGGTGCAGGCGGCTAGAGGCCTATGCCCGTAGCGGAGCCAGCACGCCGATCTCTGCGAGTAGGCTGGGGCCTTCGTCCTGGATGGCGACGGCACCGAGGCGAGCGCGGCTGGTGGTGTCGTGGCGGTCCGAACCGTCGGCGCACACGTCGATGCAGCCGTCGGCGTACGCGATGTAGACACGGCCATCAGGACCCAGGGTCAGGTCGTTGAAATCGAGCAGGTTGCGGTTGCTGCCGCCGATGTCGCGGCAGTCGCCGCTGCTGATGCAGATACTACCGACCTGGACGGGGTCGTCCGTGAGGCGGTAGTGTTTCCACGTGGCGTTGGGCATGGTGGCATCGATGCTGATGCTCAGGTAGAGATGGTACTCGACGCCGTCGGGCGCGTAGTGGGGGTGGCCCTGCCATGGGTTGCCGTCGATGTCAGTGGCGTTGAGCATGTGGGCGTCGGTGCTGCCCAAGTAGGTCACGGCCACACGGCCGGCGTCGCCGGCATCGACGTGGGGGAACGTCGTGGAGATGACGTCGGGGGCACTGACCAGGGAACTGGTCTGCTCCCAGCTGCTGCCGCTGTCGTAACTTCGGCTCATGTAGACGCGCTGGTCGGCCGCGGTCCAGACGTGGTATGCGTTGCTGTCGGCGTCCGTGCCCACTTCGCTGTTCTTGCGCGGGTTGGGAGTGCCGACATCGCTGCCCATGGTCTTGGTCTGCCAGGAGAAGCCGTTGTCGGCACTGATCAACAGCGTGGGCGTGGCGACGCGGGGCGGCACGAACACCATGCCGTCAGGGGCGGTGGTGATGGTGCCGTGCAATCCGGCACCGGTGGTGGCGAGGCCGATGATCTGGCCGCCGACGGGGAACGTCATGCCGCCATCGAAGCTGGTGAAGCAGAACACGCCGGCGAGTTTGTTGTAGCAGAAGTAGACGGCCGATTCGTAGGTCGGATTGTAGCCGCCGACGGTGCCGTAGCCGGCGCCTTCTTCGAGGCCGCGCCACGGGCCGGTGGCCAGTTTGATGTGGTCGTTGACCGGGAGTGGGCCTTGGTCGTAGGGGTTGCCGAGCCACGTGTCGCCGTCGTCGTCGCTCCAGCACACCCAGGTTCCGACGAGGCTGACCATCTGGACGTTGAAGATGCGGTCGGTGGCGGGGTCGACCCAGAGCCACGGGTCGCTGGTGCCGTCCTGGCAAGTGATGGGATCGTGGACATCAGTCCAGGTGTCGCCGGCATCGCAGGAGCGCATGACCTTCTCGAGGGCGGCGAAGAAGATGCAGCCGCTGCTCGTGATGCCGACGGAGGGCTCGGGGCCGTTCTCGCCGGTGCTACTGAGCACGAAGGACATGAGGTCGCGCAGCGGGTCGGTGCCGTTCTGGATCTCCATGCCATCGGGGATGCCGTCGCCGTCGGTATCGGCGCTGAAAGGATCGGTACCGAGGCGGATCTCGTCCTCGTCGCTGATGCCGTCGCCGTCACTGTCGACGAATGCCGGCTTGTTCGTGTCCGAGTCGCCGGCACATCCGGCGAAGGCGGTCAATAGTAGGAGCAAAGCCACGGCCCAGCGCATGACCAGGGGTTGGATTGATGGTTCAAAGGCGTTGTCGAGGGGGCCCCCGATGGGGCTTCGGGGCCAAAGTGCGCGGGCTGCGAGGCTAGGAGCGCCAGCCAAACCCCCGTACGAGGGGGGTGGGGGCCTGGCTGGCGCTGGTTCAATCTTAGATCCGCACCCCGCTGCGGCCGGGCGCGGCCCCCCACGGGCCATCATCCGATGGCCCGTGGGTCCGCTTCAGCCCCTTCGGGGCCTCGCTGGATCTCGCCCTGTCTTTCGGCCTTACAGGACGAAATCCAGTCCGATATCCTTCCTCTTCTGCTCCTGGCGGCGAGCGCTGGGGCCGAGGATCTGCTTGGACTTGACGCCGGTGATGACGAGCATCACGCGGATGGTGCGGTCGAGCATGGGGTCGACACTGGTACCCCAGATGATGCGGGCATCGGGGTTGATGCGCTCGTAGATCTCCTCGACGACGGCCTCTGCTTCGCGCAGGGTCATGTCATTGCCGCCGACGACGTTGACGAGGGCGCCGCTGGCGTCCGAGATGTCGATCTCGAGCAGCGGGCTGTTGAGGGCCTCCATGACGGCTTCCGTGGCGCGGTCTTGGCCGTCGGATTCACCGAGGCCGATCATGGCGACGCCACCCTTCTTCATGATGGTCTTCAGGTCGGCGAAGTCAAGATTGACCAGGCCGGGCTTGGTGATCATCTCGGTGATGCCACGGATGCTGCGCATCAGGAGCTCATCGGCGACGCGGAAGGCGGCACCGAGCGGTAGGCGCGGGGCGACCTCGAGAAGCTTGTCGTTCGGGATGACGATGACGGTGTCACAGACGTCGCGGAGGCGGGCCAGGCCGGCCTCGGCGTTCTGCATGCGGACCGCGCCTTCGACGCCGAACGGCAGGGTGCAGACGGCGATGGTCAGGGCGCCGGCTTCGCGAGCCAGGCGGGCCACGACGGGAGCGCTGCCGGTGCCGGTGCCGCCGCCAAGACCGCAGGTGATGAACACCATGTCGGATCCGGCGATGGAATTGCGCAGGTCATCCTCGTTCTCCGTGGCGGCTTCTTCCCCGATCTGGGGCAGGGCGCCGGCGCCGAGACCGCGGGTCAGGTGGCGGCCGATGAGGACCTTGTGCGGCACCTTGGCGGTCAGCAGGTGCTGAGCGTCGGTGTTGATGGCCACCAGTTCGACGTCGCCGAGGTCTTCCTCGGTGAGCCGCATGATGGTGTTGGTGCCACCGCCGCCGCAGCCGAACACCTTGATGCGGGTGATCAGGCTGTGCAGGACCTTCTCGAGGTCCGAGTTGTCGCTGGTGGCGGTGTTCGTGTTCTGATTCTGCATTTGGACCATGGTGCCGCCGGTTTCGGCGCGGGCCACGGCCTCGCGAATGATATCTTTCATGTGCATCCCCTCGTGGAAGCTTGCGCTCCCCCCTACTCGGTCACAGGTTCGGCCACATCCATAAGGCTTGGCCAACACGGCTCCAGGGCTTCCTGTGGGCCCGATGCGACCGGTGCCCAGGGCGGTTATGCGAGGATCGGCCGACCGATCATGGCGAACTGATTGCGTAGGGGAGAATCTGCGGCAGGCATAGTATTGTAGACGACGGCCACGCGACCATCGGGCATGGCGTCCATGGCGAAGTAGTCGAGGAATTCGCGTCCTCCGGTGCACGTGGTGCCGCTGATGCAGATGGGCTCCGCCTTGACGATGGTGTCGTTGGCGATGTTGTGGGTCTCCCATGCGCCCGCCAGGCCGGTTCCAAAGAAGTCCTGGGTGTGACCTAGGCTGACGGTCCAGTTGCGGGCCACATCCGGGTGGCCGTCGTCCTCGGCCTCGTAGTAGGCGACCGCCACCTTGCCATCCGCACCGGCGGCGATGGCGGGGAAGACCTTGCTGCCCTGGCCGTCGTCGATGCGGACCTTGTCGCTCCAGGTGCGGCCATCGTCTTGGCTGCCGGCGACGAAGACCGCGACGTCGCCGTCGATGTTCTCACCCCAGGTCAGGTAGACGTTGCCGGCGGCATCGGCTGCGCCCATGACCAGCCCAAGGCCGAGGCGGCTGCCGTCGAAGGCCGGCCCGACGCCTTCCTCCCACAACAGGCCGTCGCGGGTGACCGAGTAGCCGGGGGCTTCGGCCGGCACGAGTTCCGGTTGCATGATGCCGATCAGGCCGGGGCTGCGGGTGTACGTGATGAACGTGCTGCCCGTGGCGTGGTTGTAGAACCCTCCTCCACCCCAGCTGCTGCCATCATTGACCAGCAGGTGACCGTCGGGGGTCTCGGCCGGGCCGGTCGGGGTCCAGGTCAGACCGCAGTCCGTGGTCTTCATGACGGTCTGGTAGAACGTCGGGATCTGGTGCCAGTACAGGTACGCCGTACAGTCCTGCGTGGGGACGACGTATTGGCGGTCACCGACGGGGCCGTTGCACACGGCCGGGTTGGTGAACCACGTTTCGCCCAGGTCACGGGACACACTGACTGCGTTGCAGGCCAGAGCGTACAGGCGACTTTCCCAGACGATGCCGTCGCGGTCGACCGCCAGGTCCGGGTCGTGGTTGGGGATCTGGCTCGTCGGCGTCGTGGTCTCCGTCCAGGTGGTGCCATCGTCGGTGCTGCGGTAGATGCGGCTGAAGATGTTGGTGAACAACACGCCATCCGGGGTGACACCCATGCTGGGTTCGCCGCCGCCGCGGTCGGCCGACACGACGGTCAGGACGGACACGAAAGGATCTGCGGCCGGCTCATCGGTGACAAGGTCGGACACCGCATCGAGTGGGCTCGACGCGCACCCGGCAAAGACAGTGGAGAGAAGGAGGAAAGAAACGATCAGGCGCATGCAGGGAGCTTGCGCCAGTGCGTTATGATGTTTGCCGCTTCAGCCTAGCTTGGCACGACGAAATCGCCATCTTCGATGAACGCCCAGTCCTCGCCCGGAGTGATGTTCTGGAAGATGGTGTTGTACATCGTGAACTGCTGGCTGAGCGTCACACCAACGCCCCAGCCGAAGGGACCCTCGGTGCCCGCGAGCCAGCCAGCGAAGACACGGAACGCGACCTGCGTGCCATCGGCCAGCATCGGGCTGCTGCTCTTGGAGCCGCCGGTGCCATTCTCCCAGAAGCCACGGTCAGCCTTCAAGAACTGCGGGCTGGGACCGTTGGTGCGCAGCGGGCCGCTGGTGGTGCCGTCGTAGACGCTGAGCTGCAGCGAATCGCCGGCCGCCTGCGTCGCATCCCAC